>CAZOSI010000153.1:0-7877 GCA_964582485.1 uncultured Novosphingobium sp.
AGCGCAGGGCAGACGATCAAAATCCCTGTCGCACATCACGATGGCAACTACTTCGCCGATGCCGCAACGCTAGACCGGCTTGAAGGCGAAGGGCGTGTGGCGTTTCGTTATGCCGAGGAGGTTAACGGCTCGGCCCGGGCGATTGCCGGGGTTCTCAACGCTGCTGGCAACGTGCTGGGCATGATGCCGCATCCGGAACGGATGATCGAGGCAGAACAGGGCGGCACCGATGGCCGCGCCTTGTTCGAAAGCGCGCTGAACGCGTTGGCGTCGGCCTAGCCGGCGTTGGCCTGGCGGAGCTGCGAGCCCTGGAACAGTGCGCGCGCGTCGGTCGCGCCCATCGGTCGACCAAAATAGTAACCCTGGATCTTGCGGCAACCGAGCTGGCGGATGACCTCAAGCTCGTGTTCGGTTTCAACCCCTTCGGCCGTTGTTGACATCTCAAGGCTTTCAGCCATGGCCACCACGGCGCGAATGATCGCCAGACTTTCGGGGTTACCCAGTGCCGCACCGGTGACGAACGAACGGTCGACCTTGATCGTAGAAAAGCGCAGGTTTCGGATATAGGCGAGCGAGGAATAGCCGGTTCCGAAATCGTCAAGCGCAATACCGCAACCAAGCGACATGATCTGTTCAAGCGCGGCCCGAGCAGTACTGGCATCGCGAAGGAAGATCGATTCCGTCACTTCGATTTCGAGCCGCTGGGCTGGCAGCCCGCTTGAGCTGAGTGCGCTGACTACGCTTGAGATGAAGCCAGGATCCAGCAATTGCTCACCGGAGACATTGACTGCAACCTTGACGTTGTTTGGCCAGCGCACTGCCTCGCGGCACGCCTCACGCAGCACCCATTCGCCAATCGGCACGATCAGACGGGTATCTTCAGCCAGCGGAATGAACTTTGCCGGGCTGACAAAGCCATGATCTTCGCTGTTCCAGCGCAGCAAGGCTTCAAAGCTCACAATGGTTTCGTCAGTCGCGTCCACCACCGGTTGATAATTGAGCGTCATCTCGCTCTTTTCGAGTGCGCGGCGCAGCGAGAATTCGAGCTTGCGACGCTCCTCGGCTTCCTGGTGCAGCGAAGGTTCGTAGCCGTGATGGATCCCGCCGCCTTCTTCCTTGGACCGGTAAAGCGCCAGATCGGCATTGCGCATCAAGGTTTCGACGGTTGTCCCGTCGCGCGGACCGATCGCCGAACCAACCGAAGCGCCAATATACAGCGTGTGATGCTCAACCTCGTAAGGCCGCGACAACAGTTCAATCACGGCCTCGGCCACGCGGACGACACGGTTGTGGTCCGATGCGTCACGGATCACGATAGCAAACTCATCGCCGCCCAAACGGCCGACCAGTTCGTTGTCGGTCATGATCGATTTGAGCCGCTCTGAAACGCGGGCCAGCAGCTGATCGCCGATCAGGTGGCCCAAGGTATCGTTGACCGATTTGAAGCGATCGAGGTCGATCATCAGGAAGGCACAGCGGGTGCGCCACTGATCGGCATAGCGCATGGCTTCGCCCATCGCTTCGGTCACCATCATCCGGTTAGGCAGCCCGGTGAGCGTGTCATAACGCGCCATGTGCGCGATTTTTTCGCTCGATTCGCGTTGTTCGGTCACATCGGAGCCGACCCCGCGGAAACCGTCAAAATTCCCGCTGTCGTCCAGTTTCGACGTTCCTGAAAGTTCCCACCAGCGTTGCTGGTTGTTGATCGTAACCCGGACCAGCAGGTTCGAGAAGCTCTCCCGCCGTTTGATTCGTTCAGCCAGATCATGCAGACTTGAAGGAAATTGGCCGGTATCCCAGGCCGGACCAGCGATCAGCTGGACAAAGGGTTTGCCCTCGATCTCGTCGGGAGCGAGGCCAAGCGCATAGGCAAAGCGTGGGCTGACCGATCGAACCCGGCGCGACGTATCAATCTGCCACAGCCAGTCGGCCTCACCCTCTTCGAACTCGCGAAGCAGCATCGAGACGACTTCGCTCTTTTCGGCCATTGCGGATTCCGCAATTCTCGCGGTAAGGAAAAAACGCGCGTTTTCAATCGCTCCCAGGCCGACAACGACCAAGAACACCAACGATAGCAGCGCCATTTCGAACGAACCGCCGAACAGAAAGCTGACCAGCGCAGCCGCACCGACGCTTCCGCCGAAAAGCAGGTTGCCAAGCGGCACGGCAGGCAAGAGCATGGCTGAGGCCGTCATCAGCATCGCACAGACAGCCCACAGTTCAAGATGGGCCGAAGGCGGGCCGAATGGCGCGAAGGCCGCCAGGGGTACAACCCAGACCAGCGCATTGCCGATCGAACTCAAAGTCTGGCGATTGACTTCGTCCTTGGATATTCGCCGCCGATCGGCATCGCTAAGGGCTTTGTCGATCTTCGCGCCATAGAACAGGCTCGCCGCCAGAACTGCAAGCCATGCGATCAGCGCGGCAGGATGGATGAATCCATAATAGAGTCGCAGAACGCCGAGCGCGGCTATCCCATGGGCCAGTCCGCGCGCAAGTGTGTTGCGGGTGAGGCTCGAGTACTGCAGGCCGCGCAGCCGCGCCCAATCCCCTTCGGCGGGGTCGGTCAAGCCAAGAACCGCCATGACTGGCAAGCTTCTGGGCAGGGTTGACGAGGCGGTATCTGGCTTGGTCACCCGCCCTGACTAAGGGCAAAATGTTAGCGCCACGTAAAGGTTGCGGCCCAAAAACCATGATCATTGATTTTTCCCATCGTGGTCCAGCGCCGTGCGGGCCTTGTCCCAGTTGCGCCCATCGAACGCACGCACGTCCGGTTCGATCCCATGACCGGGATCGAGACAGCGGAAATTGACACTCCACGCTTCGGGATGGGAGCGTGGCTGGTAAAATGACCGAATTCCGCAGGCCGTGCAAAACAGATGATTGGCCGCAAAGGTGCCGAAGCGATAGGATTTCAGCGAATCCTCCCCGCTGAGCAGGCTAAAATCCTCATGCCTGACAATCAGGTGCAACAGCCCCGACTTGGCGCAGATCGAGCAATTGCAATCAAGCAGTTCGATCGGCGGCTCGACTTCAATCGAGAAGCGCACTGCCTTGCAATGGCAACCGCCTTCCAACTTCACTCGACCGTCACCGATTTCGCCAGATTTCGCGGCTGGTCGACGTCGGTACCCTTCACGCAAGCCACGTGATAGGCGAGCAATTGCACCGGCACCGCATAGACCAGCGGCGCGATCAGCGGGTGAACCTTCGGCATCTCGATCGTCGCGAGGCAGCCCTCTCCGGCTTCGGCGATCCCATCCGCGTCCGAGATCAGCACCACCTTGCCGCCGCGCGCGCGGACTTCCTGCATGTTGCTGACGGTCTTTTCGAACAGTGGGCCAGAGGGCGCGAGGACGATCACCGGCACGGCCTCGTCGATCAGGGCGATCGGCCCGTGTTTCATTTCACCCGATGCATAACCTTCAGCGTGGATATAGCTGATTTCCTTCAGTTTCAATGCGCCCTCCAGGGCCAGCGGATAGTCCTGTCCGCGCCCGAGGTAGAGCACGTCGCGGGCCGGAGCGATGTGGTGCGCCATGGCGGCGATCTCGTCGTCATGGGCCAGTGCGGCGTTGAGGCTGGCGGGGGCTTCGAGCAGGTGCTTGACCACCTCGGTCTCCGCCGCCCGGTCCATCCGCCCACGCTTGACCGCCATGTGCGCGGCAAGCGCGGCGAGGACGGCGAGCTGGCAGGTGAAGGCCTTGGTCGAGGCCACCCCGATCTCGGGCCCGGCATGGGTCGGCAGCAACAGATCGGCCTCGCGCGCCATCGAGCTGGTCGGGACGTTGACCACGACGGCAATGGTCTGACCCTGTGCCTTGCAGTGGCGCAACGCCGCCAGAGTATCGGCGGTTTCCCCGCTTTGCGAGATCAACAGCGACAGCCCGCCCGGCTCCATCACCGGTTCGCGGTAACGGAATTCGCTGGCGAAATCGATATCGGCGGGGAGCCGCGCGAACTGCTCGAACCAGTACTTGGCGACCATCCCGGCGTAGAAGCTGGTCCCGCAGGCGACGATGGTGACGCGGTTGATGCTCGAGAGGTCGAAATCGAACTGCGGCAGCGCGACTGACTGGTCGACCTGGCGGATGTAGGAGCGCAGGGTCTGGGCAACAACGGTCGGCTGCTCGAAGATCTCCTTCTGCATGAAGTGGCGGTAGTTGCCCTTCTCGATCTCCGCCGCCGATGCGCCCGAGGTGGTGATCTCGCGCGTGACCGGATTGTTGTCCTTGTCGAACACCTCGGCGCCTTCGCGGGTGACAATCACCCAGTCGCCCTCGTCGAGATAGGCGATCTTCTGGGTCAGCGGCGCGAGTGCCAGCGCGTCGGATCCAAGATAGGTCTCCCCTTCCCCGTATCCGACCACCAACGGCGAACCGAGCCGCGCGCCGATCAGCATGTCGGGATGATCCTTGAACGCGATCGCCAGGGCAAAGGCCCCGCGCAGTTGCGGCAGCACCGCCTTGACCGCGTCTTCGGGCGACAGGCCCGCCTCGACCTGTTCGGACAGGAGGTGCGCGACGACTTCGGTGTCGGTATCGCTCTCGAAGGTCCGCCCTCGCCCGGTCAGCGCGTCCTTGAGCTGGCGGAAGTTCTCGATGATCCCGTTGTGGACCAGCGCGAGCACTTCGGTGGCGTGCGGGTGGGCATTGGCCGCGGTCGGCGCGCCGTGAGTCGCCCAGCGGGTGTGGGCGATCCCGACCAGACCGGGCGCAGGATCGCGGGCGAGGACGTTAACGAGGTTGTTGAGCTTCCCCTCGGCCCGGCGGCGGACCAGCTGGCCTTTATCCAGCGTGCAGACCCCGGCGCTGTCGTACCCCCGGTACTCCATGCGCCTCAAACCGTCGACCAGCCGGTCCGCGACCTGTTCCTTGCCGACAATGCCGATTATTCCGCACATGGGAGCTTGCTTTCGTTAGAGAGTATAGGGAACCCGGATGCCCGGCATCTCTGCCGGGAAATCCTTGATATTGCGTGTAATGAGGACCCGGCCACGGATCTGCGCGGTGGCAAGGATGATCGCGTCGGGCGACTTGAGGCGCGGACGCTCGCGCCGCAAGGCGGCGGCGCGCCGCGAGATTTCATCGTCGATTTCATCGAGACCGAAGCGCGAGAGAAACTCGAGCGCATCCTTGACCATGGCCTCGCTGCCCTTTGAAAGCACTTCGATCCAGGCCATGCGGCTGATCCAAGGCCGTGAGGCCAGTCCCACCGTGCGCTCGATCTCGGTCCTTGCCGGAGGGAATCCGGCCAGCGCATCGATCACGATGTTGGCGTCGAACGCAAAACCGCTCACCGGGATTCAGGCCGTTTGGGCTGGGGATACTTGCCCTTGAGCATGTCCAGGTAGATCTGCCGCTGACGATCGTCCTCTTCATCGAACATGTCGGGCGATTCCGCCCGGACCTCCTCATAGTCATCGTCCCAATAGCGAGTCCATTCCGCACGCCGCTTGCGATCGTACTCATGCGGATCGTACTGAAGGCCGTGCCGGGCCCACAGACCGAAACCCTTGTCGAGCCAACTCATGTCGTTCTCGGCACTTGGCGGACGATAGGCCGCGACAGCTTCGCGCAGCACCGCCGCGCGCGACTTGCCCTGCTCGGCAGCGAGCTGGTCAAGCCGCTTGATCTCTTCATCGGGCAGATCGGCGAGGATGCGGGTCATTGATATACTGATATCATATCATGATATCATGTCAAGCCTAGCGCTCCTAATGGTTCGCCGGCACACAGCGATAGTCTGCTGCGGGATTTGCTAGCTTAAGACCAGCGATAGCTTTCTGGCACTCCCCAAAATCATCCACATAACCGAAGATCAAACCAACTCTCTCCCATTCCCCTGCGAGATTGAAGCGCTCAATCCACTGATCCGTATCACTCCCGATTTGTTGCCGTGAAACCTGGCTCTCGAGTTCATTGAAGCCAGCAATCTCTTGGTCGCTTTGATCGCAGGCGGCCAATGTGAGAGTCGCAAATAGGAGCGTAAAATACGATCTCATGACCCCTTCTCCGCCTTCTTCTTTTTCATCGCATCATGGAACCGGTCGGCCCAGCCCGGCTTGACCAACTGTTCCGCCCGCACGATCCGCAGCTCACCCGCCGCGACATCGCGCGTCACCGCGCTGCCCGCCGCGACAATCGCATCCGCGCCGATCTTGACCGGGGCGACAAGCGCAGAGTTGCTGCCGATGAACGCGCGCTCGCCGATGACGGTCTTGTACTTGAAGTATCCGTCGTAATTGCAGGTGATCGTCCCCGCGCCGATGTTAGCCTCTGCCCCCACCTCAGCATCGCCAATGTAGGACAGGTGATTGGCTTTGGCGCCAGCTCCAAGCGTCGCCTTCTTGACCTCGACGAAGTTGCCGATCTTGGCCTTCTCCTCCAGCACCGTACCCGGGCGCAGGCGTGCGAAGGGGCCGACTTCGCAGTTCGAGCCCACGCTAGCCCCCTCGATATGACAGTTGGCGCGGATCTTCGCCCCGTTCGCCACCGAGACGCCGGGCCCGAAGAACACATTGGGCTCAATCAAGACATCGCGGCCTAGAACTGTATCCCAGGCGAACCAGACAGTTTCCGGCGCGATCAGGCTGGCGCCATCATCCATCGCGGCCAGGCGGCGGCGGTGCTGCCAGCGCGCCTCGGCCTGGGCCAGTTCGGCGCGGCTGTTGATCCCTTCGACTTCGTGCGGATCGGGGGTGACAACCACCGCGCAGGTCCGTCCATCGGCATTGGCGATGTTGACGACGTCGACCAGGTAGTATTCGCCCTGCGAATTGTCATTGGTCACCCGCGCCAGCAGGCCGAACAGATCGGCGCTGCGCACCGCCATCAAGCCGGAGTTGCACAGCCGGCAAGCGCGCTCCACCTCGCTGGCGTCCTTGTGCTCGACCATCCTCACGATCCGGTCGCCTTCCGCGATCACCCGGCCATAGGCGAGCGTATCGGCGGGCTCGAAGCCCAGTACCACCACGGCAGGTGCATCATCACCGTGCAGCCGCGCAATCATCGAGCGCATCGTTGCGGCGCTGACGAACGGCACGTCGCCATAGAGAATCAGCACATCACCTTCGAAGCCCGACAGTGCGCTTTCAGCCTGCTGCACCGCATGGCCGGTGCCATGTTGCGGGTCCTGCACCGCAAGCACCGCGCGGGTTCCCAACTGCGCCTCAAGCTGATCGCGCCCGTGCCCGGCAACCACCACTGAACGCGCCGGGTTCAGCTCCGCTGCGGAGGCCAGCAGATGCTCCAGCATCGGCCGCCCGGCGATCGGGTGGAGCACTTTGTGCAGGTTTGATTTCATCCGGGTGCCCTTGCCCGCGGCAAGGGTAACGATCGCAAGGGGAGTGGCAGTGCTCATGGTTAATCGCCATGCCACCAAATGCTTGCCGATTCCACAACGCACGTGCCAAGGCGCGCGGCGATGACCATTCCCTTCGACATCGTCGGCTTCGACCTTGATGGCACCCTGCTCGATACCTCGGGCGACCTTGGTGCGGCGGTGAACCATGCGCTTTCGCTGGTCGCCCGCCCGCCGGTAGCCCGCGAGGATGTGATGGGGCTGATCGGCGGCGGCGCCCGGCTGATGCTGCAGCGGGCCCTGGCCTTGACCGGTGGCGACGAAGGCTTCGACCAGGACATGCTGTTCGCCGAACTGCTCCGCTTTTACGAAGCCAATATCGCAGTCCACACTGCGCTTTATCCCGGCGCGGCTGAGATGCTCGACGGCCTTGCCGCCAGCGGCACCAAAATCGCCGTGGTGACCAACAAGCGTGAGCCGATGACCCGGCTGCTGTTCGACGCGCTCGGCCTGACCCCGCGCTTCGCCAGCATCATCGGCGCAGGGACTTATCCGCTCAAGCCGGCGCCCGATGC
>CAZOSI010000154.1:0-7861 GCA_964582485.1 uncultured Novosphingobium sp.
ATCCGCAGCAGCAGAATCCCTGAGAGAACTATGCCGAAGGAGGCCAGATAACCTTGCAGAATTCCAAAGCTTTAGAATGTTCCCGGGTGCTTGCTGAGCGAGCGATGCAGCGTGAACCCGAGGGCAAGCGCGATAAGGCATGCGATCAAGGTGTTTTGGGCAACATAGTCATGCCAGCGCGCCGGCAGAAATCGCACTGTCAGGAAAAACGGCCAGACCACGCAGGCCAAGGCCGCAATGGCAAGTTGCGTCAGCGGATTGAGCCACGCCGATTTGCGCTGCAAACGGAGCCTGTTCGGTGCCATCGGCGCGCTGACCCTCAGCTGGTTGAATTGAAATGCGATCCCCCCGCAGTTGGGGCTGGTAAGGCTGACTAAGGCGGCATAAGGGATTTGTCATGTCCAAAATCCTGAAAGTCATTCTTATTTCGGAAATTCACTGTCTTGGCGGAGACTTGGCTGCGTGATCCCGAAATTGATTCGCCCCCGCCGTTTCGGTGATGCGCGCGGGTGGTTCAGCGAAACCTACAATGCGAGGACCTTTGCCGAGCTTGGGATCGGTGATGTGTTCGTGCAGGATAATCATAGCTTGTCGGCAACGCGCGGAACCCTGCGCGGGTTGCATTGCCAACTCGCACCCCATGCCCAGGCCAAGCTGGTGCGCTGCCTGAGCGGCGCGATCTATGACGTAGCGGTTGACCTGCGCCGCGAATCGCCCAGCTTTGGCCAATGGGTCGGAGCGATGCTGACCGCCGAAAGTGGCGAACAGCTTTACGTCCCGGTCGGCTTCGCTCACGGCTTCATGACACTGACCGACAATGTCGAAGTTCACTACAAGTGTACCGATTACTATGCGCCCGAATGCGAAGCGGGGGTCATGTGGAATGATCCGGCAATCGGAATCGTTTGGCCGCTTGAGGGGATCGAACCGGTCCTGTCAGACAAGGACCAAATTCTCCCCGAATTGAGGGACTTTGCCGGACATTTCGACTATGACGGCACACCGCTTGCCCCGTTGGAGCCTTGATCGAGCATGTCCGAACCGCAACGCATCCTGGTTACCGGCGGCGCCGGCTTTATCGGCTCGGCGCTGGTCAGACAGTTGATTGCCGAGACTGCAGCCGAGGTCTGCAATGTCGACAAGCTAACCTATGCCGGCAACCTCGCTTCCCTTGCGGACGCACGGCAGTCCAACCGCCATCACTTCCACCAGATAGACATCTGTGACGGACCGGCGCTTGCCCAAGTCATCGCCGATTTCAAACCCGATGCGGTGATGCATCTTGCCGCGGAAAGCCATGTTGATCGTTCAATCGACGGTCCGGCCGAATTCATCCAGACCAATGTGGTCGGCACTTTCACGCTGCTCGACGCGGCAACCGGCTATTGGCGCGGGCTTGACCCAGCAGCGCGCGGCGCGTTCCGGTTCCACCACATCTCGACCGACGAGGTGTTCGGCTCTTTGGGATCCGAGGGCCAGTTCGACGAGTTCACTGCTTATGACCCGCGCTCGCCCTATTCGGCGTCCAAGGCGGCGAGCGACCATCTGGTGCGCGCCTGGCATCACACCCACGGGCTGCCGGTGGTGCTGACCAATTGTTCGAACAACTACGGACCGTACCACTTCCCGGAAAAGCTAATCCCGCTAACGATCCTCAAGGCTATCGGCGGTGAACCGCTGCCGGTCTATGGCGATGGCTCCAACGTGCGCGACTGGCTACATGTCGAGGATCACGCTCGTGCCCTGCGCGCGGTTGTCACGGACGGAAGGGTCGGTGAGACCTATTGCGTCGGCGGCAATGCCGAGCGGACCAACCTGCAGGTGGTCCACGCAATTTGCGACGAACTCGACCGACTGCACCCGCGCGGCGATAGCCAGTCCTACCGCGCGCAGATCAGCTTCGTAACTGACCGCCCCGGTCACGATTTCCGTTATGCGATTGACGCCGCGAAGCTGAAGAAGGAACTGAACTGGGAACCGCTGGAGAGCTTTGAGAGCGGAATCGCCCGCACGGTCGCCTGGTATCTCGACAACGAGCCTTGGTGGCGCTCCGTCCAGAGCGGAGCCTATCAGGGCGAAAGGCTTGGCCTGACCCATGGCTGAGCGTTGGTTGCTGACCGGCGGGACGGGGCAAGTTGGCCTCGCGCTGCGCCGCAATCCGCCGCCGGGGGTGGAGATCGTTGCGCCTGGGCGCGATGTGCTGGACCTGTCGACCTTGATCGGCGAGGGCATTCTCGAACTTTCCGAATTTGCTGCGGTCATCAATTGTGCGGCCTATACCGCCGTCGACAAGGCCGAGTCCGAGCCGATTCTGGCCCATGCCGTGAACTGCGACGCGGCTGGAAAGCTGGCGCTCGCCGCTGCAGCGGCCAGCATTCCCATAATCCACGTATCGACCGACTATGTTTTTGGCGAGGGCCAAGGCCCTTGGCGCGAAGACGATGCGATCGCCCCGTTCAACATCTATGGCAAGACCAAGGCGGCGGGTGAAATGGCCCTGAAGGCTTCCGGCGCGCGCCATGCGATCGTCCGCACAGCCTGGGTGATCAGCGCAGATGGCAACAACTTCATCAAAACAATGCTCAGGCTCGGCACCGAACGTGACGTTTTAGGGGTCGTTGCTGACCAGCACGGTACGCCTACCCACGCAGGCGATCTGGCCGCCGCGCTTGCGGCGATTGCGGCGCAGTTCGTAGCCGATCCCGAACGTCCTTCTGGCATCTGGCATTGCGCCAATGCCGGGGAGACGACCTGGCATGGTCTTGCCGAATACGTCTTCGATCGTGCGGCACACTGCGGCATGAAAGTGCCACAGGTAGTTGAACCGATCTCCACTGCCGACTACCCGACCCCCGCACAGCGCCCAGCAGATTCGCGGCTCGATTGCACAAAGCTTGGCAATGACTTTGGCATTTCGCTGCGCCCGTGGCAGGACGCCGTCGACGAGATTGTGGCCCGGCTGGCCAGTGAAGGACAGGCACGATGAAGGGCATAATCCTGGCAGGCGGATCGGGCACCCGGCTGCACCCTGCGACACTGGCGGTCAACAAGCAGCTGCTGCCGGTTTACGACAAGCCGATGATCTATTTCCCGCTCAGCACACTGATGCTGGCTGGAATTCGCGAAATTCTGTTGATCTCTTCGCCCGAATATCTCGACAATTACCGCCGCCTGTTCGGCACGGGCGAACAGTTCGGGATCAAGATCGACTATATCGTTCAGCCTCGCCCGGAAGGACTGGCCCAAGCCTATCATCTCGGCGCCAGCTTCGTTGGCGTCGGGCCCAGCGCGCTCGTGCTGGGTGACAACATATTTTACGGCGCGGGGCTTAGCGAAATGCTAGGCCGTGCACGGGTCCGCGCCGAAGCCGGTGCGGCAACTGTGTTCGGCTATCACGTTGAGGATGCCCGGTCCTATGGCGTGGTCGAGCTCGACAGCGAAGGCCGCGCGCTGTCGATCGAGGAAAAGCCGAGCCAGCCCAAATCCAAGTGGGCGGTCACCGGGTTGTACTTTTACGATGGCCGCGCCGCCGAATTGGCCCGATTGGTCAGGCCCTCCGTCCGTGGCGAGCTGGAAATCACCGAGCTCAACCGGCTCTACCTTGAAGCAGGCGACCTCCACGTCGAGCGGATGGGGCGCGGCTATGCCTGGCTCGATACCGGCACGCATGACAGCCTGCTGGAAGCCAGCGAATTCGTCCGCACACTGCAGCACCGCCAGGGCATCCAGCTCGCCTGCCTGGAGGAAATCGCCTGGCAAGCCGGGTGGATCGACGAAGCCGCGCTGCTGTCCCGCGCTGCCGATTTCGCCAAGACCGGCTATGGCCGGTACCTTTCCGCCCTGATCGAACGGGGATCCATGGCATGAATACCGTCGCCCCTGGGCGCAATATCGATGAACTGACTGTCGCCGGGTTCGGCGAGGAATGGGACAGTTTTGACCAGACCGCACTCAGCCAGGAAGAATGGCGCGAACTGTTCGAGCGCTATTTCGCAATCTTTCCATGGGACAGCCTGCCCACTGACGCCGAGGGTTTTGACCTTGGCTGCGGTTCCGGCCGCTGGGCGGCAGGCGTGGTCGATCGAGTAGGCACGCTCAATTGCGTCGATCCTTCGGCCAAGGCACTGGCCGTGTGTCAGAAGCGGCTTGGCACCAAGCCCAACGCCAGGTTCCATCAGGCCAGCGTCGACGCCATCCCGCTGGCCGACGGCAGTCAGGACTTTGGCTATTCACTCGGCGTGCTGCATCATATCCCCGACACTGCCGCAGCCATGGCCGACTGCGCCCGCAAGCTGAAGCCGGGGGCTCCCTTCCTGGTCTATCTCTATTACGCCTTCGACAATCGCCCGTTGTGGTTTCGGATGGTCTGGAAAGCCAGCGATCTCGCCCGGCAGGTGATCTGCCGTCTGCCCTTCCCGCTGCGCAAAGCCGTGACGAGCTTGATCGCCGCGACAACCTATTGGCCGCTGGCGCGTCTGGCTTTGCTGCTGGAAAAGACCGGCATGGACGTCGAGGGCATCCCGCTCGCCCCCTATCGCAGCACCAGCTTCTACACGATGCGCACCGATGCGCTCGACCGGCTCGGAACCCGGCTGGAACAGCGCTTCACCCGGGCACAGATCGCAGCAATGATGGGCGCAGCAGGGCTTGAGAACGTGCGCTTTTCTGAAGGTGTGCCCTATTGGGTCGCGGTGGGGACTCGCAAGGCCTGATGGGCAAGCCGAAGGTCCTGTACATTAGTTATGACGGCATGCTCGAACCACTCGGGCAGAGCCAGGTCATCGCTTATCTGGAGCGGCTGGCGACCGACTATGCGATCCACCTGGTCAGCTATGAAAAGCCAGCTGACCGCGCGCGGGCCGACAAGGTTACCGCAGTCAGGGCGCGGCTCGATGCGGCCGAAATTGTCTGGCATCCACTAACCTATCACAAGACCCCGACCCTGCCAGCGACCCTGTTCGACATCGCCCAGGGAACCGTGGTGGCGCTATGGCTGGCCACGCGGCACAATGTCGGGCTGGTCCATGCCCGCAGCTATATCCCGGCGCTGATCGGTTGGGTGGTCAAGCTGCTGACCGGCGCGAAACTCCTGTTCGACATGCGCGGGTTGTGGGCGGACGAGCGAACCGATGGCGGGATCTGGCCGGAAGGTGGCGGTATCTTCCGCGCGGTCAAGCGGCTTGAAAAGACACTGCTGCTGGGTGCCGATCATGTCGTCACGCTGACTCATGCCTCAAAACAGGTGATCGAGAACTTTCCTTATTTGCGGGAGACCGACCATGCACCGATCAGAGTGATCCCGACTTGCGCCGATCTGGACCGGTTTACTCCGAGCGAAGCAGACAAGGATCCGTCCTTCACCCTCGGTTATCTCGGCTCGATCGGTACGTGGTACATGTTTGACGAGGTGCTGGCTTGCTTCAAGCTGCTGCGCGAGCGGCGGCCCGATGCCCGCCTGCTGGTGGTCAACCGCAACGAACAGGATCTGGTCAGGCGGATGGCCGCAGAAGCCGGACTGCCCGAAGACTGCATTGAGATCACCGTCGCCGAACATGCCGAAGTCCCGGCCCAGGTCCGTCGGATGAGTGCCGGGGCCGCGATCATACAGCCGGTCTTCTCCAAGATCGCCAGCGCGCCGACCAAGCTGGCCGAATATCTCGGCTGCGGGGTGCCGTGCCTCGGCAATGTCGGCGTCGGCGACATGGAACTGATCCTCGAGACCGAAGGCGCCGGAGTTGCCTTGCGCGAATTCACGCCCGCGGAACGCAGCCGCGCGGTCGACAGAATGCTTGAGCTGGCAAGCGATCCAGCCACTGCGGCTCACTGCCGCGCCGTCGCGCTGCGGCATTTCTCGGTGGAAGACGGTGCCGAAGACTACCGCAAAATCTACCGGGAACTGCTGGCATGAAGCGGATGCTGGTTCTGTGCCCCTACCCCGAGGGCGTCGCCGCCGGACAGCGGCTCAAGTACGAACAGTATTTCGACGACTGGCGCGCTCAGGGTTGGGAGATCGATGTCTCCAACTTCATGGACAACGCGATGTGGGACGTGGTCTGGGAAAAAGGCCATATCCTGGCCAAAGCCGCGGGCGTGCTGCGCGGCACCTTGCGCCGCATCCGTGACCTGTTTCGCGTCGGGCGCTACGATCTGGTTTATGTCTTCATGTGGGTCACGCCGTTCGGGACCACCGGATTCGAACGGCTGGTCCGCGCCCGCGCCAAGGCGCTGGTCTTCGATGTTGAGGACAATGTCCTGTCAGAACAGCAGGGCGGCGCGGCCGATCACATCGGGCCGCTGGTGCGCCTGCTCAAGGGTCCGGACAAAGCACGGTTCCTGATCCGGACTGCCGACCATGTCGTGACCAGCTCGCCGTTCCTCAACGATTTCTGCCTGGCACTGAACGAGAAGAAGGCCTGCACCTATATCTCGTCTTCGGTTGATACAGAGCGGTTTCGGCCCGCAACCAGCTATTCAAACGACAATCCTGTGGTGGTCGGCTGGACCGGGACCTTCAGCTCCAAGGTCTATCTCGATCTGCTGACCGGCGTGTTTCAGCGGCTGGCGCAGAGGCTCCCGTTCAAGCTGCGGGTGATCGGCAACTTCGATTACGAGCTGCCCGGGGTCGATCTTGAGGTGATCCGCTGGAGCGCCGAGGAGGAAGTGGCGCAGCTGCAGGCACTCGACATCGGAGTATACCCGCTGCCGATCGACGACTGGGTGCTCGGCAAGTCCGGCCTCAAGGCGATCCAGTACATGGCCTTCGCCCTGCCCTGCGTCGCAACCGAGGTCGGCACCACGCCGATGCTGATCCGCCATGGCGAGAATGGCTTGCTGGTCAAAACCGAGGCCGAATGGGAAGCGGCGCTTGAACAGCTGATCCGCGATCCCGCCTTGCGTCGCCGGCTGGGCGAAGCGGCACGCAAGGATGCAGTGGCAAATTATTCCACAGCCGCTATTGCCGGCCAATACCGCGCCGTGATCGAGGGCGCCACGACCAAGGGACTGAAATGAGCAGGATTTACATGGCAGGCGTCGGCGGAATGCTGGGCGAGGCCTTCCACCACGTGTTCTCCGGATCGCACGAATTGATGTGCACCGATAAGGACGTCAACACCGACTGGCTGGGCTTCTGCGATTTCCGCGACCGCGCGGAATATCGCCGGCAGGTGCTAGATTTCAAACCCGATTACCTGTTCCACATCGGCGCGCATACCAGCCTCGAATATTGCGAGGACAATGTCGACGATGCCTATGCCACCAACACCCTCCCGGTCGAGGACGCGGTGTGGCTGGCCAACCGGCTCGATGTGCCGCTGCTCTATATCTCAACCGCCGGGATCTTTGACGGGGCGCAGGAAACCTATGACGATTGGGACCAGCCCAATCCGCTCGGCCACTATGCCCGCTCGAAATACATGGGCGAACGCTTCGTGGTAGAGAACGCCCACCGCTATCTGGTGTGCCGGGCCGGCTGGATGATGGGTGCTGGTCCCGCCAAGGACAAGAAGTTCATCCAGAAGTTGGCCGCCCAGCTGAAAGCCGGGGCAAAGGAGCTCAAGGTTGTCGACGACAAGCTCGGCACGCCAACCTACACCCGGGACTTCGCCGCGCAGGTCAAGGTGCTGGTAGAGCACGAGCTGTGGGGCCTCTACAACATGGTCTGCCAGGGCGTGACCAGCCGCTTTGAAGTTGCCGAATACCTGGTCAAGGCATTGGGCAAGGCCGATGAAGTCGCCGTCGAACCGGTCAGCTCGGACTATTTCGCCAAGGAATATTTCGCCCCGCGCCCGCCGTCTGAACGACTGATTACCAAGAAGCTCGACCTGCGCGGCGTCAATGTGATGCGCGACTGGCGGGTTTG
>CAZOSI010000155.1:0-7855 GCA_964582485.1 uncultured Novosphingobium sp.
GATGCGGTGGTCGGTGACCCGGCCTTGCGGGAAGTTGTAAGTGCGGATCCTTTCGCTGCGGTCGCCCGAACCGACCATGGCCTTGCGCGCTGCGGCTTCTTCTCCCTGGGCTGCATCGCGCTGGGCTTCGAACAGGCGCGCGCGCAGGACCAGCATCGCCTGGGCCTTGTTCTTGTGCTGGCTGCGCCCATCCTGGCAGGTGACCACGGTACCCGTCGGCAAGTGGGTGATCCGCACCGCCGAATCGGTGGTGTTGACGTGCTGGCCGCCCGCGCCGGAGGCCCGGTAAACGTCGATCTTCAGATCTCCATCGTTGATCTGGACATCGACCTCATCGGGTTCGGGCAGCACCGCGACGGTCGCGGCAGAGGTGTGGATTCGCCCGCCGCTTTCGGTCACCGGCACGCGCTGCACGCGGTGGACGCCGCTTTCGAACTTGAGCTTGGCGAAGACGCCGTTGCCATTGATCTCGGCCACGGCTTCCTTGAAGCCGCCGATGTCGCTGACATTGGCGCTGACCATTTCGAACCGCCAGCCCTGATCGGCGGCGAAACGTTCGTACATCCTGAGCAGTTCGGCGGCGAACAGCGCAGCCTCATCGCCGCCAGTCCCGGCGCGGACTTCGAGCATGGCCGAACGGCTATCAGCCGAATCGCGCGGCAACATGGCGATCGAGAGGGCATGCTCAGCCTCGGGCAGTTCAGCCTTGAGCCGGGCGATCTCCTCCTCAGCCAGCTCGCGCATTTCGGGATCGTCGAGCTCGGCCAGACTGGCCAGCTCAGCGCGCATCAAGGCAACCGCCTCGGCGGCCTTGGCCACCGGCTCCAGCTCGGAATAGTCGCGGCTGGCGGCGATGAACTCCTTGCCCTCCAACGTCCCCGAAGCCAGCCGCGCCTCGATTTCAGCGAAGCGGGCAGCGATCTGGTGGAGGCGGGCGTCGGAGACGCTCACCGCGTTTTCGGAGCCAAGCTAATTGACCCACCCAGATTCACTACCTGTTTCCACACATCAGGATCAATACCAAATTGATTCTTCAAAAGAAGCTTTAGGGAAACATACAGTCGACCTACTCGCTTGCGCCCGCCAAGGCGCAGGTGCCTCTTCACGGCAAGGTCCGCGACACAATTCAAATCATCAGAGTCACGCAAAACCACGACGTAATCTGGTTTAGTCTTCATTGCGCGGTCATAACGCTTGCGAATGGGGCCACTGTTCACGATGCCCGAAGGCATTCCTTTGCGGCGCATCGCTCGAAGCATTATGTCGCCAAGATTTAGAAGTGCAGGCTGCTCGCTCTCAACCACAAGCATTGCAGTTTTCAATTCCGGAGGTGTTTCGACCAGCATGGCTAATCGCTCGATCCCCGCAGCCCATCCAACTGCTGGAGTAGGAGTGCCGCCCAAGCTTTCCATCAGGCCATCATAGCGACCGCCACCGAGAACAGTGCTTTGGCTTCCGAGCTTGTAAGCCGCTTCGCTATTCTCATCGGGGACGAACTCGAATGCGGTATGGCGATAGTAGTCCAAGCCTCTGACAAGACGTTTGTTTATGCGCGGACTGATTCCCGCCAAATCCAGGCCGGCCAGCACTTCGTCAAAGAAACGCCCGGCTTCGGGGGAGAGAAACCCGTCGATTACCGGTGCATCCGCGACAATCTCTCGGTCAACGGAATCCTTGCTGTCCAAAATTCGAAGGGGATTCGATATAAGACGCCTACGCGAATCGTCGCTGAGCGAGTCGCGGTGTGCGTCGAAATATTTAAACAGGCTATTCTGCCAACGACTCCGACTGTCGGCATCGCCCAACGTGTTTAGCTGAAGAGTTACACCTGAAATCTTTAGTTCCTTCAGGAGCTGATCAGCCATGACAAGCAAATCGACGTCCGCCCTTGGCTCATCATCTCCGATGATCTCGGCGTCGAGCTGGTGGAACTGGCGGTACCGGCCCTTCTGCGGGCGCTCGTAACGAAACAACGGCCCGTGAGTGGCAAGCCTTACGGGCGCGTGCTGCTGCCAGCCGTTGGTCAGATAGGCGCGGCAGATCCCGGCAGTGAATTCGGGGCGCAGGGTCAGGTTCTCTCCGCCGCGATCCGGGAACGAATACATTTCCTTCGAAACCACATCGGTGGTCTCGCCAATGCTGCGGCTGAACACCTCGGTCTTTTCGAACACCGGCATTTCGATTCTGCGAAAGCGGTAGAGCTTGCGCACGCGTTCGAAGGTTTCGACGACATGCGCGAAAGCCTCGGCCTCGGCGCCGAAAATGTCCTGGGTTCCACGAATGGCTTGCGGTGTGCTCATGCTGTGCGCCCCTAGCTTGAATGGCCTTCGTCGAAAAGGGCGCACGCGAATCTTGCGTCCGGCGCAGCTTGCCGCCACAACCGCTGGCCATGAACAAGGCAACAGGGATCGCACTCGCCGCGCTGGCGCTCGCTCTTGGCGCGCCGGCCATTTCTTCCTCGCTTTCCGCGCCGGTCGCGGTACCGCTGTCGCGTCAGGTGCCAGACGCGGTCGACGCGCCCTATCCGGGCGGGGCGATGCGGTTGGCCATCGATGCCACCGACCTAAATCGGGGGATTTACAGGGTTACCCAGACGATCCCGGTGGCCCCGGGCGTCAAGCGGCTGACCCTGCTGATGCCGCAATGGCTGCCGGGCAATCATGGTCCGCGCGGGCCATTGGCCGAACTGGTCGATGTGCAGTTCTTCGCCGACAACCAGAAGCTTACCTGGAAACGCGATCCGGTGGAGGTCTTTGCCTTTCACATCGACGTTCCGGCCGGCGCCAAGGCGGTAACCGCGAAATACATCCACACCAGCCCGCTGCAATCGAGCGAAGGCCGGGTCACCATGACACAGGAAATGCTCAACCTGCAGTGGGAGAAGATGAGCCTTTACCCGGCCGGGCACTATGTCCGCCAGATCCGGGTGGTGCCGTCGGTGACTATCCCGCAGGACTGGACTGCCGCAGTGGCGCTCGACGGCTTGCAGCAGCAGGGCAACAAGCTGACCTGGGCTGAAACCAGCTATGAGATCCTGGTCGATTCGCCGATTTTTGCCGGCAAATATTTCCGCAAGTGGGACCTGGGCCAGAACGTCACGCTGAACGTCGTGGCCGACAAGCCCGAGCAACTGACCGCAACCGAAGCGCAAATCGCGCCGCACCGGCACCTCGTCACCGAAGCGCGTCTGGCTTTTGGCGCGAATCATTTTGATCGCTACGAATTCCTGCTGGCGCTGACCGACCGGATGGGCGGAATCGGGCTGGAGCACCACCGCTCAAGCGAAAACCAGCTCGAACCCGGAGCCTTCCTTGAGTGGGACAAGTACGAGTTCGACCGCAACCTGTTGCCACATGAATATGCCCATTCGTGGGCCGGCAAGTTCCGCCGCCCGGCGCGGATGTGGACGCCGGACTACCGCCAGCCGATGCAGGACGATCTGCTGTGGACCTATGAAGGCCAGGACCAGTTCTGGGGCACAGTGCTGGCGGCACGCTCAGGCCTGCAGGGCAAGGACATGGTCCTGGGTATGCTGGCCAGCTGGGCCGGCAATTTCTCGGTTCAGCCGGGGCGGCGCTGGCGCTCGGTCGAAGATACCGGCCACGATCCGATTTTTGCAGCACGCAAGGCCAAGCCCTTCCCCAGCCTGTCTCGAAGCGAGGATTATTATACCGAAGGCGCGCTGATCTGGCTGGAAATCGACCAGATCATCCGCGAACGGACCGGCGGCAGGCGCAGCATCGACGACTTCGCCAAGTTGTTCTTCGGGATGCGGGACGGCGATTATGGCCAAATGCCGTTCGAGGTTGATGAGATCATCACCAAGCTGAACGCGGTGGCCCCCTTTGACTGGGCGCAGTTCATCGAAACCCGAATCAACACCCCCGGCCAGCCGGCCCCGGTAGCGGGGATCGAAAAGGGCGGATACCGGCTGGTCTGGCGGGATGAACCCAACCCGTTCGACAAGGCCCGGATGGCCGATGCCAAGCAGCTGAGCCTGGCCTATTCGCTGGGGCTTACGCTCGACAAGGACGGCAAGGTCGTGGCGACCCAGTGGGACAGCCCGGCCTTCAACGCCGGCGTGGTTACAGGGGCAAAGATCATTGCAGTCAACGGCGATGCCTATGACGCCGACCAACTGAAGAAAGTGATCACCGCGTCCAAAAGCGGCGGTCCAATTGAGCTGCTGTTCCAGCGTGGCAACCGCTACCAGACGGTCAGCATCGCCTATTCCGGTGGGCTGCGCTGGCCTTGGCTGGATCGGGCCACCTTGGGCACTGCCCCGACCGGGCTGGACTTGCTGCTGATGCCGAAACGGCAAGTGGCTAAGGGCAAGGGGAAGCAGGGAGTTCAATAGCTCCTTGCGGTTGCAGAGGAGCCATGACTGCGCGAAGTCCGCCCGGCCTGGACGCGGCTCATCCGACCTTAGTCGGTGTTGCAGTGCAGCATTATCCCGACTAAGGCGCACCCATTATGCGCATTGAAAAAATCCCCGTGGGCGACAACCCGCCCGAGAGCCTGAATGTCATCATCGAGGTGCCCGTCGGCGGAGAGCCGGTGAAGTACGAATTCGACAAGGAATCGGGCGCGCTGTTCGTCGACCGGATCCTGCACACACCGATGCGCTATCCGGCCAATTACGGCTTCATTCCGCATACCCTGTCGGACGACGGCGACCCGCTCGACGCGCTGGTGATCGCTCGCTCACCCTTCGTTCCGGGCTGTGTGGTCCGCGCCCGCCCGATCGGAGTGCTCAACCTGGAAGACGAGCACGGCGGCGACGAAAAGCTGATCTGCGTGCCGGTCGATTCGACCTTCCCATACTATTCCGACATCGGCGAACAGAAGGACCTGCCCTCGATCGTGCTGGCGCAGATCGAGCACTTCTTCACCCACTACAAGGACCTCGAGAAGGAAAAGTGGGTGCGGATCGGCAAGTGGGGCGATGCCGAGGATGCCAAACGGATCGTGCTGGAATGCATTGAGCGGTATCAGCTAAGCACAGCCACGAAGTAGGCCGTTCGCCAATCTCCCCTCCCGTCTAAGGGAGGGGCCAGCGGAGGGCTTGTTGACTTAGCCAACCCCAATAGGCCCTCCCCTGACCCCTCCCGCAAGCGGGAGGGGAATTGATGGGGTCTGGCCCTGCGGGCAGACACACTTTCTAGTCCCCCGCAACAGTCATCCCGTCGATCCGGATCGTCGGCACGTTGACGCTGCGGTGCCAATCGAGATCATTGGCCGGGGTCAACGCCGCAAACATATCGATCAAGTTGCCGGCCACGGTAAATTCGGCGACGGGCCCGGCAATCTCACCCTTGACGATCCGGAAGCCCGATGCGCCGCGGCTGTAATCGCCGGTCACGGCGTTAACTCCGTGGCCGATCAGTTCGTTCACGAACACGCCGTCTTCGATATCGGCGATCAGTTCGGCAACGGTTGCACTGCCCGGTGCCAGGTGGACGTTGCTGGTGCTGACCCCTGGCGATCCGCCCGCGCCGCGCACCGCATGACCGGTCGGCGCCGCGCCGAGCTGGCGTGCGGCGGCGCTGTCCATCAGCCAGCCAGTCAATTTGCCATCTTCGACCAGCATACGCGGTGCGGTCGCCAGCCCCTCACCATCGAACGGGCGTGAAGACAGCCCGCGCAGCCGCAGCGGATCGTCGTGGATCGCAATGCCGGGGGTGAACACCTGTTCACCAGCTTTGCCCAGCAGGAAGCTGGCGCGCCGGGCAATAGCATTGCCGCTGATCGCCCCGGCCAGGTGCGAGATCAAAGTCCCGCCAACCCGCGGATCAAACACCACCGGCATCGGCCCGCTTTTGACCCGGCCCGGGTCGAGCCGCCGCACCGCCCGCTTGCCGGCCAGCCGGCCCAATTCTTCCAGGCCTGGCATGTCAGTCAGGTGCCGGGCCATTCGCCAGGCATAGTCGCGTTGCATGTTTCCGCCTTCGCCCGCGATGGCAGTCGCGCTGATGCCATGCATCGTCCCGCCGAAGGTGCCGGCAAAACCATGGCTGGTGACCAGCGCGAAATTGCGGGCCGAGAGGCTGGCGTGGCCGCCCTCGGAATTGGTCACGCCGGATACCGCGCGCGCCGCATCTTCTATCGCCAAAGCCCGTTCTCGCAGCTGGGCCGGGCTGAGTTCTTGCGAATCGGCCGAATCGAGTGCGGGGAACGGCCCATTGAACAGCAAGCCTGCGTCGGCCAACCCGGCATAGAGATCTTCAGGTGCGGCGCGGGCCATATCTACCGCGCGCGCGGCAAGTTCCTTCAGCGCCGCATCTGACAAATCGCTCGATCCAATCGAGGCGGAGCGGCGGCCAACGAAGACCCGCAGGTCGAGATGCTCACCCTCTGAACGTTCTACGTCTTCAAGTGCACCAAGCCGAACCGAAACGCTTTCGGACGACGAGCCCGAATAGACAGCGTCGGCGGCATCAGCCCCGGCGGCGCGCGCAAAGTCGATCAGCGCGGTGGCGCGGTCCTGGGCGGCGGTGGGGCTGAGCATGGGGCAGGCGACTCCTTCGGCAGAGCCGCCGATCTAGGGATTAACGAGCCAAAAGCAATCAACTGACGAGGCGCGCCATGCCAAAGAACAGGCCAGAGACCAGAAACGGCAGGCCCACCGCCAGAACCCAGAGCCAGAGCTGATCACGGCGATAATAGGACGCGAATTGCGGATCGGCCGCCTGATCATCGCTTAACCGGTTCCAGCGCTTTTCGAAGCGGCGGCAGGCCGGAATGATTGCGGCGACCAAAAGAATTAGCGTGAAATAGGGCAGGAGCGAACCACCCTTTTTTTGCAGCACCCCCATGGTGACGAAGATCTGGAGGCCGGTGTAGACCAGCAGGGCATAGGCAATGTTATCGCTCATCCGTTTGCGCCAGTCGAGCGGCTTGCCCGTCCGCGCTACCCAGTCTGCGACGCCCTGCCATGCCTTAGCCACGGTCATCCCCTTTTCAGTTCCCCTCTGCCTTGAGTAGATCACCGAAGTGCTATTCGATCAAGACCCGTTAAGCATTGTCTGCGCACAAGCCATGCACGAAACCTGCCAGATCGATCAACGGCGCTTGCCGGAGACAGTTCGGCAGCTTAGATCAGCAGGAATATGAGTGAAGTCCAGCATCTCGTCGCGCCGAACACCGCAGCCATGCAGCCGATCCCGCAAGGCGGGCTGGAAGTGATCTCGATCGCCAAAAGCTATGACAAGCGCGCGGTCCTGACTGACATCTCGCTTTCGGTCGGCAAAGGCGAAGTACTGGGCCTGCTTGGTCCCAACGGCGCGGGCAAAACCACCTGCTTCTATTCGATCATGGGCCTGGTAAAGCCCGACAGCGGCCGAATTCTGATGGACGGAGTCGATGTCACCACGTTGCCGATGTACCGCCGGGCAATCCTGGGGCTGGGCTACCTGCCGCAGGAAACCAGCATCTTTCGCGGAATGACGGTTGAGCAAAACATTGCCTGCGTCCTCGAACTGGCCGAACCGGACCCCGCGACCCGTGCCAGCGAGCTGCAACGCCTGCTTGACGAGTTCGGGCTCGACCGCCTCCGCTCCAGCCCGGCCATGGCCCTATCGGGTGGCGAACGCCGCCGCTGCGAAATCGCCCGGGCACTTGCTGCCAACCCGTCGATCATGCTGCTGGACGAACCCTTCGCGGGGATCGATCCACTGTCGATCAGCGACATTCGCGATCTGGTGCGGGATCTTAAGGACCGCGGAATCGGTGTGCTGATCACCGATCACAATGTCCGCGAAACGCTCGACATCGTGGACCGCGCCTGCATCATTTATGGCGGGCAAGTGTTGTTCGCGGGAAGTCCGGAAGAGCTGGTGGCCGACGAGAACGTGCG
>CAZOSI010000156.1:0-7727 GCA_964582485.1 uncultured Novosphingobium sp.
ATCCTCCTTAAATCACAACCTCAAATCTGTGCCATTGGTGCTGACGGGGAACAGGTGCTACGCTGGATTGTCGAAGTTACAGAACTGGCGAAGCATTTCGAGACAGCTCAGCTGAGCGGCCAGATTCCACTGGACGAGCCCTTCGATCCGGCGAGCTTCGTATCGATTGGGGAAACATCCTTTCCGTATTGGCTGTCGGCGCCAGCCACGCGCGCAATTCATGCCTTTGACAAGAAACTCGGGCCCGATGCGAAATTCGGTTGGGCATCGTTTAACGGGCGTGATGGTGATGACACGGCGGGCCGGCTCTCATACCTGTGGTTCAATGGACAAGTTCTCTGGTCTGTTACCGCGGTGCGCAGACAGGATCTCGATTTCCCGCACTACGATCTCCTGAGTGAAATAGACGGGTGTGAACTTGGCGAGCGGTTGGCGGCCTACCAGCGCGGGCAATTGCGGCCGTCGACTTCAAGCGAATTCAGAAGAGTCTTCGACCGTTTCCGTACCCGATACGATCCGCACCCTTCGCACAGCATGGGCGAGTCGCCACTCGACTTTGTGTGGGATCCTATGTCGGGCATTAAGATGCGCTGATCTGCATTGGGCGTTGGGCCAAGGCCTTTGCGCGAGGTCCTCGAACGGTCTCCAGCGGGAGCAGGTGCCGTTTCGGATTGGAGGCGTGTGTTTACTCATGGCTGAAGTGCTGCCCGACATAGACATCGGCGTGCGGGGGGACGCGACGGAGTTTCTGGAGCAAATGGCCGAGCTCGCCAAGAACTCCGGCAAATTCAAGATTGATCGACACAGCATTCATCCCGGACAACAGCGATACGACATCGTGAACTTCCGATTGACCGTCGAGTGCATTCACGAGGATCATGGCTTCCAACTGATCGCCTGCGAAGACCGACCAGGTCGGGTGAATGTCGAGCTGCAGGCTGGACGATGGTCGCCGGATCCGCCGACCAGGGCGACTTATGTCGAGACAGCTCAGGGTTTGGTTGGCGACCTCCTCAGGCGGTACAATCGTCAGTTCGGCGCGCGCTATCGCCTTCGGATAGGTGTGCGCCAGAGCAAGGCCTTTGCGATGAGCGAGCGCACGACGACGTTGCTCAAGCGCTTTGCCATGCTCGCGAACACGTCGTCGCTCCACTTCTACGACTGGCAGCGCTTTTATGCTCTGGTCCGCGAAAGCCGGCAGGAAATCCCAGGTTATCTGTTGAGGTCCCATCTGACAAAGGCTGGGTTCTCATCGCAGCGCGCAGCGGAACTGGCCGAGATTTACACGCATCTGTGGGCGTTCAAGAAATTGCGGTGAACGATCTCGTTCAAGTGTGCGTACGTCGATTGGTCCGGAAACTGGTTTCGGCTTCCGTTAGATACCCGTGGCGATTGCATCGCGGTGTGTAATGAACTGGCCAGGCATCGCCCTTTGTGTTACAAAACCTCTGACAATATTGATTTCAGTCATAGGATTTGTAACGTGGTCAGGCAGGCGAGCACCCAACGCGAACTGCTGCGCGCGCAACTGGCAGGGCAGACCATCCTGCGCGCGCAGGATCTGCGCCAGCACGGCATCGCTGGCGCCACGATACAGCGCGCGCTGGGTGATGGCGAACTGGTTCGTATTGGCCGGGGACTCTATCAGCGCCCTGATGCCGAGTTCGATGGTAACCTCACTCTCGCCGAGGTGGCGAAGCGCATTCCCAAGGGCGTGATTGCGATGGTTTCCGCACTCGCCTGGCATGGCCTGACCGACCAGATGCCCCGCAAGACCTGGGTCGCAATCGGCGCCAGCGACTGGTCACCCGTCCCGGGCTATCCGCCCGTGCGGATCGTGCGCTTTGCCGACAAGTATCTTGCTGAGGGCATCGAGCATCATGCGATCTCCGGAGTTGACGTGGCGATCTATTCGGTGCCCAAAACCCTTGCCGATCTGTTCCGTAACGGCCGTCTGGTAGACCGTTCGGTGGCGGTGGAAGGGCTGCGCACAGCGGTCGAACAGCGCAAGGCCAGCCCTTCCGCGATCGCCGAGGCGGCACGCACCGGGGGGGCCTGGAAAATCATGCGGCCCTATCTCGAGGCACTGACCTTCAATGGCTGAGAAGCTCAAAAACGTGGCGGCTTCGGTCAAGGACCGCCTGCTCAACCTCGCGCGCCAGCAGGGCCGCGGGTTCGATGTGCTGCTCGTGCGTTTCGCGCTGGAGCGGCTGCTTTTTCGCCTGTCGCAATCCCCTCATCGCGAGAATTACGTGCTCAAGGGCGGCATGCTCGTCACTCAGTGGCTCGATCATGACAACCGCGAAACCCGCGACATCGATTTCCTCGGTTTCGGCCCCGACGACGAGGCTGCGATCAAGGCGATTTTCGCCGAAATCATGAAAATCGAGGTCGGAGACGGTCTCGTCTTCGATACTGATGCCATTGCCGCAAGCGCGATCCGCGAAGAAATGGAATATGGCGGCATTCGCCTCAAGACCTCAGCCTATCTCGAGCGCACCCGTATCCCGGTGACGCTGGACATCGGGTTCGGCGACGCGCTCGCCGACGCCACGCAAAACATCGACTATCCATCGCTGCTCGGCATGGAACAGCCCAACATCCGCAGCTATCCACCCGAAGCGGTGATTGCGGAGAAATTCCAGGCCGTCGTGGCGCTGGGTCTGGCAAATGGACGGATGAAGGATTTCTACGACCTCTGGGCCGTGCCGAAATCGCTACCAATCGAGGAAGCGGCGCTCGATGCCGCGATCTCAGCAACCTTCGGGCGGCGGGAGACACCGATACCGCATGACCGCCCGGTCGGCCTCTCGGCGTCGATGGCAGAGGATGCTGCCGCCCAGCAGCGCTGGAAGGCTTATATGGCATCACTTGAGCTTCCGCCTGTCGAACTAAAGCAGGTAATCGACGAGATCTGGGCGAACCTCGAACCCAGTTGCGCGCGGCTCACAAAGGCCTGAGCGATGCATCCCGGCGGAATCGCAGACAAGGTTGGCAATCGGTACGAGGCCCTGTGGCTGATCCGTCATTTGCTGGAGCTGATCGATGGCCGCGCTCAATCGATCACGATCGAGCCGGTCGGCGATGCCGGAATCGGTGTCGAATTCGCAGTCGAACGGGGCAATGGGACGGAGTGGCATCAGGCCAAGCGTCAGACCAGCAGCAGTTGGACGATTCCCCGGCTTGCGAGCGAAGGCGTGCTGGCGACTTTTCAGGGCAAACTCGCTGCGTCGGAGAAGAATAGCTGCATCTTCGTCTCGACTGACCCCGCGAAACCGCTCAGGCTGCTCAAGGACAAACAGCCGACAGCCGCCGATCCCGACACGTTCGAGCGCACGTTGTCCGAAGCCGAGCAGACCGAATGGCAAAAGCTGCAGCAAAGCCTTGGCCTGAACAAATCGGAGAGTTTTGCCTGGCTGGAGCGGTGCGACTTCCTCACCTATCCCGAGCGCGAACTCGGAGCGGCAATCGCCGCGGAGTGCGATCGCTGGTTTGCAGCCGATCCCGAAGCCGTGATCGATACCCTGCGACGCTGGGTCGAGGACGACCACAACTTCAACCGGCCGCTGCGCCGTCAGGAGCTGCTCGATACGCTCAGCGCGCGGACAATCGCTCTCAAGCAATACGAAATTGACCGGACGATTCCGGGCAAGATCGAGGCTGCCAATCGTCACTATGATGAGAGCTATCGGCCCATCGGCGCCGGACTGTTCGATATTGATCGCGCCGAAGTCGATGTGCTGACCGCCGCGCTTGCCGATCCGGAAGGCCCGAAGGTCATTGCCCTCGCCGGACCGGCTGGGTCGGGAAAGTCGGTGATTGTCCGCAAGGCTTTGGAGCGGATCGATCCCGATCGCCCTGCCCTGGTATTCCGGATCGATCAGGTCGGCGGCATCGCCTCGCTTGCCGCACTTGGCGAGGCGACGATCGAGGTCAGCGACAGCCCCGCCGTGGTTCTGGAGCAATTGGCCGGACGCGCAGTACTCTTCATCGACCAGGCGGACGCGGTCAGCGAGATGTCCGGGCGCACGGCGACGGTTCGAAATGTGTTGCTGCGGATGCTTCGCCAGGCCCGATTCTATCCAGACTTGCAAGTCGTCTTCAGCTGTCGCTCGTTCGACCTCGACAACGACCATGAGTTCCGGGCGATAGCGCGTGCGCCGCATGCGCTGCGGATCGACATCGGCCCGCTGCGTTGGACCGAAGATGTACTGCCGGTATTGGTGAAGCTGGGCATTGGCATACAGGGCGCCAGCACCAAAGTGCAGGCGCTTCTTTGCCAACCGATCGGGCTGGCGCTCGTAGCCGACCTCGCTGCAACCGCGCCGCTCGAACTGGCGCACGTCGAACATATCGGACAACTCTATGATGCTTTGTTGGCGATGCGCGATGCCGAGCTGCGCAAGATCGCACAGCCTGGGTGGAGCCTTTACGAAGCGCTGACTGCGCTCGCGGAGGCGATGAACCAGCGCGAGCAACTAGCAGCCCCGGTCGCAGTCCTCGATCGTTTCCCAGGCGCCGTCCAGCACTTGCAACAGGGCGGTTTGATTGTTGTCCAGGGCCAGCGCGTGTCGCTGATGCATGAGACCTTGTTCGACTACCTTCACGCCCGCGCTTTCGTCTCGGACGGCAAGGGCCTGCAGCAATTCCTGCTTGGCTCGGAACAGACTCTGTTCAGGCGCACGCAGGTCAGGCAGATCCTTGCAATGGAGCGTGACCTCGACCGCAAGACTTATCTTGCCGACCTCGCGTTCATTCTCGACGACAAACGGGTCAGGGCTCACGTTCGCGACCTGGTACTGCGCTGGCTCAGCACACTGCCAGATCCCAGTTTGGAGGAGTGGCGCCTGGTAGAAGAAAGCGGTCGCGGCGATAGCAATTTGCCTCGCCATGTTGGCCGAGTGATCTACGGCGGACCTAGTTGGGTGTGCTTGCTTGCGCAGCTCGGAATTCTCGATGCCTGGTTTGCCTCGGACGACGATGAAGACCTGTATTGGGCGCTTCGCGCGGTCGAAATCACTGCCAACGGCGCCAACGCCAAAACGGCAGAGATCCTTGATAGATTTCTCGAATTACGGCCCGACAAGGCAACGGTCTTGTTGCGCAGTTTCGCCTGGTTTCAGCCAGAAAGACCATTGCCAGCCCTGGCCGACGTGCTGATCAAGGCCCTCTCCCTCTGTAGCAAGGAGGAGTTCGAAGCGATTGACCAAGGGCCATTCACGCTTGCCGACGGATGGGTAAAGAACGCGAGCGACGAAGCGGCCAGTATATATGCGGCAACTTTCGCGACCTGGTATCGCCTGAACCCGGAGGGAACTCCCTTCCGGGACGATCATTCGAGCCTCAATCGCGAATTTCACCACCTCAATGAATTGTTCGAAGCCAATCCCATTGCAGCCCTAAGCGCGATCCTGCCCGCGATGCGTATCGCGATGGAACGGACTGAACTGGAAGAGGACTATCCCAGGGAAGATGGAATCTGGGCGTGGCGGCGGAAGGACCGGGGCGAAGGCCCCCACCTCGTCGAGTTCATCGACATCGTTCGCGGCGGATTGTCTCGGTTGGCCAGTACCTCGCCGGAAGTGGTCCAGGGGCTCCTGGATATTCTCGATCCAGCGCGGCACATGACCGCGCTTCACCTTGTGCTCGAAGCGGTTTCGGCCAACCCAGTGCTTGCTCCACTGCTGGCGGCGCAGATCGACAATCCCGGGCTGTTCAAGGCCGGCTGGCATCATGCCGATGCCTATTCGGCAGGCAAGGCGATGGCGACCTGCTGGCCCCACCTGACGGCAGCCGAGCGGGGGGGTCTCGAGGGTCGGCTGATGAGTCTGTGGCCGGAGCTGGACCATGCTGGATGGTGCATCCGCCAGTTCAAGGCCCCCGAGGAAGAGAATGGCTGGCCTATCGAGCAGATGAAAGACTGGGCTCGCTACGCGCTGCGGGACTCAGGCATGCGTCAATGGTCGACATTCCGCCAACTTGCGGGTGTTGACCTTTCGTCGCCAGCCCGACGTCGTGCCCAGGAACTAGACCGCAAATTCGTTGGGAGGAGGCCGGAGGAACCTGACGGAATCCGGTCATCGGTCTCGCGCTCGCCGATCTCGTCCGAGCAGGCCAAACGGATGGACGACAAGGCCTGGCGCACAGCGTTCGCCACCGACTGGTCGGAACGACGGCGATGGCGCGATGCCTACTTCGGCGACGCGAGCGATCTTGCGCGGGTGGTACAAGAAGAAGCAAAGGCGGATCCCAATCGATTTCTCGCTTTGTATTGGTCTCTGCCGTGCGGTACGCCGCAACCATTCGTGCGCGCAATCCTCTGGGGCATTGCAGAGACCGGTCTTGATGCGGCGGCGCTCGATGACCTGATCGTGCGCTTGCGCGCGGGAGAGCCCTGGCAAGCTGACGACAGCACGCTGCTATGGCTAATCGGGCAGCGATCGGGTGAAACAATCGGCCAGGAAGCGCTGGCGGAACTGAGCCGGATCGCGCGCGAGGGCAATTTCGCCAAGGCGGGCGAGATGAGCCGCAATAAGAAGGACAAGCCCGAGCCGCTGTTCAAGGTCGCGTTGGAACAGGGGCACTATCTTGCCTGGCAGGGCAGGCAAACGCCGCGCGGCGATGCACTCCACAAGCTCGGATCGCTCGCGTGGAACGACCGGGCGATCTTCGACGCCAACTGCGATGCGGTCGACATACTCCTGGGTAAAGATCTGCCCGATTGGCTGATCGCCTCAGCCTTGTTGTTTGTGCGATCCGGGATCAAGCATGAAACGGCTACCGCCGCGCGATGGATGGAGGCGATTGCCAAGAGCACCACGATTACACTGGCATCCGAATACGGTCGGCAGTCACTGATCGCACTTGACGCCGTCGCACCGGAGCAGGGTCGCGCCGTGCTGCTTGCGCTACTTCACGGGGACGATCCCGGGATGAGTGCGCTTGCGGCCGCTTTGATCGTCGCACGCAGCTTCGATACGGCTGATTGGGATCACGAGCGAGAACAGATACTGTCCGGCCCCGATGAGTGGCGCGCTGGCGGGGCACAAGTCGTTGTGGAGCAGATAAAGGAGGACTGTGATGAGCCGCAACTTCGCGAACTGATCATAAAGTTTTTCCACGATCCCGCGGAGCTTGTGCGTGAAAGGGCTGCGGACGTTTTTCGGCGGATCAGCACCGCAGCGATGGGGCGCTATGCTGATCTCTACCGGGCTTTCCTCTCCTCACCGTATTTTGAGGGCGAGCGGACCTACTTCATGCACCGGCTCGAAGAGGCCCCGGCTGAGCTCGACGAGTTTGTCCTCGAATTGCTTGAACTGGCAGTTGCGAAGCTACCCAAGGCCGGCTCCGCAAGAGGTTCTATCGGCTACCGTCTGTGGGAACCACTCATGCGAATCTATGCGTCGCATGATGGCGACCCTGCAATGCGCAAGCGTTGTCTCGACATGGTCGACCAACTGGTCGCCAATGATATCGGTGGAAGCGACAAACTAGGCGAAGCCACCCGGTAGGGGCCTGAGCGCCAGAGTCCCTGCACTACGCCAATGTTTCCGTCTTTGGCCGATCACACCCGCAAAAGTGGAGACAATATGGAGACAATGGGAGTGTCGTAGATGCGTTGTCTCCAAAATCCAACAGATCGCCGGTCGGCGAAATCTTTGATTTTCTAGGAGAAAACTGGAGCGGGCGAAGGGATTCGAACCCTCGACCCCAACCTTGGCAAGATT
>CAZOSI010000157.1:0-7699 GCA_964582485.1 uncultured Novosphingobium sp.
TGGAGGCGGTGCGGGAGATTGCGCCCGGGTGGGACAAGTACCACCTGGAGCAGGAATGGAAGATGTGGATGGCTGATGGCGGTCTTGATGCGCCGCGTGACGCAGACAAGGCATTTCTGGGGTTTTGCAAGAAGTTCTTCGAACGGAACGGACACCCATGAATGTCGTTCTTCGGCATTCTATCGGCGCAGGTTGCTAATTGGGCGTGGTAACCGTGTGGGTCCATAGCCATGCGAGCAAAAAGATCACCGCATCCGGAATTGCGAAAAACAGTATGTCGGCTTTTTTTGCGGGCAACTCGGCCAGAGGTGAAAAAAACAGCGCAAAATTGAATACCGCTCCGATCGCAAGAGCGACCAGTGGCCATTTTTCGCCAGGGTACTTGCTTCCGATCTGGTACATTATGGCGAGGCATCCGTTGGCGGCGACAATTCGGATGGCGAGAGGGAATGGGATGCCGAGCTGATTGCCGAAAACTATGGCGATTGCCAAAAACACCGCGACGCCGAGTAGCCAGAGCGCAGTCAGTCGTGTCATGGTTTCGGTTCCTGCTATTCATCTATGTTGACCAGGTCAGGCTTGGCCATGTCTCCATCGGGGCATAGTTCCCGTGCTTGAGGTGGGGATCTGGGGGAAGTTGGCGCGCCCTCCCCTGCCCTATGGATCAAACCGGATTATTCGGGATCGCGGCCAAAGCGCTCGCGCCAGAGTGCGTCGATCGCCATTTCGAATGTGACGTTTCGCCGCTCACCATCGCAAAGGATCTTGAAGCGATCATCGTATTGCGCGGTGACCTTCAGTCCGAGCTGGATGTTGCGCCCTGTACGGTAGCGTGTGTCTGGCGCTGGTGCTGCTGGCGCTGTTGCGGGATGCTCAGATTGTGGCGCCCGGTCTGGGTAACCGTTGAGTGCGGCGCTCTTCTTCAAGTCATCGAGATCGACGCGGCGGCGGTTCGGATTAGGCGCGAAGTCGTCGATATTGAGATCGGTGCCGGGGATGATCGGTACGACCTTGTCGTCATCATCGTCAAAGATGTTTGCTCGAGCCATGGTTTTTACTCCGTGGGTTCAGGTTTTGAATTTCTAGCGGCCTTGCGTAGTTCCTCAAGGACTTCCGCAGCAAATGCTCGGGCGTTGGTTTTCGCCTTGATGATATTTGGGACGTCCTTGTCATCAAGTTCGCTGAGGCTCTGCCCGAATGAGAACATGGCGCGGAAGGCGTCGCGCTCGTTGAGCTGGGTGTCGAACGTCGGTATGTCGCGTTCTGCAAATTGGCCCTCGATGTTGGTCAGTGTGCGTGACCTGATTGCTGAATTTGTGCGGGTCAGCAGCAGTTTGTACGGCACTGGGTTCTTCAGATTGCTGACCAGCTTGATTGCACTTGCTGCTTCGACGGCGTCTAGCTGGGAGCCCTGCGTTGGAATGACGATCAGGTCGCTGGCACCAGCGGCGTAGGAGTTTAGCAGTGTCTTGACGCCCTCGAGATCTACAACAACGAAGGTCGACCTACCTGCCGCGTCGGTGATTACCTCTTCAATGTTGTCCATGTTGACTGCGGTGTGGTTGATCAGCTCGATGTTGCCGGTGTCGTCGCGTTGCTTCATCCATTTGGTGAACGGTGCGTTCGGGTCCGCATCAATGACTGTGACAGCTGTATGTTCTGACAGTTCGGTTGCCAGGATAAGTGCCGCGGTGGTTTTGCCCACGCCGCCTTTGCCGCTGAGGAATGAAATGACCGGCATGGTGGTGTTCCTTGGTAGCTATCGGATTTCGGAGGGCTACCGGATAGCTATCGGGTATGCAAGGGCGTTCGGATAGCTATCACATATCTAACAGGCGTCCGATAGCTATCGGATATCCACTAGAAGGCGGATAGCTATCCGATATCTGGTGGATAAGCGATAGGTGCTTGGTATCTATCGGATAGCTACTGGATATCCGTGTAATGATCCGCAGAAATCTGCGGTCTATATTGCGGCAGTGAAGCGCCTGAAGGATTTCCCGTTGGTCAGCTCACGAAACATCGCGTGCTTGGTGGCGACATTAAACAGGCGCGTAGCGGTCTGTCTGCTGAGTTTGAAACGCTTCGCGGCCTCGGCGATCGTAGCGGAGGGGCGGGCGGCGACGAAGATCGCGACCTTTCGGAAGGCCAAGCTTTGTCTTGGCTCGGCGGATAGCTCGTCCAGGCGGGCAAACCAGAGACGGAGGCCTTTATCGAGGCGAATGACCTGTTCGGCGCCTGCGGTTATGGCGTCGAGCCAAGCGGACATTACGCGGAAATCGCGTGCAGCGATGGATGTGTCATCGAGATCGTCATCGACTTTGCCGTGGATGATTGCCTTCCATGCGATGTATTCAGACTGGATGCCGATGGCGGCGAGGCCGCCTGCCGACAGGGTGTGATTGACCGACCAGCAATCGCCGAGGATCAATCCAATCGGAACATTCGCATCGAGGAGGGGGGAAGAACGCGCAAAGTCTGCTGCAATGAGTCCGCCAGCCAGAATCCGCGGTAGTCTGGCATTGATCTGCGCGCGGTATATGAATGATTTTGCACGATTTTCGGATATCGTAACCGGAATGGCGGCCAATGCTGGTGGGGCAGGGCGGCCAGAGTGGTTCAACCAGGCGCTGAGGGTGTCGGCTGTTGGGGCGTATCTGCCCGGCAGTGGTGTATCAAAGACGCGCACAAAGTGGTATGGCCACATGCGCCAGGCACGCGCTGCTGAACCGTAATTCGTAGCAAGCTGAGAAGGTAGCATTTCGCCGCCTTCGATCGAGCATAGTGCGTCGAGTTCGGCTGCTCGAATACGAGCGCGAAGGATCGCCTGGTTTGGTGTGATTTCGAAGCGAGCTTGGGCTTGTCCGAGGACCCCTGAGGCCAGTTCCAGCTTGCTCGCGAGGGCAGGATTTATGGCACGTAGCATAAGTGTGGGTTTATCGTATGTTGCTGGTCCGTTGTCAAATCAACTACGCCTCGATGGCTGTCTGCAATAGCCTGCTCAGAACCCGTAGGTTTCATAAACGGTGATTATGTTACCTACGAACTTGTCAAAAAGCGAAATCGATGGCAGGTTTTGGGTCGAAAAGCGGTGTTTTTGAGCGGCGAGATCATCCGGTTTCGGGATCGCTCGACTCGATGTTCGTGGAAGGTACAGCTCTGGTGAGCGATGCGCAATTGCCGGTGCGATCGGCGCTTGAATGGGTTCTGGAGGGCCAGTCCCAACTGATCCAGGTGAGTGGGGTCAGTAGTATTGGCTTCAAGGCTGCGATCGATGCGATGGCTCCGGCGACGAAGGCGGCAATCGTGTTCGATCTTCGTTGCTATATTGGGTACTGCGCCGCTTGTCGGCCGCAGAAGGTGGCGATCCCGGCCGATCCCGAAACGCTGGTCAGATATTTGCATTGGCGGGCGAGGGGGACGGAGAAGCATGGTCCGGCGAAGGGGGCGACCTTGGCTCGCCGGATCGCGTCGATCGCGCGCGTGCATCGGATGCTTGGTCTGGGCGAACGGGAGCCGTTGCCGACTCAGGCCGGTATGGTTCGCGACACGTTGAAGGCGATCGCGCGTGAGCGACAGGGGAGGGGGGAGAGCGGGCGGCAGAAACAGGCCGCTGCGCTGCGTCTTGGGGCGGCGATGAGTGATGGTGGCGCAGCACCGGACGGAGTGACGCTGACGGGGCTCCTGGCGGCCTGCGGGACCGATTTGGCCGGGCTTCGCGATGCAGCCTTGTTCAGCATGGCCTATGATGCGGGGCTGCGTGTTTCTGAGCTGGTTGGGAGCAGTGTTCAGGATCTGACACTGGAGAGTGACGGGACGGGCCGGTTGTTTATTCCGTTTTCAAAGACGGATCAGGGTGGGGAGGGGCGGTTTGCCTGGGTATCGAAAGAGACGATGGGGCGCGTCTCGGCCTGGCTCTTGGCGAGTGAGATCGAGATGGGATCGATCTTTCGGCGGATTCATGTGTTGCGGTCGAAACCTGACGAAGGTGGACAGCAGGTTCAGCGATTGTTTTTGGGGCAGAATGCGTTGACTAGGAAGGGTGTGATCGGGATTCTGCGCGCCCGGGTGCTTGGTGGGGTAGATCTCGGTGTGATCGAGGTCGAAGCTGGGACTGAAGGCGATGTTGCCAGGGCCCTTAGCAGCCATTCATTTCGGGTTGGGCTGACTCAGGATCTGTTCGCGGCCGGAGAAGATGGGGCTGGAATCGCATTGGCGCTCAGGTGGTCGTCACCGAACACCGCGCTGCGTTACGCGCGGGAGCTGGCCGTCGGTAGCAATGCAGCTGCGCGAGTATTGGGCAAGTTCCGGGTGGGGTGATGAGCAGACTACAGTGCATTTTGGATTTGTCTGGTTGTCGCGCTGGTCAAACAAGGTTGACCTCGATCCGCGATCGGCACAGATTCAAGATCCGCTAACACGGAGCCGCAGTTATGACTATGCCTGATGGCAAATGGAACCGTATCGATAGCGCGCCCGGCGGACGGGAAGTCCTGCTTGCCTGGACCGGCGAGGGTCGGTGGCGTAATAAGCACCCGGATCTTGACTGGATCTGGACGAAAGGAGAGCTTGTCGACGGCGAATATCTGGACGCAGATTGGGGTCGTCCTGATTGGTGGATGGATAATCCGCCGTGCCCTCCCGATATGCACTGAGGCGTTCTGCGGTCTATTCGTGCCAGGTCGTGTTTGGTTCAGGTCTGATTGACCTTGAGTCTTTTGTATATGGCTTGATGACTGACACCCAAGAGTTTTGCCACTCCTGGTACGGTCATTTTGTGCGGCGATTCAAGCAGGGTGATGGCATGTTGCCATTGGTCGGTTGTGAACGCCGGCGGGCGCCCAATGGGTTTGCTATTCGGTTTTGTGGCGGCGAGGACGGCGTCGGCGCGCTCGCGGATCACGTCACTTTCGAATTGGGCAAAGGCTCTCACGATATGAAAGAATGATTGGCCCGCTGTGGTGACGGTCTCGATCTGCTCAGACAGGGATCGTAGAGCAAGTTGCTGGTCATTGAGCAATTGCAGCTCGGTGATGAGCGTGGAAATTGAGCGGGAGAGGCGGTCGAGCCGCCAGATGATGATCTCGTCTCCTGGGTGGGCGGCGCGGAGCATTTCAGCATAGGCGGGCTTGAGTACGGCCGCGCCCGATATTCCATGATCTTCGAAGATGCGTTGTGCGCCTGCAGCTTTGATCGCTTCGATCTGGAGGTCGAGATTCTGTTCGTGGTTGCTGATGCGGACGTAACCGAGCTTCATCAACCTTGTTCCCACGGGTTGATTGTGGGCACGCCTCCAGCCTGGAATGGCGAGGTATCGCGGGTTGCGACGGTAAAGCCGTGATGGGCGGCGATGGCGGCGATGTAGCCGTCGGCGATCGGGAAGCCCGTGCCGGATTGGCGGGCGGTGGCGGCGAGGCGCGCGTAGCAGAGCCCTGCGCTGAGATCAAAGTCGAGAATGCGCCCTGCGAAGACTTCGGCCGTTCGGATCAAGGCATCCTCAAGTGCGGTGCGGCGGCGTCCTGCTGGCAGGCAGGCAACACCATAGCCCAGCTCGGCGATGGTGATTGAGGTGAGATAGAGGGTTTCGGAAAGCTGTTTGTCGAGCCAGCCTCGCACCGTGTCGGACGGTTGCGGCTTTGTCATTTCGGAAATGACGTTGGTATCGAGGACGATCATTCGGAAAGGTCCATCGGCTTGGCTGGTTTGCGATCTCGGGTCGCCTCGATGGTTGCGGCTTCGTCATCGGTGAGGGCGAGGGGAGCCCATAGCGAATTGAGGGTCGTACCTAGCCCGGCCTCGGGTTGTATCGCTGCCGCAAGGATCGCGCGGGCTTCGGCTTCGGCGCTGCGGCCATGGGTGGCGGCGCGCGCTTTGAGGCCCCGGTGAATTTCGTCGGGAAGGTTGCGGATCGTCATCGCTGGCATAAGCCCGGCTCCTGTGATAGCATTGTGACCGATTGCTATCAGAGAGGCTGTTGAGGTGCAACTTAATCCGAAAGAAAATTGATTAAGTTGTATCGGGCTGCTATTTTGCGGTTTCGTGGTCATTCCCGACAATCGATGTCGGAGTCTATTGCAACGCTTGCAGCTATTGCAACGCTGAAGTGAGTGGTTGGTGGTTATGATCGGCCCAACGAGAAACGGCCCCGGTTTCCCGGAGCCGCTTACGTCTTCTTGGATGCTTGATGGAGCTTAACGGCCCCATCCGAAGAAAGTCCCGAGGCTGTCCCAGAAACCACGCTGGTTGGGGGCAGTGGGCTTTTTCAGAGCGGTTTTCTTCGACATGATTCGGACCCTCCATTAGCCAAGCCATAAGCGGCTGATGGAAGTATTAACTAAAATTTAACCACTATCAAGCGCGTTTTTTGCGGGTTTTGCGTTGGTGGGAGTGGTCAGAGTGTAGGAACTGGATGAGTTCATCCGCTGGGATGGGCTTCGAGACGAAAAATCCCTGGGCGTGATCGCATTTGAGGTGCTGAAGCTGGGTGAGGGTGGCGCTGTCTTCAATTCCTTCTGCAGTCACGGTTTTTCCGAGTGGGTGAGCCAGTGCAATTGTTGATTTGACCAGGAGCCGGTCTCGGTCCGAGGTGGTGAGATCGGTGACGAATTCCCTGTCGATTTTGAGTTCGTCAAACGGGATGTTTCGGAGATATTCGAGCGTTGCGTTGCCGGTCCCGTAGTCGTCGATTGAAATTTTAACGCCGGCCTCGCGGAGTAGGGCAAGGTTTTTGGTTGCAGCTGGTGTGGTGGTGAGCGCAGCGGTCTCGGTCACTTCGAGCTTGATTCTCTGCAGAGGGAAGTCTGCCGCGGTGGCGGCGAGCGAGATCCGTTCTGGCAAATCGGGGTTAGCTATCAGCTTAGCCGAGAGGTTGATGGCGATGGAAAATGAGGGTTCGAATTGCAGGATCGATCGCATTTCGTGCAGCGATTGCTCAAGCACGTAGTAGGTTAGCGCTTCGATGCGGTTGGTTTGTTCGGCCTGGGCGATGAATTGCGCCGGAGAAATTGGCCCGCGTGTCGGGTGATTCCATCTTACCAGGGCTTCTGCGCCGACGATGCTGTCTGTGCCGATGTGGAGTTGTGGTTGGTATGCGACAGTGATTGTCTTGTCGGCGATCGCGTCATCCAATTCGGACATGAGCGAAAGCTGCCATTGTTGCTCGAGTTCCTGGGTGGTGACCGAAAAGCTGTGCGTGATTCCAGCTGACGCGGCATTGAGCGCTGCGATTTTTGCTTCGTTGATGCGTTTGGCGATGGGCGCGTCGAAGTGTGCATCGATTCCGATGGCGAAGTCGATATCGACTGTCGCGTCGGGGATGCGGACGGTGGCGATGAGTTTGTGCAATCCTTTGATGTGGTCCGAGACGTTCTCGATTTCGAGGTGTGGCAGGGTCCAGTAGAGGGTGCTGTCGTCGTGGTAGACTTCGCTGGTGGCCCCAGCCACCGTGATCGGTCTGATTATCTTGGCGATGCCATAGCTCATCACTGGTATAGCTTTAACACCGCCGATACTGTTGCACAATACGTAGCAAACAAAGCAACTAACGCAATATCATCTCTGCACAATATATTTGGAGCCACCGCTTATTTGGAAGCCCCACTTGATATTTTAACAAAATGGGATAGTACATCGCATATTTACGGGGTCGATAAAGCAACAATTCCTATATGGAATACAGAAAGCAGCCTTTTGGGCCGCG
>CAZOSI010000158.1:0-7400 GCA_964582485.1 uncultured Novosphingobium sp.
GCAAGAACAACAAGGCCGAACGCCGTCCAGTCAAGCAGGGCCAGATTACCCCCCAGGGTATCGTGATCACAGAGGGTCTTAATGGCACCGAACGTGTGGTGCTGCGGGCCGGCGGGTTCCTCCAGCCGGGCGAGACAATCAAGCCCGTCACGCCGCGCAACTGATGCGGAACCAGGCGGGAGCGCAAACATGAATTTTCAGAACATCTCGGCCTGGTGCATCCGCAACCCGGTGGTGCCGATCGTCCTGTTCATCGCCTTGATTCTGGGCGGAATGGTCACGTTCTCGCGAATGAAGGTGCAGAACGACCCCGATATCGAATTCCCGCTGGTGGTGGTATTCATCAGCCAACCCGGCGCGGCTCCGACCGAGATCGAAAACCAGATTACTCAGAAGGTCGAGTCGGCGCTGCGTTCGCTGCAGAACGTTCAGAGCATCGAATCGACAGCGCGCGAAGGCGCCAGCCAAACCTCGATTGAATTCAAAATCGGGACTGATGTCATCGAGGCGCTGAACGACGTCAAGAACGCGGTCGATCAAGTGCGGGGGAACTTGCCCGACGGAATTATCGAGCCCGAAGTGTTCAAGGTCGAAATCTCCAGCGATGAGATCGGCCTCTTCTCGGTCGTAGCCGACGATATGACGCTTGAGCAGCTTTCCTGGTTCGTTGACGATACGGTGACCAAGAACCTGCTCAGCGTTCAGGGCCTGGCCCAGGTCAATCGCGGCGGCGGGGTGACTCGCGAGATCGCGGTGATTCTCGATCCGGGCAAAATGCAGGCCCAAGGCGTAACTGCCGGGCAGATCAACCAGGTCTTGCGTCAGCTCAATCTCAATGCGGCTGGCGGCCGCGCCGAAATCGGCGGCGCGCGCCAGTCGGTTCGGGTGTTGGGGAATTCAGCGACAGCCTATCAGCTTTCGCAGACCGATATCCCGCTGGCCGGCGGCCGGGTGATCAAGTTGGCCGATATTGCCAAAGTGACCGACAGCTTCAGCGAAGTGACCTCACTGGGCAAGACCGACGGCAAATTGGCGGTGACATTCGGGATTCAACGCGGCCGCGGCGAATCCGATGTGTCAGTCTATGATGCAGCAGTTGCGCGGCTCGCAAAAATCGAGGCCGAAAACCCGGGCATCAAGTTCAACAAGCTGTTCACCACGGTGCCATACGTCAAGGAACAGTACTCCAGCTCGATCGCGGCGATGGTCGAAGGATCGATCCTGGCGGTGATTGTGGTGTTTTTCTTCCTGCGCGACTGGCGCGCAACGATGATTTCGGCGATCGCGATTCCCTTGTCGGCAATTCCCAGCTTCTGGTTCATCGACATGTTGGGAATCACGCTCAACCAGATGTCATTGTTGGCGCTCGGCCTGGTTGCAGGTGTGCTGGTCGACGATGCGATCGTCGAGGTTGAGAATATCGTCAGACATATGCGGATGGGCAAAAGCGCCTATCAGGCAGCGATCGACGCGGCTGATGAAATTGGTCTGGCGGTGGTGGCCACCACTTTCTCGATCGTTGCGGTGTTCTTGCCGGTCGGCCTGATGCCGGGCATCCCGGGCCAGTTCTTCTACAATTTTGGCTGGACTGTCGTGGTTTCGGTGCTGATCAGTCTGGCGGTCGCCCGGATGATCACGCCGATGATCGCAGCTTACTTCCTGAAGCCAGCCGGGCCAGCCGAGCATGGCGGCGGGCCGTGGATGGAGCGCTATGAGCGGCTCCTGCACTTCAGCCTAGATAACCGCAAACAGCGCGCCTTCCGGTCGAAGGTGGCAACGGTCCGCGGGCTGCCAGCCTACCATCTCTTGCCGGCGCTGGCGGGGATATTCGTCGCCCTGTCACCGTTCATCATCCGCGGCGAACCAGCAGTGGGCGAAGTTGCCAAGGGACCGGGCGTTGGAATGATCCTGTCAGCCCTGATCCTGGGCGGACCAATTGCTTACGGGCTGGTATTCCTGCTTCAGTCTTTGTTGATCACGCTGGTCAACCTGCTGGTCGGTCAACGCGACGCCGGGTTTTTCGCCTGGAACCGGTTCTGGGCGCTCCGCCTGAACGCGCGACTGCGTGACCATCGGGTCTGGATGCTGGGCATTGCCCTTTTTGCGCTGGTCCTTTCGGGCGTCCTGTTCGGAACATTGCCGCAAAAGCTGTTTCCCGACCAGAATAGCGACTTCAGCCGTATAACCATCGAAATGGTGCCAGGAACGACCCTTAAGCAGACTGAGGCTGTTTCCGAACAGGTTGCCAAACTGATCTCGGCCCAACCGGAAGTTGAACAGATTCAGGAGCGGGTCCGCGAAGGAAATGCTTCGGTCTTCATCACCCTGAAGGAAGACCGCGAGGGCACCAGCCAGGATTTCGAACGCCGGTTGACGCCCGAATTGCAGAAGTTCGCCGATGCCCGCGTCAATTTCCAGGCCCTTTTCCAGGCGGGTCCCCCGGGCCTGGGAAGACCAATCTCGGTGATGCTGACCGGTGCCGATTCGGTTGTCCTGGAAGAAACCGCAGCAAAGCTGGCCGATGAGATGAAGACGGTGCCCGGGGTGGTTGCCCCGCGGGTCGCTGCCGATACCCGCCGGCCTGAGCTTGTCATAACCCCGCGCCAGGAGCTGGCCGCCAGCCTGGGTGTCACTACAGCCGCGCTCAGCCAGACGATCCGTATCGCCACGATCGGTGATATCGATCAGAACGCTGCCAAGTTCTCGCTCTCAGACCGCCAGATCCCGATCCGGGTGCGCTTGTCGGAAGATTCGCGGCGCGATCTGTCGGTGATCATGAACCTGCCGGTGCAGACCGCAAATGGCGGCTCGGTTCCGCTCTCACGGGTGGCCGATGTCAGCTATGGTTCTGGCCCGGTTTCGATCCGCCGCCTTAATCAGGAACGCCGCGTTTTCGTTGGTGCCGATTTGGCGCCGGGCTTCCAGGAAGGCCCGGTCAAGCAAGCGATCGAAAAGCTGCCGGTGATGGAGAACCTGCCGCTGGGCGTGAGCAAGAAGCCCTATGGTTCGGACGAAATCTTTGACGAGCTGATCACCAGCTTCCAGATTGCACTGGGCTCGGCGGTCTTGCTGGTGTTTGCCGTGCTGGTGCTGCTCTACCACCGCTTCGTTTCACCGCTGGTCAACATGGCCTCACTGTTCCTGGCGCCGCTGGGCGGATTAATCGCTTTGTGGATTGCCGGACAGGAAGTGACCCTTCCTGTGTTCATCGGGATCCTGATGCTGTTCGGGATCGTGGCGAAGAACTCGATCCTGCTGATCGATTTCGCGATCGAAGAAATGGCCAAGGGCGTGCCCAAGTACCAGGCAATCGTCGATGCCGGACACAAACGCGCCCAGCCGATCGTGATGACCACCGTGGCAATGACCGCCGGGATGGTCCCGACCGCGCTTTCGCTCCATGGTGACAGTGCCTGGCGTCAGCCGATGGGCACCGTGGTGATGGGCGGCCTGATCCTGTCGACCCTGCTAACCTTGCTGATCGTACCGGCAGGCTTCAGCCTGGCTGACGGTTTCGAAAAGCGGATTGGACCAAAGCTGCGTCGCACGTTCCTGACCTGGGAGCCGCCACATGCCGGTGGCGCGGAGGCCGAACCTGCTGCCGTTCCTGATCCGGCCACCCCCGCCGCCACCCCCGCTACGCGGCGGGATGACGGACCCTTGCCGGCCGAGTGAACCAGCCGGCGCCTCGACTTCGCTGGCGCCGCCCGGTCGCCGCCCTACCGCCCGACCGGGCCCGCACCATGCGCCGGATGGCCACCGGCCTTCTGGTGGCCATGGCCGCGCTCTATCTGGTCGCGCGGCATTTCATGGGCATGCACCCGATCTGGGGCTGGGTGCTGGCCTTTGCCGAAGCCGGGATGGTCGGCGGTCTGGCCGACTGGTTCGCGGTCACAGCCCTGTTCCGCCATCCACTCGGCCTGCCGATCCCGCACACCGCGATCATTCCCGAAAACAAGGACCGTATTGCCGAGACCATGGCGCAGTTCCTGCGCGATAACTTCCTGACCCCGCAAGTGGTGGCCAGGCGGCTTTCCAATATGAACCTTGCCGCAGCGGCTGGTGACTGGCTGGCCGATCCGAACAAAGGGGGCAGTACCCGTTTGCGCGATGGCGCGGCCGAACTGCTGGCTCAGGTGCTCGAATCGCTCGATCCCGAACGGCTCGGCACGCAGGTACGCGGCGGGCTGTTCCGCCAGCTTGAGAAACTGGAGGTTTCACCGCTGCTCGGGCAGATGCTCGGCACGATGATCGCCGACCGGCGCCATCTGCCGGTGATCGAATCGCTGGTCCGTTGGACCGGGCTGACGCTGGAAGACAACGAGGAACTGGTTCGCGACCTGATCCACCGCCGTGCCAACACCGTGCTGCGCTGGACCGGGCTGGATGAGCGGTTGGCCAGCTCGGTGATTGACGGGATCTACAAATTGCTCGCCGAAGTGATCATCGACCCGGACCATCCGCTCCGCGGCAAGATCGAAGAAGGACTGGCCAAGCTGGCTGACGATCTGCAGCAGGACGATGAACTGCGCGGCAAGGTTGAGCGGATGAAGCGCGAACTGATTGGCAATCAGGCTGTCTCAACCTGGTGGCAAGGAGTTTGGGAGCGCCTTCGCACCGCTATGCTTGGCCGCCTGCGCCGGCCGGCCGACGAAGGCAGCGGGCAATTGGGCGAAGCGCTGGCTGAAATGGGCCGCCATCTGCGCGACGATCCCGCGATGCAACACCAGATCAACCGCTTTGCCCGCCGGACCCTGGTCGGCGTCTCGGTGCGCTATGGTGACCAGATTGTGCGGCTAGTATCCGAAACGGTCAAACGGTGGAACGCGCAGACCGTTACCGGCCGGATCGAGGGCGCAGTCGGCCGCGACCTGCAGTTCATCCGCATCAACGGCACGCTGGTTGGCGGGTTGGTTGGGGTGGTGATCCATCTGATCGACCAACTGCTGTGAGTGCCAGACCACTGCTCACAACTGAGCGGCTCGAGTTGTGGCAGCCGCAGATTGGCGATTTCGCCGGGATCGACGCGATCTATGCTGATCCGCGCACGCTCGAATTCCTCGGCACCTGGACTCCAAGCCCGGCCGACAGCTTCTCCCGCCTGCTCCGCAACGCCGGGGGCTGGGCGCTCTACAGCTACGGCATCTTCTGCGTGCGCAAACGCGGCGAGGCGCAAATCATCGGCACCTGCGGCGTGTTCCGCTCCTACCGCGGTTTCGCCGAGGGGCTGAACGATGTTCCCGAAGCCGGCTGGATCGTCCACCCCGACCACTGGGGCCAGGGCTATGCCGGCGAAGCGATGGCCGCAGTGATGCTGTGGTTTGACGCGGTTCATGGAAAGCAGCGCGTCGCCTGCATGATCGAGGAAGGCCACGCGGTGTCGGAACGGCTGGCGGCAAAGCTGGGCTTTGTGGAATATGCGAGGCACAAGGAGCCGGATGAGAAGCCGCTGGTGTTGTATGAGCGGCTACCAGCCTGACCCTGTGATCCAGCGAACCTGGCTGAGGTAATAGGATTTCACCGGCTTGCCGGCGCTATCCAGCGCTGGGGAAAGCCGGGCGCGCTCGCGCAGCAGCTTGCACGACAGATCGGCGAACGAATCCGGATTGGTGCGGAACAGGATCCGGCAGTTCGAGACCGAGCCATCAGGTTCGACATCCAGCCGGAAGCGGACCAGCCCATTCTCCCCGCTCCACAGGGCACCAACCGGATAGTCGCCCGACCGCAGCCAGTGGCCGGGATTGCCAGTTGGCTGGACACGGCGCGACAAGGCCTTCTGCACCGCAGGGTCAAAGCCCCAATGCCGCAGCAGGTCATCGGTGCAGTTGCGCATCGCCTGCATCGGCGCGGCCAGCGATCCGGTCTGGAGCTGGATCGGCCGCGTCCCCGGCCGCCTGAACGTGATGCTGGTCACCGCAGCTTCCTGCTCCGGGGTGATACTGGGCGCTCGAAGGGCAGGATCGTATGGCCCCTTGGGATAGGTCCAGCCATCCAGCCGCGTGCTGGAGACAATCACGGCCGGGGTTTTTGCGGCATCAGTTGCGAATGCCGACATCGCCTCGAGCCGCCGAAGCGGCTGCGATCCAAATGCCAGATCAAGGGGAAGCGTGAGGCCCCCGCCATAGCGCAGCGCCCGGCCATAGAGCCTGAGGTCGAAACCATCGCCCGGATCATAGCGGTTGAGCACCAACAGGACACTGTCCTTGTCCGCGCCAAACCGCGCCGCAAGCGTGCAGCTATCGTCGTCGTACCGCATTTCCCACTTGCTGGCTTTCGCCAACAGGATCGGCGGCTTCTCCGCAGCCATGGCGGGCCGGACGGTCAGCGCAAGGGTGATTGCGGCAAGGGCAGGCGAACGCAGCATGGGGAAGCTCCTCGTCGGACCGGCCCCATCTTAACCCTTTCTCGGCAAACAGGAATATGTATTGCGCTACAGGCCTTGCTTAATGCTTCGGCGTGCCCGAGACGATCTTGTCCATCACCGCCAGCATCACGCCCGAAGCGATGAACACCATGTGGATCACGACCATCCAGAACAATTGCTGTTCGCGTCCTGGGTTGATCACGGCTCCATCGAGCGACATGAAGTTCTTGAGCAGGTTGATCCCCGAAATCGCAACGATCGAGGCGATCAGCTTGAGCTTGAGGCCGGAGAAATCGACCTTGCCCATCCATTCGGGCCGGTCCTCGTGATCCTTGACGTCCATCTTTGAGACGAAATTTTCGTAACCGGCGAACAGCACCATCATCAGCAGATTGCCGGTCAGAGTGATGTCGATCAGCGAGAGCACCGCCAGCACCGCGTCGCTTTCGGTCATTGCCAGGGTATGCGTGGCTATGTGCCAGGTTTCCTGCGCGAATTTGACCAACAGCATTGCCAGGGCGCCGACCATCAACACATAGAACGGCGCCATCAGCCAACGGCTGCCAAACAGGAAGGCCTCAAGCCCGCGTTCAACCTTGGCCCAGAATGACGGCTTGCCCGCCTCTGCCTCGGCCACAGCGGCCTCGAGCGCGATCTTTTCATGCTTCATGGTAATGCCCCACCGAGAATTTCGCAGCGGCGCTATCAGATGGATGGTTAATTTCGAGCTAAGGGTGCGGGGCAAAAGAAAAGGCCCCGCCGAAGCAGGGCCTTTGTCTTTGCCGTTAAGGGCGCTGTGTTCAAAGCTTGCCGGTCAGTTCCGGCACCGCGTTGAACAGGTCCGCAACCAGGCCGATGTCGGCGACCTGGAAGATCGGCGCGTCTTCGTCCTTGTTGATCGCGATGATGGTCTTCGAATCCTTCATCCCCGCGAGGTGCTGGATCGCGCCCGAGATGCCGATGGCGACATAGACTTCTGGCGCAACGATCTTGCCGGTCTGGCCGACCTGGAAATCGTTGGGGACATAGCCCGCAT
>CAZOSI010000159.1:0-7341 GCA_964582485.1 uncultured Novosphingobium sp.
GATCGAGCGCTGCCTCGACATCAACCTCAAGGGTGTGCTGTTCGGCGCACAGGCCGCGCACCCCTGGCTCAAGGCCAGCGCTCCGGGTTCATGCCTGCTCAATACCGCCAGCGCGGCGGGGATCTATGGCACACCGGGGGCCTCGGTCTATTCGGCAACAAAGTTCGGGGTGCGTTCACTGACCGAATGCCTTGACGCCGAATGGGCACCCGACGGTATCAAGGTGGCCGACCTGATGCCCGGTTTCATCGACACGCCGCTGATCGACATGAGCCCCAACCAGCAGAGCAATGAGGATATCCGCAGCCGCGTGCAGGAAGCGGGGCTTGAGATTACGCCAGTATCGGAAGTAGCCGAAGCCGCGTGGCAAGCGGTCCACGGCAAAGACCTCCACAACCGCGTCGGCAAATCGGCCCACCGGCTGGCCTTCGCCGCGCGCTGGATGCCGGGGCGGCTGCGGAAAATGACAAGGTCCAGTGGCCAACCGCTGGGCGGGAAATAGTTCTCCCAATCCTCCCTGTCGCGAAGCGATGGGGAGGTGGCAGTGCGAAGCACTGACGGAGGGGCCTCTACGCTGGCGTGGAAGCCCCTCCGTCACGCCTTCGGCGCGCCACCTCCCCATTGGCTTCGCCAACAGGGAGGATCTAGGAGATAGCCCCAGCCAATTCCGCCAGTTTGCGCACCGTATTCATGTTGCGCGCGGTCCCGGTCTTGGCTGCCGGTACCACCAGCTTTGATCCAGCCATTCCCTCGCCATAGTCGATAAAAATCTCGCGCCGCCCGAGCGCCAGCACCTCACCCGCCTGATGCCGCACGCCCTCCAGCGAAGGCACCCCATCGGTAAACAGCACGACAACCCGGTTTCCCGGCCGATCAGGCCAAGGACAGCGCGCCGCAACCTCGGCCAAGTCTTCGGCGCTCCTCACCAGCACCCCGATCCGCGCACCGAACTCCGCCTCGATCGCGTCCTCGATCAGCCTGCGCAGCGCATCCTCTCCCAGCGCAGAGGCGAAAATCAGGTTCCCGCTAGCGATATAGGTCCGCGCGCCATCCAGCCCCAGCCGCGTGGCCAGCACCGCCAAATCCGCCATCGGGATCTTGTTGTTGCCGCCGACGTTGACCGCCCGCAGCAGCGCGGCCCAGCCGGTCATGGGTAGACTGCCCATACATCTGGCATGGCCAGCCAGGCACACCGGTTCTCATCGCGGTAGGTTGCTATGGGTTCACCCAGCACGCCGGGTTCAAAGGTTCCGCCAGCCACACCAACCATCCCGGGAGCCGTTCCCGCCGTCCACCAAACAGTCGTCCCGCAATCGGGGCAGAAATGCCGGACTTGCGGTTCGGCGACTGGCACCGAGCGCTCGCTGGCCGTGCCGCTCTTTCCGGTAATCTGCCCTTCCAGAAAATAGGCCTGCCAGCCAAAGGCACTGCCGGTGCGGCGGCGGCAATCGGTGCAGTGGCACAGCGCGTTGAGGACGGGATCGCCATCAACCTCAAGTGACAATTGCCCGCAAGAGCAGCGCGCCATGGCCATTACAGATAGCCTTCGATCGCCGTCACCATCGCCACATCGCGCTGGCTCAGCCCATCAGCGTCATGCGTGGTCAGCGTCATCTCGACCCGGCTGTAAACGTTGAACCATTCGGGATGGTGATCCGCCTTGTCGGCATAGAGCGCGACGCGGGTCATGAAGCCGAAGGCCGCGTTGAAATCCTTGAACTTGAAGGTGCGGACCAGCGCCTTGCCGTCTTCGCGCAGGGTCCAGGCGGGGTGTTCTGTAAGGACGGCGGATAGTTCGGCTTCGGTCAGGCGGGGGACGGACATTGCTCTCTCCTTGGCAGGCCAGCAGCTTTCCCCTATCCGGCAGGCCTATGCAAGAGTGCCGCATCGCCGCGAATGATCTGGCTTGCCGCCGTGGCGATCGGCTGCTGTTTGCGGGGCTGTCGTTCGCGCTGGAAAGCGGGCAGGCGCTGCAGCTGGTCGGCTCCAACGGGATCGGCAAGAGCAGCCTGATCCGGATCCTGGCCGGGCTGATGCCGGCCTACGCGGGAACGGTCGAACTGCAGGGCAGCGTGGGGCTGGTCGATGAGCGGCCTGCGCTCGATCCGCACTTGCCCCTGGGCAAGGCATTGACCTTCTGGCAGCGGCTGGACGGCGCGCACGACAATCGTGCCGCGCAATTGGGTCTTTCCGAGCTGATGGACGTGCCGGTGCGCTACCTTTCGACCGGGCAGAAAAAGCGCGCGGCCTTGGCCCGGCTGTGCGGACAGGCGGCGCCGGTCTGGCTGCTCGACGAACCGCTCAACGGGCTCGACACGCGCGGCACGGCGCTGGTGATGCACATGGTGGCCGAACATTGCCGCGAGGGCGGGATCGCGGTGATCGCCTCGCACCAGCAGTTTGATCTCGACGCGATGCAGCGGATCGAGCTCAAGAATTTTGCCCTCTCCCCTCCAGGGGAGAGGGTTGGGAGAGGGGCACAATTTGCAGACTCACCCTCCCCTAACCCCTCCCCTGAAGGGGAGGGGGACTTGTGAGCCAGTTCCTCACCCTGCTCCGCCGCGATCTGGCACAATTGTTCCTGGGCGGACGGCGCGGCGGGGCACTCCTTCCGGTGCTGTTCTTCCTGGCGGTGGCGATGCTCTATCCTTTCGCTGTTGGGCCTGACGCGCCTTTGCTCGGCAAGACCGGCGGCGGGATGATCTGGGTGGCGGCGCTGCTGGCCGCGATCCTGCCGCTTGACCGGCTGATCGAGCCTGATCTCGAACTCGGCATGTTCGATCAGTGGGCGCTGCGCGGAATCAGCGAGGAATGGCTCGTCACCGTGCGGATGCTGGCCCACTGGCTGAGCTTTGGCCCGCCGCTGATGCTGGCCGCCCTCCCCGCTTCGGCGCTGGTCGGGATCGACGCGGAGAAGCTGCGTCTGGTCGAGATCGGATTGCTGGCCGGAACCCCCGGTCTCGCCGCGCTGGGCGTGATGATCGCCGCGATCACCGCCGGCCTGCGCGGCGGCGCGGCCTTGGGCGGACTATTGTTGATCCCGCTCGCGGTGCCGCTGATCGTGTTCGGCGCGGGGAGCCTGGCGACTGGCGGCGAGAGCGGGCTGGCGTTGACCGGGGCGTTCAGCCTGGTGCTGCTTGCGATCACGCCGTTTGCCGCCGGGGCAGCGATCCGCGAGGGGCGGAGCTAATCCTCCCCTCCCCGTGCCGGGGAGGATTAGTAAGGCGGCTTGTCCAGCCCCTTAGGACTTGCCGTAAAGATCTCGCACCCTTCCTCGGTGATCCCGATCGAGTGTTCGAACTGCGCCGACAATGACCGGTCGCGGGTCACCGCCGTCCAGCCATCCTCCAGCAGCTTCACCCCCGGCTTGCCCAGGTTGATCATCGGTTCGATCGTGAAGAACATCCCCGGCTTCAGCACCGGCCCGGTGCCCGCGCGCGCGGCGTGGACCACTTCGGGGGCGTCGTGGAACAGCCGGCCCAGGCCATGCCCGCAAAATTCGCGAACCACGCCGTAGCGGTGCCCTTCGGCATATTTCTGGATCGCCGCGCCGATATCGCCCAGGTGCTTGCCGGGCCTGGCCTGTTCGATCCCCAGCATCAGGCATTCATAGGTCACATCGACCAGCCGCCGCGCCTTCAAGGGGACGTCGCCGACCAGGTACATCCGGCTGGAATCGCCGTGCCAGCCATCGAGCAGCGGGGTCACATCGATATTGACGATATCGCCGTCCTTCAACTGCTTGTCGGACGGAATCCCGTGGCAGACCACGTGGTTGATCGAGATGCAGCACGAATGCGCATAGCCGCGATAGCCCAGCGTCGCCGGCACTGCGCCGCCATCCAGTGTGAACTGGCGCACGAAGTCATCGAGCTCGCCCGTGGTCACCCCTGGCTTGACCAAGGGAACCAGCGCGTCAAGCGTTTCGGCGGCCAGCCGCCCGGCCTTGCGCATGCCTTCAAAGGCCCCGGGCCCGTGCAACTTGATCGTCCCATCGCGCAGCTGGGTCTCGTTATCGGCAACAGTTTGGTACTGAGTCATGCCGCGCCATATAGTCACATCTGCCGCAAATGGCTATTGCCCCGCCGATGAATGACAAAAACGCCCTGATCCAGCCCGACCGCGACCAAGTTGCGGTGCCAATCCACTTGGTCGACAAGGCCGGTCTTGAGCAATTCGTGAAGGGCCTCTCCGCTCCGCAGCGTGCCGCCTTGGCCGCGCAAAAGTTTGCGGGCGATGGCTATTCCTACGCGATCGTTCCGGATGGCGATGGCTGGTTCGTGGTCTCGGGCGTGGCCAACACCGATAGCCTTTCCAGCTGGTGCATGGCCAAGCTGGCCGAAGTGCTCCCCGCCGGAACCTATCGCCGCGTCGGGGGCGAGCCGGGGCCGGCGCTCTATGGCTGGGTCACCGGGCAGTACCGCTTTGACCGCTACCTCGCCAAGCCCGACGAGGAAGGGCCGCGCATCTTGCTGACCAAGGATGTCGCCGCGATTGCTCCTGTGCTGGCCGAGGCCGAAGCCACGGCGCTGGTCCGCGACCTGGTCAACACCCCCGCCGAGGACATGGGCCCCGCCCAGCTGGAAAACGAAGCCCAGCTGCTCGCCAAGGCCCACGGCGCAGAGTTCAAGGTCACCCACGGCGATGCACTGGAACGCGGCTTTCCGATGGTCCATTCGGTCGGTCGCGCCGCCGCGCGCAGCCATGCCCCGCGGCTGATCGAGCTGGCCTGGGGCGATCCCAAGCATCCGAAGCTGGCACTGGTCGGCAAGGGCGTGTGCTTCGATTCGGGCGGGCTCGATATCAAGCCCAGCTCGGGCATGCTGCTGATGAAGAAGGACATGGGCGGCGCCGCGCATGCTCTGGCGCTGGCCGCACTGGTGATGGGCCAGCGGCTGAAAGTGCGCCTGCACTTGCTGATCCCGGCGGTCGAAAACGCCATCTCGGGCAATGCCTTTCGCCCCGGCGACGTGCTGCGCAGCCGCGCCGGGATCTCGGTCGAGATCGGCAACACCGATGCCGAAGGGCGGCTGGTGCTGGGCGACGCGCTGACTCGCGCGGGTGAGGAAGCGCCCGAACTGGTGATCGATTTCGCCACGCTCACGGGCGCGGCGCGGGTTGCGCTGGGGCCGGACTTGCCCGCAATGTTCGCGCGGCATGACGAAACCGCCGCCGAATTGCTCTCGGCTGGTGAAGCCGCCGACGACCGCTGCTGGCGCTTGCCGCTGTTCGATGGCTACCGCGAGTACCTAAAAAGCGATATCGCCGACCTCAATAACTCCAGCTCGAACGGCTATGCCGGCGCTTCGGTCGCCGGGCTGTTCCTCGACCGGTTCGTGCCCGAAGGGCTCGACTGGATCCACTTCGACACCTTCGCCTGGCGCCCGGCCGCCAAGCCCGGCCGGCCCAGGGGCGGCGACGCGCTGGGCCTGCGCGCGGCCTGGGGCTTACTCAAGGGGCGCTATGGATAACTTGGCAAACGACCCAAGCGGCGCTAATCGCCCGCTCTTCCAGTTTGGGGAAAGCACGACCTTGACCGCCAGCGCCATTCCGACCGGGCAGCTCAGCCTGTCAGGCCCCGCCGAGAAGCTCGACGAGGGACACTGGCCGGTGCGCGGCGATCTGGCGCATATCCGGCTCGCGGGGCGGTGCTTCGTGCCGCACTATGCGGTGCCGATGGAGCGCAAGGTGGTGCCATGCGGGGCCAAGCTGTTCGCCAGGAACAGCAAGGATGCCGACATTCGCGAGGAACTGGGCGGCGGCACGCTGTTCAACGTGCTCGACTTTACCGGCGGCTGGGCCTGGGGTCAGGTCGGCGACGATGGCTTCGTTGGTTACCTTCCGGTCGAGGCGCTGTCCCCGGCATGAGCCGGCGGGTCTTCATCGACGGCGCCGTCGGCACCACCGGTCTCGAAATTGTCGAACGCCTCGCCCCGCGCGCTGAGTTCGAATTGCTGACCCTTGACGATGCCCAGCGCAAGAGCGCCGGGGCGCGGCGCGAGGCCTATCATGCCGCCGATTTCGCAGTGCTGTGCCTGCCAGACGAGGCTGCGGTCGAGGCTATCGCGCTGGCCGAGGGCAGCAAGGTGCGGATCATCGACGCCTCCAGCGCGCACCGCGTGGCGCCTGGCTGGGCCTATGGCTTCCCCGAACTGGTTGGGCGCGACAAGGTGGCCGAGGCCAGCCGCGTTTCGAACCCCGGGTGCTATCCCACCGCCTTCCTCGCCCTGCTCGCCCCGCTAATCCGGCACGGCCTGCTGCCTTCGGACTGGCCCTACACCTGCCACGCTGTCTCGGGCTATTCGGGCGGAGGCAAGGCGCTGATCGAGCGGTTCGAGGCCGACCGCGACATTGCGTTTCGCGACTACGGCCTGGCCATGGGGCACAAGCATGTGCCCGAAATGCAGAAATACGCTGGCCTCGCCCATTCCCCGCTGTTCGCCCCGGCGGTAGTGCCCGCGCACCGCGGCATGGTGGTCGAAGTGCCGCTGCACCTCAGCCAAATGGACCGCGCCGCCCCCACCGATGGCTTGCGCGATTGCTTGCGCCATTTCTATGCCGGCAGCCCGGTGGTCCGCCTCAACGAAGAGACCCCCGATGAACTGCTGCTGCGCGGCTCCGCCCGGCCCAGCGACCGGCTGGAACTCTATGTCTTCGGCAGCAAGGACGGCAACCAGGTGCGGCTCGTCGCCATGCTCGACAACCTCGGCAAGGGTGCGAGCGGGGCCGCTGTGCAGAGCCTCAATCTGATGGCTGGGCTGGAGGAAACGGCTGGGCTCCAGCTCTAGCGAGGGGTTTCGGCGACAGGCCGGAATAGTTCACGCAGAGGCGCAGAGTAGAAATGGAGACGCAGAGGAGGTTCTCTGAGCCGAAGGCTCAGCTCACGCATCTCTCGGCCTGGTTTGCACTGCCGCTCAAATGAAAAGCGGCTTCGCCGCGAAAGCCACATCTCGGCGCCTCAACTTTCTTCTCCGCGCCTCTGCTTGAACTACCCTGCCCTTTTTTTAGGCACATGCTGCCGAAAATTCAGGCAAGCCCCGGACCGCCTCAGCATTGCGATAGTTTCGCAAGCATAGCATCAGCGATTCAAATCTTGCGAATCCACCCTTTTCGCGTGCCTGTGCATCGCCTAGGGCCTTGTACTGGCCACTGGCACGATTCTTGATAAGGATTGCTCAGTGGCAATCGATAACTCCGGACCGCATTTGCGGAACCGGCTTGCTGCGCAGGGGAATGGAATCGTGAAAAAGATCGAAGCGATCATCAAGCCGTTCAAGCTCGATGAAGTGAAGGAAGCGCTGCACGAAGTTGGCGTTTCGGGCATCACCGTGACCGAGGCCA
>CAZOSI010000160.1:0-7286 GCA_964582485.1 uncultured Novosphingobium sp.
GTCCAGATAACGGGTCAATTCGTCGAACATCGTTTCGCCATTGTCCCTCAAACCGGGCCTTAAAGCAAGCGCGGCTCGCTTGGCCCCAGTACTTCGTCGAGCGCTTCGCGCCAGATCCCCTGAGTCGGCGGGGCCTTGCGCTCCAGGCTGATCCGGTCAATCGCCGCCACCAACTGCTCGATCGCGATATGGGAACGTTCGGCGCGCGGGACAAGATAGGCAACGGCATCGGGCCCCAGTGCAAGCCCGCGCTGTTCGGCATGCAGCGCAATCAGCTCGCCCAGCATCTCGTCATCGGGCGTGCCGATTTCGAGGTGCAACGCCGCGCCAAGGCGAGAGGCGAGATCGGGCAAGGTGATGTGCCAGCTCTCCTCACCCCCGGTGGCCGTCATCAGGAGCGGCGTGCCACTTTCCTGGGCGCGATTCCAGCGGTGGAACAGCTCGGTCTCATCCAGCGCAGGCGCATCGTCGATCGCTTCGCCCACTCCGCTTTCGGCAAACCAGCGGGCCAGCAATGATTTGCCCGAACGCGGCGGGCCGAACAGGAGCGCGGTGCGAAATGGCCAGGCCGATGCGGTGGCCATGGCGTCAACCGCGTGGCGATTGGCATTGCCCAGCACGATCCGCGAAGGCGCACCGCTCCCGGCGTTCAGGGGAAGGACAATCTGCGACATGTCAGCGTCGGATCGAAAGCGCGTTGGCGCCGACGGTCACTCTGTAGCCCCGCGCCCGCAGCGCATCGGCGAGCGTGCCGATATCGCCTTCGTAGGTCACGCGCATTACCGAGGTCCCGCCCATTGCGAGACTGGTGGTTGAGGCGCCCTTGACCCCGGGCGAGCCGCGCACAGCCCCCAGCGCGGCATCGACTGCGCCGGCATCGGGTGAAGCGAACTGGACGGTAAAGGTCCGCGTTTCAACCGGGGCCGCGATAGTCGGGGCCACCGTCGGCGTTGCAATTGCCGCGGCAGTCGGTGCGGCAGTCGGGGTTTGCGCAGGCGCCTGACCGGCGGCAATCAGCGCGGCAAGGCCTGGATCCAGGCCGGTCCGGACATTGAGCGTGGTGTCTGGCTTGAGCCGCCCGCCTTCAAGCGCGCGGGCAAAGATCGCGTCAATCCGCACCACCGCCTCGCCCAGCATCTTGCCAACGCCAGCCTCGTCATTCGCGGTCAGCGTGAAGCTTTCCAGGAAAGTGTTGTCCGGACCATAGCGCGCGGTGAAGGTGCCCCGCACCGGGCCGCCCGGCCACTGCCGCTCCAGCCGGGCCTCAGGCATGATCACGTCGGCAGCGCCAAACTGATCAAGAATGTTGCGCCACCAGGCGCGGCTGCGCCGTCCCGGCTGCCCGGCGGTAATCAGCAGCGAATCGCCCGCTCCGCCTGAAGGCCTGACATAGTCGATCGGGCTGGTCCCTGCGCGGTACTCGGCCCAGGCGCGCTGCCAGGCGCCCTTAATCTCGTAAACCTGCGCAGCCCCGCCCGAATAGAGTACCGGGATCACCAGCATGGGCGCCGAATGGGCCCGCCCGCCGATCTTTCCGCCGATGTACTGCCCGGCCCGGGCCCGGTCGAATACCACGCTGAGCGTCGCGACATAGCGGCGCGGACCGATCTGTTCGCGCTCGATCACCACCGCACCGACCATCGACTGGATCTGGCCGTCGGCCATTCCCGGCCCGCCAGCTTTGGCCCAGGCCTTGCGCGCGGCTTCCTGCCAGCCGTTGAGGCGGGCGTCTTCGGCATTGTCGCCAGTGGTGTTGACCTCAATCCCGGTGATTTCGATGTCGGAAGTGCTGGCAACCGGGATGATCCCGCGATCACCTTCGATCTGCGCCATCAGCCGGTCCGGACCTACCAGCAACAGGGCTGCTGCCAGCGCAAGACCAAGCCCGCCAAGCAGCGTAGCGGCGGGACCGGGGCGCCTGAAGCGCGGCGAGGAAAGAAGAGTTGCGACTGCCATCGGGGAAAACCGATGGCCTTTTGCCCAATCATCCGTGGAAATCCAAGCGGGAAAGCGCTAGGCGCGCCTGCAATGTCTGAAAAGTCCTACAGCTATGAGCAAGCCGGCGTCTCGATCGCCGCCGGAAACGCGCTGGTCAAGGCGATCGGACCGCTGGTCAAGGCGACCGCGCGGCCCGGCGCCGATGCCGAAATCGGCGGCTTTGGCGGGTTCTTCGATCCCAAGGCGGCCGGCTATACCGATCCCTTGCTGGTCGCCGCCAACGATGGTGTTGGGACCAAAGTTAAATTGGCGATCGACCATGACCGGCACGACACGATTGGGCAGGACCTGGTCGCAATGTGCGTCAACGATCTGATCGTCCAGGGCGCCGAGCCGCTGTTCTTTCTCGATTACTTCGCCACCGGCAAGCTGGAGACCGGTGTGGCCGAGCGGGTCGTCGCCAGCATCGCCGAAGGCTGCAAGCTGGCCGGCTGCGCGCTGATCGGCGGAGAAACCGCCGAAATGCCCGGTATGTACGCGGCCGGGGACTATGACCTGGCCGGCTTCTGCGTCGGCGCGGTAGAGCGCGGTGAGCAGCTGACCGGGGACAAGGTCGCGAGTGGCGACGTGCTCCTGGGCCTGACCAGTTCGGGGGTCCATTCGAACGGCTATTCGCTGGTCCGGCGTCTGGCGGCGGACAAGGGCTGGAAGCTCGATCGTCCGGCCCTGTTCGATGCTGACCGCCTGCTGATCGACCATCTGATCGAACCGACCCGGATCTACGTAAAGAGCCTGCTGCCGGTAATCCGGTCCGGACGGATCAACGCGCTGGCCCACATTACCGGCGGCGGCCTGCTGGAAAACGTGCCGCGGGTGCTGCCCGAAGGCCTTCACGCCCGGATCGACGCCGGAGCCTGGGAGCAGCCGCGGCTGATGGCCTTCCTGCAGGCGCAGGGCAACATAGAACCGGCCGAGATGGCGCGGACCTTCAACTGCGGGATCGGCATGGTCCTGGCGGTCAGCGCCGATGACGCGGCCAGCGTTCAAGCCGATCTGGAAGCCGCGGGTGAGACGTTCCACGTAATCGGCGCGATCGAACCCGGCTCGCGCGGCTGCACTGTTCAAGGCGGCGCGGATCTGTGGTCGTCGCGCGATGCCTGGGAAGCCGTTCACCTTGGCTGAGCGGGCGAAGGTAGCCGTGCTCATTTCGGGCAGCGGCACCAATATGGCCGCGCTGCTTTATGCCAGCCGCGCTTCGGATTGTCCCTATGAGATCGTGCTGGTCGGCTCCAACAATCCGCAAGCTGGCGGACTGAAGCTGGCCGAGGCCGAAGGCATTCCGATCTTCGCCCTCCCCCACAAGGGCATGGCGCGGCTCGATCATGACATGGCGATGGATGCGGCGATCCGCGCCAGTGGCGCGCAGTACGTCGCGCTGGCCGGCTATATGCGAATTCTCACGCCCGAATTTGTCGGCGGCTGGGAAGGCCGGATGGTCAACATTCACCCCAGCCTTCTGCCCAAGTACACCGGCCTCCACACCCACGAACGTGCGCTGGAGGCGGGCGACAGTTTTGGGGGCTGCACCGTCCACCTCGTTACAGCCGAACTCGACGACGGACCGGTGCTTGGCCAAACCCCGGTTGCAGTGCTGCCCGGCGACAGTGCCGACAGCCTCGCCGCGCGGGTGCTTATTGCCGAGCACCAGCTCTATTCGCGCTGCCTGGCCACACTGGTGAGCCGCGAGACTTCACCCGACTGGCTAACCGCGCAGGTGCGCGATCGGGCCATGGCCCTGCCCGAAGCCGAGGAAACACTCAGCCACGGCATGCCCTGCTTCGGGATCATCAAGGGCAAGAAATTCGCCTGGGTCTCAAGCGATCACCACGGCGACGGCAAGACCGCGCTGCTGGTCAAGATCAGCGGGCCGGAGGAGCAAGCGCAGCTGATCGAGATGGACGAGGCGCGCTATTACCGCCCGGCCTATTTCGGCGACGGCTGGATCGGCGTGCGGCTCGATCTGAGCGATACGGACTGGGATGCGATTGGCGATTGGCTGGCACGCAGCTGGCGCAGCGTGGCGCCCAAGAAGCTGACCGGGCTGATGGACGTGGCGGACGGGTTTTAGATCACGCCATCTGCCGTGATACTGGGCAGGATGGCGACCATTGGCCAAACAGAGCTGTCGATTGGATGGCTGCTAGGTTGAAGGAGGCGGTCATTGCATATATTTCGTCGATAAGCTAATCGTCATATCATATGCATCTGAGCCAACGAATCGCAGCCCTTGCTAACGACAGTCGGTTGTCAGTCTTGGGCTGGCTAGTGGAACCCCGAATGCATTTTCCGCCACAGGTTCATGCGGATGTAGACCAGGTCGGCGTCTGCGGAGTCTTCATAGCGAGGAAGCTAAATGTCAGTCCTGCGACGGCTTCTGTTCATATGAAACTGCTGGTTGACGCTGGCTTGGTAACTACCTGCAGAATCGGCAAATGGACCTATTTCAAGCGCTGCGAAAAGGGTCTGGCACAGTTGCGCGAAGATATCGGATGCCTTTGAGAATCAGGGGTGACACAAGAATGAGCGCCGGTCCCGAACTAGAGGCTGAATTGTTCCAAGTCGATGCCTTCGCTGATAAGCAATTTTCCGGAAATCCTGCCGCTGTGGTCCCCTTGGAAAAGTGGCTGACGGATGACATTATGCAATCTGTTGCCGCGGAAAACAATCTATCTGAGACCGCCTTCTTCGTTCCCGAAGCAAATCACTTTCGATTGCGTTGGTTTACTCCCAAAATCGAGGTCGACCTTTGCGGTCATGCAACGCTGGCATCGGCGCATGTGCTGTTCAAGCACTATCACTACCCACTAGACAGGGTCCATTTTCGAACGCTCAGTGGTGAGTTGACTGTCACCAAGTTGGATAACGACTTGCTCGCGATGGACTTCCCTGCAAGGCGTGGGAGCCAAATACCAGTGCCGGACGACCTCACGGGAGCGTTGGGTGTCAGGCCGCTGATGGCATTGGATACGAAGCCTATCCTCTTGATTTTCGACCGGATGGCGACTGTCGCAGCACTTCGGCCCGACTTCGCGCGACTGCGAGTATTTTGCGAGAGTCGAGATAAGGTCGGCATTGCAGTCACTGCTGAAGCCGATGCCGACTGCCACTACGATTTCGTGTCACGTTTATTTGCCCCAGCTAAGGGCATTGATGAAGATCCTGTAACTGGTGCGGCTCATACCGCTCTCGTCCCGTTCTGGTCCGAGCGCTTAGGAAAGACAGACCTCGTTGCCCGCCAAATCTCATCAAGGGGCGGGACGCTATGGTGCACATTGATGGGCGATCGAGTCGTGTTGCGCGGACATTGCCATGATTACCTTCGCGGTGTGATCAAGCTTCCGGCTTAGCCACCTTCACGAACGCAACGTCCGCAATGTTGTCGTGTCCGGAATGACTGCTCCCACGCAATCCAACCCACCTTCTGCCGAGCCATCAGCTATCCAATCTCGCTCCCGTCCACCATCGGCCGGCTTTCGCGCGTGCCGCGATAGCGCGCGTCGGGTTCGGTCGGGCCGGGGCTGATTACGACGTAATCGGCATGCACTTCCAGCAGGGTCCCGACAAACGGCCAGTCCTCCATCGTGTTGACCCTGTAGCTGACCGTGTCGCCGACCTTGAAGGTGGCCGGATCGAAATTGAATTGAAACGGGCAATCCTCGCCATTTTCACCCGCGCCGCCGCCCATACCCTTCATATTATCGCACCCCCTGAATTCAATTTGATTACGTTACCGTAACTCGGTCAATTCTGATAGCCTTCCCCTCGATCCGAAATCTTGGGGGCAAGGCATGATCCGTTTTGGCAAGGTTTCCATATTTGTTTCAGCTCTTTGCTTGACCGTTCTGGCTGGTTGCCGCGAATCTGCTTCTCACCCTGGCACGATGACGGCCGAAACGTTTGTTACTGCATCAGGCGCAGCCAAGCCACAATTCCTGCATCTGAGTGACATCCATTTCGATCCGACCGCGGACGGACTTGGCGATCAACTGGCGGCAAGTCCTGTCAGTCAATGGCAGGCGATTCTGGAAAATGCCCCCAATCAACAGCTGTCGAACAATAGAAATGGCCGCACCGACTCTAACTATTTCCTGATGAAGTCAGCCTTGGATGCAGCCAAGGCCCAAGGGCCATACGATTTCATCGTCTATACCGGGGACTATCTGCCACACCGCTTCAAGAATGGCACACCGCGAGGAATCTCCAGCCCGGCGCAGCTCGAATCGTTCAAAGCCAAGGCCGTTGCCTTCATCAATGCGCAGATCGCCAGCCGGTTTGGCACCGCACCTGTCATTGCCGCCTTGGGCAACAACGATGCCGCAACAGGCGATTACAGATTGCGGCCGGGCGAACCGTTTCTTGCGGATGTGGCGGCCCAGCTCCCGGTGATCGCGACAGATCCGGCCGCGTTGAGCTCGTTTAAGCAAGGGGGATACTATCTCGCCAGCCCGGCCGGTCTGCCATACGATTTTCTGGTGCTAAGCGTGTTCTGGTCCTCAAGCTATCCCGATCAAACGCCGTTTTGCGGGCAGTCAGCCAACGCGGCAGGCAAGGCGCAAATGGCTTTCCTCGATCAGGCCCTCCAGGCGCGCAGCGCAACCAGCCGGCCGTTGATGCTGGTCATGCATATCCCGCCCGGAATGGACGGCTTCGCTTCTCAAACACAGAATACTGCCAAACATGAGTGGTGCGCAGCGTTTGACTATGACGATGATTTCGAGCGAATTACCGCCCAGTACCCGGGGAAACTGGCTGTTGGCCTGGCCGGACATACCCATATGGATGAATTCCGGGTGCTAAGCAGCAAGACCGGCCCCTATCTGGCGCTGAGGGTCGGACCTTCGATCACCACCTGGAACGGCAACGCTCCGGCTTTCACAACCATGTCCTATGATCCCGCTAGCGGTGCCATCGCCGATTACAGCGTGTTCCGACTGACCAATTTTGATCAGCAAATCACGCCCAAACAGGCGCTTTGGGCTCACGAATACAGCTTCAACGCCGCTTATGGCCCGGGCGGCTATACGCCAACCAAGCTCGGGCAAATCGCCGCCACATTTGAAACCGGAACTGGGCCCGCCCGGACCGCGTTCACCAGCTATTTCCGGGCTGGACCGGCCATGCCCAGCAACTGGCGCTACTACGCCTGCGCGACCAACCAGTTCGACGATGCCGCCTATCTGACCTGCGCCAAAGGCCGCTGATTCAAGCCCGAACCACAAAGCAAGGCCGACTGTCCCGGAGACTCTGGCACGCGACATGCAAAAAGGGCCGCCGGATCGCTCCGGCGG
>CAZOSI010000161.1:0-536 GCA_964582485.1 uncultured Novosphingobium sp.
CGCCCGGTTCGGATCGATGGATTCAATCGGGGCGATTGCCTCTGCCCCTTTGCTGGTCTGGTTCTGGGCCAGCCAGGCGCGCAAGCGGCGCGAGCCGGACAGCATTGCCAAGATCGCGATCGGAACCGGGTTGGTTGGTGTCGCTGCCTTGGGCCTGGCGGCCGGCAGCTATCTCTTTCCGGCCAAGGATTCAGTTCCCCTGGTCTGGGCGATTGCATGCTATTTCATGATGGGTCTGGGCTGGATGTACTACTGGCCGACAACGCTCTCGCTGGTCAGTGGTTTCGCACCCCGGGCCGTGGTGGCGACCATGGTCAGCGGCGCATTTATCTCACCTTTCATCGCCCATCTTGCAGCCGGCGTAATCGGGATCAATTTCGAACGGATGGATCCGGCGAGCTTCTGGGCCATGGACGGCGCGATCGGACTGGCTGGTGCAGTCTTGCTGTTTGCCGTCCGACCGCTTCTAAACCGGGCGCTGGATACCGGGAAGCCCGAGCATGCCCCGGAAAACGTCGTCTGACCCCTTCCGCGAG
>CAZOSI010000161.1:546-7283 GCA_964582485.1 uncultured Novosphingobium sp.
TCTGCAATGAGCAGAACCCGATGAAGCGCCGCCTTGCCCTTTCCCTTGCCTTGCTGGCCCTGGTGGCCACCCCGGCCGCGGCGCGCGACGCACTGGGGATGTTCGGTAACTGGGCCGCGTTCCGCGATCCGCAGACCCCGCGTTGCTATGCTATTGCCATGGCCGCGCCATCGACGATGCAGCGAGATTTCCAGCCTTATGCCTCAGTCGGCTGGTGGCCGAAATCCGGCGTGCGCGGGCAAGTCCATTTCCGCTTGTCGCGCAGGCTCCAGCCCGGCGCTCCGGTCAGCCTGTCGATCGGGGGCCAGCGTATCCCGCTGGTCGGCGGCGGCGGTGATGCCTGGGCGGCAGACAAGCGTGGCGACGCGGCGGTAATCGCGGCAATGCGATCGGCCCGCGAAATGGTCATAAATGCCAGAGATGCCAGCGGCCGGGGCTTTACCAACAGCTACACGCTGGAAGGCGCGGCGACCGCGCTCGACGCCGCCGCGCTGGGCTGCGCGCAGTTGCGGTAGCTTTTCGGGCGGCCCGCGCCTATATGGCCCGGCCTATGGCCGACACCGCACTCATGACAATCCCGGGACAGTTCGATCCCGTTCCCGCCCCGCGCGACATAACCCCGCGTGAGGACGGCCGCATTGATCTGATCGGCCTGCCCAAAAAGCGGATCGCCGAACTGTTCGAAACTGCCGGGCTCGATGCCAAGGCCGCCAAGCTGCGATCCAAGCAGGTGTTCCATTGGCTCTACCACCGCGGCGTCACCGACTTCGACGCGATGACCGATATCGCCAAGACCATGCGGCCCTGGCTGGCCGAACGGTTCGTGATCGGCCGGCCCGAAATCGTCGAGGCCCAGCATTCGAGCGATGGTACCCGCAAGTGGCTGCTCAAGACCGATGACGACCAGGAATACGAAATGGTCTTCATCCCCGACGCTGATCGCGGCACGCTGTGCGTTTCCAGCCAGGTCGGCTGCACGCTCAACTGCCGGTTCTGCCATACGGGTACGATGCGGCTGGTGCGCAATCTGACACCTGGTGAGATTGTCGGCCAGGTGATGCTGGCGCGCGATGCGCTGGGCGAATGGCCGCGCGCCGGCCAGGCTGACCTCTCGGCACTGGGTGACGACCTGGTGGATGACGAGGGTGGCTATTCCTCAGACGGGCGTCTCCTTACCAATATCGTGATGATGGGCATGGGTGAGCCGCTCTACAATTTCGACAATGTCCGTGATGCGCTGAAGCTGGTGATGGACGGCGATGGGCTGGCGCTCTCCAAGCGCCGCATCACGCTTTCGACCAGCGGCGTGGTGCCGATGATGGCCCGCGCGGGCGAAGAAATCGGCGTCAATCTGGCGGTCTCGCTCCATGCGGTCAGCAAGGACGTGCGCGATGAGATCGTGCCGATCAACCGCAAGTATGGCCTCGAGGAACTGCTCCAGGCCTGCGCCGATTATCCCGGCCTCAGCAACGCGCGGCGGATCACGTTCGAATACGTCATGCTCAAGGACAAGAACGACAGCGACGCCGATGCGCGCGAGCTCGTCCGCCTGATCAAGCAGTACAAGCTGCCTGCCAAGGTCAACCTGATCCCGTTCAACCCCTGGCCGGGCGCAATTTACGAATGCTCGACGCCGGAGCGGATCAAGCGCTTTTCCGAAATCGTCTTCGATGCCGGGATCAGCGCCCCGGTGCGCACCCCGCGCGGGCGCGATATCGATGCCGCCTGCGGCCAGCTCAAGACCGCCGCGAAAAAGCTCAGCCGTGCCGAACTCGACCGGCTGGCCGAAGAAAAGCAGGCCGCGCTCGGCTGATCTGCCGATTTGTTAAGCCGCAGCGTCTAGGCGGGCCGCAGGAGGCCCGATCATCATGCAGCGGTCAATTATCATACTACTCGCAGCCGCAGTTGCCCTGGGCGGCTGCTCGGGCAAGGCCGAGGAAGCGCCTGCGGCCCCTGCCCCCGCCAAACAGGCCAGCGGAGCAAAGCCGCACGTCAATCCCTGGTCCAAGGATGCGCCCGATACGGCCGTGAAATAACGCTTCGCCGTCTTTGCCGCACGGTTCACCAAGGGCAGAAATCTGCGGTTCATTTGCCGGCGTTCAACTTGCTCCCGTGAAGAAAACAACAGGAGCAAGCCCGATGAAGAAGGCCCTTTCCGCAGCGGTTATCGCCGCCACCATGTTCACCGCGACGGCCCCCGCCTTCGCCCGCCCGCCGGCCTGGGCACCGGCCCACGGATATCGCGATCGCGACGGCGATATTGATTACCGCCGCACCGATAACGGTGTTCGCTACTGGCAGGGTCAAGACGGCCGCTACTACTGCCGCCGCGGCGATGGCAGTGTCGGGCTGCTGGTCGGCGCGGCGCTGGGCGCGCTGCTGGGCCGAGCGGTCGATACCCGCGGCGAACGTGCAACTGGCACGATTCTCGGCGCTGCTGCAGGGGCGCTGATCGGCAACGAACTGGCCAGGGGCCGCACCCGCTGCCGCTGATCCTTTCCCTTCGGGACGCTTGACCATCGGGCCATCCTCCGCAAAGCCACGGAGGATGGTCCGACCAGCAATCCTGATCACCGGCGCTGCCAAGCGGATCGGCGCCACGCTGGCCCGCCGGTTTGGCGAGGCCGGGTGGCACGTCGTGATCCACGCCGGCCATTCGACCAGCGCCGCCAACGAACTCGCCGCCGCGTTGCCTTCGGCCGAAGTTGTGGCCTGCAACCTGATCGACGGCGCAGTTGCGCTCGACATGATTGAAGATCTGGCCGCCCGGCTCGAAGACTGGCGCATGCTGATCAATTGCGCGGCGGTTTTCAAACCCGATACCGCCGCCGCGCTCAACCCCGCGATTTTTGCCGAGGCGATCCGCGTGAACGCCGAAACGCCGACCCGGATGGCTCAGGCCTTTCTGGCAGATGCCCAGGCCAGGGGCGGGAAGCGGGTGATCCAGTTTCTCGACATGAAGATCGCCAACCCCAACCCCGATTTCTTCAGTTACACAATGGCCAAGCATGCCTTTGCCAGCACGGTCAAAATGCTGGCCATGGCGCAAAGCGATCCCAAAGCGCGGGTCTATGGCCTGGCCCCCGGGGCTATGCTCCCCAGCCACGATCAGGTTGACCAAGAGCACGAACTGTCCGGGCGGATGAACCTGCTGCAGCGCCTGACCGATCCTGCGGAACTGGCCGATGCCGCGCTGTTCATGGCGCAGGGCTGGCTGGCCAGTGGTGAGACGATTTTTGTCGATTCCGGCCAGCACCTGCTTTCCCAGCCGCGCGACGTGCTCTACCTCGCGCGGCAATGATCGAAGCTTTCCTCTCCTCCACCGCCGTCGTCGCCCTCGCTGAAATCGGCGACAAGACCATGCTGCTGGCGATTGTTCTGGCCGCGCGGCTGCGCGCGCCTTGGGCAATCTTGGCGGGAATCCTGGTCGCGACGCTGGCCAATCACGCGCTAGCCGCGCTGGTCGGCAGTCAGGTAGCCGGGCTGCTGCAGGCCGAGTGGTTCCGGATCGCGGTGGCGCTGGGCTTCATCGCCATGGCGGCCTGGACGCTGGTGCCTGACAAGCTGGACGATGACGAGAATACCGTGCGCAGCGCTGGCGGGGCATTCCTGACCACGCTGGTCAGTTTCTTCCTGGTCGAAATGGGCGACAAGACCCAGATCGCGACGATCGCGCTGGCCGCGCACTATCACGCCGTACTGCCGGTGACGGCCGGAACCACGCTGGGCATGATGCTGGCCAATGGCCCCGCCGTGTTCCTGGGAGAAGCGATCGAGAAGCGGGTGTCGATGAAGCTGACCCGCACCCTCGCCGCGCTGCTGTTCCTGGTGCTGGGCCTGTGGCAACTGGCCGAAATCTTTGGCTGGCTTGGCTGATTAACCCTTGCGCCCCCTGTGGGGAGGCATAGTCTGCCAACCCATGTGGTTACTCAACAAGATGCTTTCCGCGCTGGTCAAGGAAGGCCAGCTGCGCGTCATCGATCACGATGGCAGCGAACATCGCTATGGGGACCTTTCCGCCGATCCGGTGACGATCCGCTTTACCGACAAGGGCGCGGCCCTGCATGTCGCCAAGGATCCCCGGGTCGGTGCGGGCGAAGCCTATATGGACGGGCGGCTGGTGGTGGAGCCGCCGCACGATATCCGCGACATGGTCCTGCTGGTGATGATGAATGCCAACCGTGGCAGCGGGATCGGCGCGCCAAATCCCCTGAAGCGCGGGATCGACTGGATCTTCGGCAAGGCCGACCAGATCAACCTGCGGGTCAAGGCCAGCAAGAACGTGGTCCATCACTATGACTTGACCCGCCAGTTCTACGAGCTGTTCCTCGACGAGGACCGGCAATACACGATGGCCTATTTCAAGGACCCGGCGAACTCGTTGGAACGCGCGCAGGTCGACAAGAAGGCCTTGATCGCCGCCAAGCTGCGGCTGGAGCCGGGCATGAAAGTGCTGGATATCGGCTGCGGCTGGGGCGGGCTCGGACTCTATCTCAACCGCCATTTCGGCTGCGAGGTACTGGGCGTTTCGCTCGCACCCGATCAGGTCAAGTTCGCGAACGAGCGGGCGGAGGCTGCGGGCGTGGCCGACAAGGTCAAGTTCCAGCTGACCGACTACCGCGACGTCAAGGGCCCGTTTGATCGGGTGGTCAGCGTCGGCATGATCGAGCATGTTGGCGCCCCGCATCTGCCCGAATATTTTGCCAAGACTTATGACTTGCTGGCCAACGACGGGATCGCGCTGACGCACACAATCGGCCGCACCGATGGCCCCGGCACCACCGACAAGTGGACCCGCAAATACATCTTCCCCGGCGGTTATATCCCGGCAATGAGCGAATTGGTCTCAGCCTGCGAGAAGACCGGCTGGGAAATCGCCGACATCGAGGTTCTGCGCTATCACTATGCCCACACCCTGGCCGAATGGTACCGCCGCACGACCCTGCACGAGGCCGAGATCACCGCGCTCTATGATGCCCGGCTGTTCCGGATGTGGCAGTTCTATCTGGCCGGTGCCGAGCAGAGCTTTGCCCACGGCGGCATGGTCAATTTCCACGTCCAGGCGGTCAAGAACCGCAGCGCCGTGCCGATGACGCGCGATTACATCAGTGCCGAAGCCGCGCGGCTATCTGCGCTGGATGATACGCCGGTCTGGCATCTGGAGAAGCAGGCGGCGGAATAAGGTCAGCGATCAAACCGCTTGGCGAGCGTATAGGCCGGCCCAAACCCGACCAGCCCCGCTCCCAGAAACGGTAGCGCCACCACCCAGATCCTGAGGCCCGTAACCCCTTCCGGGCTGGCGATGGAGATTGCGGCGGTCAGCGTCAGGCCCAGGCAGATCAGCGCCAGTCCCAGCACCAGCCGCCAATGCGGGACCTGCTTGGGCTCGCCGTTCTTGGCCGCGCTGCCCATCCGTTCGAACGGGCTGAACACCGCGATCAGTGGCAGCGTCACCGCGATGTAAAGCGCGAACCAGACCGGGCGGGCGAGCCACCAGTCTGCGCTGCCCGGCGCAACGTTCAGCCCGGTGCCGCCCAGCAGCCAGGCCGCGACCATCACCAGCACGAAGGCGGTCAGGTGCCACAGATAGACGGTCATGATCATGCCGTTGACCAGCACCGTCGCGGTCCACAGCCAGGCCCTGTCCAGCAGGCGGCGCATCGTGGGTTCCAGCGTCAGTGCGAGGCCGATCTGCATATTGCCCAGTGCCAGCAGCGCCAGCGTCGGCGGCATCGAGTTGCTGAGGTCATTGCCCGGCACCCCGATCATCGCGACCGGATAAGGTCCGAACTTTACCAGCGCGCCCAGCACCGCCAGCCAGCCGAGAAACCACGCCGCCCGCACGCCAAAGCGCCCTTCCTGCCAGCAGTAACCCAATTGATGGATCGCCAGCCAGACGAACAGGAAATTGAGCCAGTTAACCGCCGGAATAGCCAGCCCGATCGACAGCCAATCGACCACAACCGCGCTTGCCACCAAAGCCCAGAAACTGCCCATCCCCCAACGCTTCCAGGCACGGTGGCTGAACGGCACCAGCGCCGAAACAATCAGGTAAACTGCCAGAAACCAGACCGGGATCAAGGCCAGCTGCGCCGCCATCTTGACCACTTCGCGCCCGATCCCGAGCGTCGTCCCGGCGATCGCGATTACCGACCAGACCAGAAACAGCGGCATTACCGGGTTGATCAGCCGCTGCAGCCGCCCGCCATACCAGTCGGAAAAGGTTCCGCCCTTTGCCTGGGTCGCCGCCCACGAAATCCCGTTTGAGAACCCGCCAACAAAGAAGAACAGCGGCATCACCTGAAAACCCCAGGTCAGCCACTGGGTCCACGGCAGGATGCCCAGCAAGTGCCCGCCTTCAACCGCGCCGTCCTTCATATAGGGCGCAGCAACCAGCCAATGGCCCATCACAACCGCCAGGATCGACAGTGCGCGCAGGAAATCAACATAGCGATTGCGCTCTGGCGGCGCCTTGCCCGCCATCTCCGCTGCCTTGGCCCACATGCCCACCACAAACATTCCCCCGTTCAGAGATCCAAGTTCAGCCAGCTTCGCGCAGCAATTGCAAGCTACTCCCCGCCATCAGGTCCCCAGAATATCACCCAGGTTGAGAAATCGGCGCTAAACCTTTCAAAACGGTGCACTTCGCCTGCGCGCACGAACAGCAAATCTTGCGGCCCCACCGAAATCCGCTCCTCGCCCTTCACGAATTCAGCGGTGCCGCTGATCACAATGTA
>CAZOSI010000162.1:0-7277 GCA_964582485.1 uncultured Novosphingobium sp.
ATCCTCCTTAAATCACAACCTCAAATCTGTGCCATTGGTGCTGACGGGGAACAGGGTGGCCGACAGATCATAGACCACTGACACGCCCAGCTCGCGCTTCACTGCCTCAATGCCAGAAATCCAAAGCCGTGCCGCCTCATTGGCTTCCTTGGCTTCGGCCAGTTCATCGCCCTTTAGCGCCTTTTGCTCTTCATCGGTCAACGGACGTTCGCGGTAGCAGTGATGCGCCTCGTCGTTCATGACGACGATGTTCTTCAGCCCCATCAGCTCCCCCGCAACACGCCGGATCATAGCGCCGTCGCTTTCGGGTTTCGACGTGGTGCGCAGCGCGGCCTGCTGCACCTTGTTAAGCGCCATCTCATCCTTCTTTTTGAAGGCGTGGTAGTTGGTGATGACGATCTTAGCCTTGCCTAGGTCGATCAGCATATCCTCGGGCACGATTTCGCGGCTCTTGTAATAGCTTTCCGGATCATTGGGCTGGATAACGCGCAGACGGTCCTTGATCGTGATGCCGGGAGCGATAACCAGAAATCCTCTGGTAAACCGCTTAGCATTTGGATGACGAACGGCGTTCAAAGTCTGCCAGGCGATCAGCATCGCCATCACGGTCGTTTTGCCAGCACCAGTAGCAAGTTTGAGCGCCAAACGGAGCAGCTCGGGGTTGGATGCAGCATTCGCCGCCTCCAAATGTGTCCAGAACCGCCGCCCTTGGGACGAGGAGCGCGGTGCGACCTCGGTCAACCAGATGACCGTTTCGACCGCCTCGATCTGACAGAAGAATGGCTTTTGATTGGCGAAGTCATGCGTGCGCCAATGGCGAAGGAGCTGGGCAGTTGTCGGCGTGACCTGCCACTGGCTTTCAGGCAATTGCCGCCAGCTTTCGACTGCCGACCTTATGCCGTTGATGACTTCGGTCGGGTTGTATTCCTGACCACCCTCATCGTCGATAAGCAAATCGGCCTGAATTGCCTTGCCGCGAACTTTGCGTGCCTTGGGGATTGGCGAGACCAGCGAACTCTGTCTGCGGCGGGCGACGATAACGCTTGTCGGCTGCCCGCCTCCGTCCAGCTCCCAATGACGATCAGGCTCGGCATATGGAGTGTTCAAGATTGGAGATTGGAAGAACTCCTCACTCATGTTGTGCAACCCCCATTGATTCTTTGCCGTTTGCGCATTTTACCCCGCTCAGACTTTAGCTGATGATAAATTTCGTCACACCAGAAAATGATTTTCTGCCACATTTGCCTAAGGTGTGTCATCCCAGCGCCCAATCCGAGGCCTGCAGAGCTTGTTTTGTTTCTTTTTTATTCAGCACCACGATGTGCTGCGCCCGCGCGGGCTTCTTTTCGGGGTCGTCGAGCAGCCCTAATCGCTTCAAAACATAGAATAGCATGGCATATCGAACTTCCAGCACAGTGGTGCCATTCTTCATTCCATAATCTTTGGCCACAATGGCCTTCTGGTTGGGGCCGAGTTCAGGGTGCGGACCAATCACAATGCCAAACCGTTCATTCCAGATTTTGTCCTCATTCGCTCGTTTGCCAGGAGCATCAAACGCGCGGAGGCCAATCACTCGAGGAAGGAGAAAATCTTTGAACAGATCGGTAGCATGGCAATAGGCGCGGACGTGCCAGCGAAAACCGTCATACCCGAATGCATGTGGTGTTATACGCCGCCACAAGGGGTCCGGGCGCCCCTTATTCATGGACTGGTAACGAACCTCAATCGATTTCCCCTCGCGGATTGCCTTCAGGATCGAGCGCAGGCAGTCGGTTTCAACTTCTCTCGCAGGGCTCAATACGACATCTATCTCCGGCGGAACGCCAAGCCACGTTTCCACTGGAGACAACAACCCCTCACCAAGAGACCGTAATCGAACCAGATATTCCGACGGTTCTTGCGTCAGAAATACGGGCTCAAAGTTAGGCCCGGCGACATAACGCTTGGATACCTTGTCATAGACCGCGTTGCCTGGGGCTCGTTCTTGGTAGAGCGTAAGGTCTTTCGACGCCTGGGGTTCCGACACACCAAAGGTCTTGATCAAATCGGCACGCCGAATCCCATCCTCCCAAAACAGCCGGAACTCCACGAATTCAAGCCTTCGCTCCACGCCCCACTTCAACCCAGCTTGCTCTTCCACCATAATCGCAACCCCTTGCATATGAGCATATAAACTATATGGACATATTTTATATGTGGGTATATTTAATACACATATCCCCGATTCGGGTCAACTTTTCTCGCCGGCAAGGATGAACAATGTCACGCTTACATGTCGATCACCGCGAAATTGCTGTTTTCGCGCAGGAAAAGGTCAACTTGCCCAAAGACTGGGCGGACGAATACCGCGCTCAAGCGCGCCGCCTTCGCGAACGTTTGGAATCATATCTCGACGAGCATCCCGACTTTACGCTGAAGCGGATGCAGGTCTCAGGAAGCCTAGCCAAAGGCACTGCGCTCCGGACGCTCAACGACATCGATGTTGCTTGCTACGTCAGCGGTGCCAACGCGCCACATCAAGTGTCCGAACTGCTCGAGTATATCGCGGAACGCCTCCGCAAAGCGTTCCCCAATTTCAGCCCTGATCAGGTTGTGCCGCAGACCTATAGCGTGACGGTCTCGTTCCGAGGTTCCGGTCTCGATGTCGACATTGTCCCGATCCTATATGACGGCGACCCGCAATGGTATGGCAACCTCGTCAGCCAGGACGACGGATCGTTCCTGAAAACGAGCATACCGCTGCATCTCGATTTTTGCGCAAAACGTAAAAAGGCCCAAGAGAAGCACTTTTCGCAGGTTGTGCGGCTGGTGAAGTTTTGGGCGCGCCGAATGAAAAGCGAACAGGATGGTTTCCGCTTCAAATCGTTTATGATCGAGTTGATCCTTGCGCGCTTGTGCGACCAGGGTCTCGACCTGTCCGACTACCCGGACGCACTTCAGCACTTCTTCAGCTATGTCGCGAAAAGCCGGTTGCGCGAAAAAATCGTGTTTACCGATTGCTATCCCGTCTCGAAAATCGGCAGTTTCAGCGAGCCGATCCAGATTATTGATCCGGTCAACGAGCTGAACAACGTTAGCCGCCTCTATACCGACGCCAACGCCGATCTGATCGTGGAGGCCGCGCTCGATGCGGGTGATGCGATCGACGCAGCGCTTTACGCACCCACCAAACAGGAGACTGTCCGCTATTGGCAGAAGGTCTTCGGTCCCTCCTTTCAGGTTTAACGAACATGGCCTCTAGCTTCACCATCACCGAATCCGCGACCTTTACGATCACGCATGCCCGCCACATGGCGGCAAAGGTTGCCGCTGATCTGAAACGGATGCAGCGGCATTACAACGCGCCAAGTGACGCCGAAATCTCCTCCTACGAAGCAGAGGTAGTCGCGCTTTTGAAGGCGGGCTATCTCGGCACGGTCACCTTTGGCTTTTGGCGTGACGAAAAGTGGATCGAGCCGACTTTGCGTTATACGGCACGCGATCTCGCGGGTGCATCTGCCAACGATGATGACCCCGGAAAAATCCGCCCTTGGGCAGATGTTTCGGGAGCCTCGTTCTACAGCTTTCTGACTTACTCGACCGCTTGGAGCTCGCTTACTGCCGAGCAGAAGCATGCTTTCAAGAAAACCCTGCCTTACTATCGCGGATCTGGCACCGAACCTGGCATTACGGGCTATCTCGAAAATGATCGCACCTATTCAGCAGGCGGCTGTGCGCTGGGTCGCGCAACCATAAGGAGTTACTGATGTCAGGCGCACCTGATCTAGACGATCTTTTCGAGAGCCGCATCACCTATCCCGACATCGAACCGCAAGCGCGCCTCGGGCGCCTTGTCGGTCTTGACGATCAGAAATTGCGACTCGCAAAAATACTCGGTCTTCTCGTCAATCCTGCCGGCCTCTCGCAATGGGCAAACAAGCATCATCCAGGTGCAGAGATGTTGCTCGACACCGTGTTGCGCCGACCGCCGCTCGTCATTCTCGCGGGCGATGTTGGTTCGGGCAAGACCGAGCTCGCTGAAACGATCGGCGATGCCGTCGCACGCCAGGAGAAGATAGACATCACACTGTTTCCGTTGAGCCTTTCCACGCGAGGACAAGGCCGCGTTGGCGAAATGACGCAATTGCTTTCGGCAGCGTTCGACCACACGGTTACCGAGGCGACCAAGCTGAAATCCAATTCGGGACGCGCCCGTGGCGGGGTGATCCTTTTGGTCGATGAGGCCGATGCTCTCGCTCAGTCGCGCGAGTCCGCGCAGATGCACCACGAGGATCGCGCCGGGGTTAACGCATTTATCCGGGGCATTGATCGCCTCGCCAATGGTAAGCTGCCAGCAGCTGTCATAATGTGCACGAACCGCCTCTCGGCCCTCGACCCAGCAGTGCGACGGCGCGCCGCCGACATTCTCGCGTTCGCGCGACCGGACGACAATCAGCGCCGATACCTTTTGACCACCCGGCTCGAACCGCTTGGACTGAATAGCGGCGAGATCGATGCATTAGTCGACGCAACAGGGCCGACGCGCATGGACAGGGTTGGCTTCGCCTTCTCCGATCTTACACAACGGCTTTTACCTGCCATCGTCCTCGATGCTTATCCGAACCGCGCAGTGAACGCCGAGGGCGCGTTAGCGATCGCTCGCGCCATGACGCCGACGCCGCCATTTCAAGATAACAAACACGATTAAAGGAACGCGCATGTCAGATTGGTCGCTTCATCAATTGTTGTCGGGATTGCACGACGATATCCAGCAGAAACTGGCAACAGTGCGCCGATCGTTCGGCCACCCCGGAACGAAGGGCGACGCCAGTGAAGCGGTTTGGCTTGAGCTGCTGCAAACCTACTTACCGAAACGCTACAGCGCCACGTCAGCGCATGTCGTCGATAGCGCCGGCGCATTCAGCGACCAGATTGATGTGGTGGTATTCGACCGGCAGTATTCGCCGTTCATTTTCAGCTATCAGGGCCAGACGATCATTCCATCGGAGAGCGTATACGCCGTCTTTGAAGCGAAACAGACGATCAACGCGAACCAAGTCGAATATGCGCAAGCCAAGGTCGCGAGTGTGCGTCGCCTCATCCGCACCAGCCTCCCCATCCCGCACGCAGGCGGGGTCTATCCGCCCAAGCCCTTGCAGCACATTCTGGGGGGGCTGCTAACTTTAGAGAGCGATTGGACTCCGCCGCTCGGCGATGCATTGATCTCGGCGCTAGCAAAGGCGGGCGACGAACAGCGGCTGGATTTGGGCTGTGTGGCCGCTCACGGAATATTCGGTTGTGATGCAGATGGGTGCCAAACCGTTTCGCCAATCGAAAAGCCCGCAACAGCATTCCTTTTAGAGCTGATCGCACGGTTACAGGAAAATGCGACGGTGCCAATGATCGATGTTAGGGCCTATGCTCAATGGCTTGTTCCGACCAAATAACCTGCTTCTGGCCGCCAAGCACCGAATCCATCGAGAGGAGACTGTAGGTAACGACCTGCGAGACTGATATAAGATAGTCCTGATGATCCGGCGTCCGCTTACCGGGATTCGACCCGTGCAAGCGGAGAGTCAGGACCTTCCGAATAAGCGGTCGTTAGAGTCTCATACTACGCTAGCCTTTCAGCCTTTCCGCCAAGATACGCCGTCTGCAAATCTCTGTTGCATTCAACCAAATTGATGCCTCTTTGCTCTGCCTCGTGAGTGCAACCAATATCCGGTTGCCTCGCAGACACGAGGCATTTCATGAGCGTCATCCCGATCAAATCGCAGGCATCGTCGCGTGGCGCGCGCATGTTGCGCACGGCGCTCGGCCCGGAGATCGCAGCGTGGCTTGAGGATACCTCAGTCATCGAGGTCATGCTCAATCCCGACGGACGGCTGTGGATTGACCGGCTGGGAGCCGGAATCGCCGATACGGGAAGCGGGATGTCCGCTGCCGATGGCGAGCGGATCATCCGGCTGGTCGCGCATCATGTCGGGGCCGAGGTTCATGCCAAGTCGCCGCGGGTATCGGCGGAGCTTCCCGATACGGGCGAGCGGTTCGAGGGGCTTCTGCCTCCGGTCGTGGCCGCTCCCAGTTTCGCGATCCGCAAGCCTGCAGTCGCAGTGTTCACGCTCGCCGATTATGTCGCGGCCGGGATCATGTCCGAGTGGCAAGCTGCGGCGCTGATTGATGCTGTAGCCACCCGCAAGAACATCCTGGTCGCCGGAGGTACATCGACCGGCAAGACCACACTGACCAATGCGCTCCTGGCCGAGGTCGCGAAGACCGACGACCGTGTGGTCCTGATCGAAGATACTCGCGAACTGCAATGCGGCGCACCAAATCTCGTATCGCTGCGCACCAAAGATGGCGTTGCGACCTTGTCCGACCTGGTCCGCTCCGCGTTGCGATTGCGGCCCGACCGCATCCCCATCGGCGAGGTGCGCGGCGCTGAAGCGCTCGATCTGCTCAAAGCTTGGGGCACCGGCCATCCCGGCGGGATCGGGACAATCCATGCCGGATCCGCGCTCGGCACGCTGCGGCGCATGGAGCAACTGATCCAGGAAAGCGTCGTCACCGTGCCGCGCGCGCTCATCGCCGAGACCATCAACGTCATCGCTGTGCTGGTCCGCGACGGCACCGGGCGGCGGCTCGCCGAACTCGCCCAGGTCACCGGGCTCGATGATCGCGGCGACTACCTGATCCTTCCCATCACCCCCCAAGCCAAAGGAGTCATTTCGTGATCCAGACCATATCGCGCGCCCGTGCCCGCCTGTTAGCCGCCATGATCGGCGGCTTCGTTGCCCTTTCCGTCGCCACGCCCGCCTATGCTGCGGGATCGTCGATGCCATGGGAAGCCCCGCTCCAGTCGATCCTCGAATCCATCCAGGGACCGGTCGCCAAGATCGTCGCGGTCATGATCATCATCGCCACCGGCCTCGCGCTCGCGTTCGGCGACACCTCGGGCGGCGCGCGGCGGATGATCCAGATCGTGTTCGGTCTGTCGATCGCGTTCGCTGCCTCGTCCTTCTTCCTGTCGTTCTTCTCGTTCGGCGGCGGAGCGCTGGTCTGATGGAGACCGCACCGCCCGAAGCCGTGCCGGGCTTTGTCGTCCCGGTTCACCGCGCGCTGACCGAGCATATCCTGCTCGGCGGCGCACCGCGGGGCCTGGCGATCGCCAATGCGACGCTGGCCGCCGCGATCGGTCTTGGACTGCGCTTGTGGATCGCCGGCGTGGTGATCTTTGCGCTCGGCCACATGGTCTCGGTCTGGGCGGCGCGGCGCGATCCCCAGTTCGTCGATGTCGC
>CAZOSI010000163.1:0-7274 GCA_964582485.1 uncultured Novosphingobium sp.
GAAAACCGCCGTGGGTGCAAGCTCACCGTGGGTTCGAATCCCACCCTGTCCGCCAGATTTGCCTTGATCCGATTTGTATTCGCAGCGCCAACGCGCAGCCAGGCGTGTCGTCTTCGGAGCTCCGGCATTTGAGTCGCGCAATCAGGGTATTGGCGACCATTCTCCGTATCTGCGGATGATCAGAAACAGGGTGCGTGTGTTCGCATCGAGCACCCCTTGCACAAGATAGCCGCGCTCGCCAACGGTGCCGGGAGCGCGGCACGCGCGCACGCCATCGCTTGACAGCGTTCCCTCATCGGTCGCCAGCGCCAGTCTGTAGCAGATCGCCAGACCGTCGGTGGTGCGCTGGGATTCGTCGTAGTTGAGGTTGCCGAAGGGCACCATCCGGAGGCGGTCGAAAGACTGCCAGCGCGCGTCCGGATCCCCGGTTGAACTCATGGTGGTGTGTCCATCAAGCGTCAGGGCGGGAACGGCCCACGGCGTTTCTGACGTGATCAGTTGACGGTAGCGGGCAAATTCTTCGCTGCTCAGCCGCGCGACCCCTTCGAGCTCGTAACTGTTGTCATTGAGCGAGGGTCGCTTGATCCGGGTTTCGGCGAAGGCGATTTCGCCCGGCAAATGGAACTGCGCGCGCAATATCGCTTGCTCGGCGTCGTCCGGTGTGCGGAGCAAGGGGCTCGCAAGGAGGCCTCCGAAAATCAGCGCCAAGGCGACAATCCATTGCCAGAGCTTGTTCATCTTGCGAGGAACTTCAGCAGCAGGACGAGAACCGGGATTGCGAATACCGTCGTGAACAGTGCGAGGATCAGGCTCCAGCCAAAGCCTTCGGAGAACCGCTCTGCCGAAGTCAGAGCAAAGAGCACAAGAATGACCAGCCAGACGCCGTAGGCTTGCAGGATTTGCATCCAGCTGCCGCGGCAGACGAGCTTGCCGACCAGAACCGGGACGATGAAATAGGGGGCCAGCGGCCACAACTTCCACATCCTAACCGGCCTCCCTCCCAGAATGATAAAGGGCTTTCATGGTCCACGTCCGAACCTGGCCGGACTTTTATCAGGCTTAACCAATGGCCATTTAAAATTTGATTGCGGCGGTTGGATTACCTCATTGGGAGGAATTGCCGACTGTTCTTGTGAAGTGGGTTTACGGTGGCAGTGCAGGCAATCGACCGGCTGCCCCATCGCCCTGCCGCTCAAACAATTTTCCTACACGGCTCCGGCCTGTCATTGTTCCAGTGGTCGCGGCGAATCACGCCTGGGACTTCTTTGACATCGTTGATGCTGATCGCGGTCTTGGTGACACTGGGTGACATGGGGTTACGCCGGGTGACAGGGCGCGAAACGGAAAGTCACACATTTGTCGACATTTCCGTTTCCAACCCGACCGATCAACCATTTTAATCCATAGACTTACGCGACAAAGCTAAAGCCTTGTCGCGCAAGAATTCCACCCCGGTTGCGTGTCTACCACCCGGCCCTATCCGGCCGGGGCGAACCTTGCTGCCAGTCGGGTGATCCCGGTGACCACGGCGCCGAAGAACAGGCCCCCGACCACGGTGGAAAGCACCAGTTCCTGCCAGTTGACCTTGAGCTGGATCAGCGGGGCGGCGGCGACGGTGAGGAACAGCATGGTGGAGGCGTTGATCGCGAAGGGCACGGCCTTGATCACGTCGCCAGCACCATCAGCCCCAGCCCCGCGGCCAGCCCGGCCCCGCCCCACTTGGTCGCGGCAAAGACCACGAACCAGGCGAGGCCGATCCCCACCAGCGCCCCGACGATCGCGGTGGGCAAGCGCTTGATCTCAAGCTGTTCGTTGTTGGCCCAGAACCACAGCAGCAGGAACCCGCCGAACAGCGAGGTATCGGTCAGGAACTGCAGCCCCAGCGCCACCCAGGCGATGATGATCAGCAGGACAATCACGGTCAGCGCAAGGCCCGCAAGCGGCCCCGGCGCAGCGGCGGGCGGCGTGGTCTGGTCAGTCATGGCATCCATTCCCCTGTAGCGCCGGTTGCTCCGGCATCGGGGGGAGTAGAGCCTAAACGGGTGGGGTTGGCCAGAGCGGATTGGCCAGGCCTGCCCCTCCCCTTTTCGGGGAGGATCGGGGCCTACCGCCGCAGCCCCAGAAAGCCGAAGGTATCCGCGTCTACCTTCATCCGCAGCGTGGCGAACAGGCCCTTGTCGGTGCTGCGCGCGGCAGAGAAGTCGCGGTCGCGGAAGCCGGTGACGTTGTAGCCAACAGTCAGCAACACGTCCTTGGCCGGGCTGATCCCGATCTGCGGGCCGAAGGCGAAGCTGGTGGTCTTGTCGTCCAGGTTGTGGCGCACGGTGGCAACCGCACCCAGATCGAAGTGCTCGCCGAGGCCGAGGCGCGCATCAAGCCCGCCGATCAGCGTCGTCCCGGCCAGGTTGAAGTCCTGATAACCATCAAAGTTGTGGCGCACCGCGGCGAACAGGCCCAGCTCGGTGCGCTGGACGAACTGGCCGTCCTGCTTGCCGCGCGGTGACCAGTTGGCCGAGACGGCCCCGATCAGGCGGCGCGAGCGGGCATCGCCGTCCACGGTCAGCGCGGTGCGGCCGGCCGGGCCAGCTTCGCCGGCCACGGCATGGGTCACGCTGTCGCTGCGGAACTCCAGCTTGGACAGGAATGCAAAGGGCGAGCGCGAAGGGCGATGAGCGGCGGCAATCGCGCCGTCGAAGATCTCGCTGGCCAGGCCATTGGCCCCGGTCGCGCGGGTCCAGGTAAAGCCCGAGCCGACCATCGAACCTTCGCCCAGCTGGCGGATCGCGCCGAAAGTGAAGCCCTTACGGTCAGCCAGCTGGCCGTTGCGCAGTTCGCCGCGCATCGACGCGCTCCAGCGACCGGTGCGCCAGGTGGCGCCCAGGGTCATGGCGGTGAAGTCCTCGGCCAGAGTGCCGTCTTCGCCCAGGTTGCCGCCGCTCGAAGCGGGGTGCTGCGGGTTGATCAGCTTGGTCGCGTCGAGGCCGCCAATGGTCTTGCTGCCATCCAGCGTGGCATCAACCGTCAGTTCCTTGGTGACGTTGAACGACTGGGCCAGGCCAAACGCCGCGAAGCTGCGCTTGCCGAGTTCGCCGATCTGCTGCTGCCCGGCGGCAGTCACCACGCGGGCGCCGTCCCAGGGGGTCAGCTCCAGCCCGGCGCGGGCGGTGCGGGCATTGATGTTCTCACCCTTGGCGATCTCATAGGTCCCGACCAGCTTGACCGCGGGGCTGAGGGTATAGCGCGCGGTCAGGCGGTGGCGTTCGGGCAGATCGACCGATTCAGCCTTGCCCAGGGCGATGCTGCTGGCGATCCCCAGTTCCAGGCGGTTGCCCGCCATGCGCTGGGTCACCCCGCCTTCGAGCACGGTCGAATTGGCATCGGTGCCATCGGCCAGATGATCGCGCATCATCGCCACGCCCAGCCGCGCGTCGGTTTTGGGGGTGCGATAGAGCGCCCCAACCTGCGTGGCAAAGCGGTGCGAAGTGTCGGTCAGGCTGTCTTCGTACCAGGTGCTGGCGGTCAGCGAGACCGGCTCGCTCAGCTGGTAGCGGGCATCCACCCCGTACTTGCGGCGGCCGCGCTCTGCCCCGGACATCTGGCCCACGCCATAGTCCTTGTCGGCCGAGCGGGCATAGGCCAGCAGGTCCAGCTTGCCGTCATGGCGTTCGGCCTCGATCAGCCAGGCCTTGGCCTGCTCGCCTTTCTGGAAGCTCATGCCCAGTTCGGCGCGCACTTCGGTGTTCTCGCCCAGCTTGGCCCGCAGATCGACCGCGCCCAGGTTGGTGCGGGTGGCGTCGGCCCCGCCCGATCCGGTGTCGGTGATCGCGCTGGCGCCCAGGCGCAGCTTGCCGTTTGCGGTGGTATAGTCCGCCCGCAGCCCGGCATTGATCGCCCCGCCGCGCGCGGTTTCATCGATTTCGTAGTCGACCACGATGAACTGCGGGTTGAGGTCCACATCGCGGCTCAGCACCGGTTCCTTGAACGTGATCGCGCCCGACAGCAGATCGATGTCATAATCGATGAAGCGGGTCAGGCTGCGGCGATCGACCACCAGTTCCGAACGGAAGCGGTCGCGGACCACGATCTCGACCTGCTCACTGTTCGGCACGATCGCGCGGCTCGACAGGCGATAGGGTCCGCTGATCCCGCCGCCCTGGATCTCGTCGCGGCGATGGCTCGCGGCGATCTTGGCGGCAAAGCCCTGGGCGTGGAACCCACCGGTGTTGACTTCGCCCTTGAACCCGGTCGCGGTGCGCAGATAGCGGGCCAGTTGGGTCTGGTTGAAGCCGGTGTCGAAATCGCCATAGAGCGCATAGAAAGCGCGGCTTTCGATCCGGACATACAGCTTTTCGCGGCTGGCGGCATCGAACCGGCGTTCCGATCCATCGGCAAAGACGGTGTAGTAGGCGCGTGGATCGATCGTCCCCAGCAGGCGCTGATCGTCGCGCTGCTTGGCGCTGTCATAGGCCATGGTCAGCAGGTATTTGCCGAGCACCCGGCCCTTGGCATAGAACGCCACGCGGGCGTGCTGACCTAGGTCGCTGTCGAGCCGGCCGGTGCGTTCCATGTTGTCGGCCACACTGCGCGCGCCCAGCGAACCTTCGGCCAGGCCCACCAGGGTCCACGGCTGTTCGCCCGGCACGACCCAGGCATCCAGTTCCTGGCGGCGGCGCTGCTGATCGTGGGTAAAGGTGAATTCCATGTGAAGCTTGCCGCTGACCATGGTCGGCGCGAGTTCGACCAGCGCGATCCCCTGATCGCCCTTGACCGTCCAGCGCGGGGCCGAACGGCCCAGGCCGGTCAGCGCGCGTGACTGCATGGCGTCTTGCGCTTCGGCGCTTTCATAGGGGGCGCTCAGCGTGAATTCGCCCGAGATGCCATCGTGGACCGGACGGCCATTGCGATCGAGCACGCGGATCGCCAGCACCGGGCGGGTCGAACCGTCGGCGGTCAGCTTGGACTGGGCAGGCAGCCACTCGACCTGCGCGGGGGCGTCGGAGTAGTGGACATCGCGCGCCAGGTTCGCGGCAACCGAGCCATCGGCATTGCGGACCACGGCGGTCAGGTGAGTGCTCTCGCCAAAGATCGGGATCGCGCGCCAGACGCTGACGGCATGGGTTCCGGCCGGGGCGGTATGGAGGCCATCGAAGGCAACCTTGTCGACCGGCTTGCTATCGACCGACAGTTCAACCTTCTGGCCCGGTCGGTGGCGGATCACCACCCGCACGGCAGGCGCGCGCGGATTGTGGTCCAGCGCGGGGAACAGGAAGTCGATCGGGCCGTCACCCAGGGCCAGCCAGTTGGTTTCGCCCCCGGCGGCTGCACGGCTTTCGTTCGCGTCAGCTTCGTCCTTGGCTTTTTTGATGTCTTCTGATGACTTTACGATCTGTTTATAAGGCAAAGTCGCGGAAAAATCAGCCACGGCCAGCGACCCGCCCTGCCCCATGATAAAGCGCGAGCTGGCGGTGCCGGCACTGCGGGTGGAGCGGGCACAATCAACGAACTGACCGCCCTTGGGCAGGGTGTTGGTCAGGGCCTGAACCACGTGGCTGCCGGGGGTCAGGCCATCGAAGTGATAGCGGCCATCAGCATCGGTAATCGCGAAACTGCCGTCTTCCAGCACCACGCGCACGCCCGGAATGCCGATATGCTGGCCGTCCACGGCGCAACCACCATCGGTGATCTGGCCGATCAGCGTCATCCGCGCGCCCAGATTGTCCTGGCTGATGCGCAGAACGGCGCTCGCGACGGTCGAAAGCCCGCGGGAATCGGTCGCAACGGCCTTGTTCACGGCTTGCCCGGCCGGGGCATCCGCCCGCACGGTCATGGCATAGGTCACGGTCTTGCTGGCACCCGGGCCGATATCGCCCAGCGTGACGGTCAGCTGGCGGCCATCGGCACTGACCTGCACCGCAGCGGGGTTGGCTACGCCATCCAGCCGCACGCTGTCCTTGCGCAGGCGCAGCAAGGCAGAAGGCGTATCAACCAGCGAAACCGCGCGTTTGGTGCGGGCTGAGTCCGGATTGCGCGCGGTGACGGTGTAGAACACCACTTCACCCGGCAGGGCGGTTGGCTTCGAGACGAATTTGGTGAGCGAGACCGACACCGGCGGCCGGTCAAGCGGAACATCGACGCGGACAGCGGCAGGGCTGCTCAGCGAAATCGTACCGCCAAACGAGCCGGGAACGATTTCGAGCGGGGCCCCATCCGGACGGCGCAGCAGCGCAAGCTGCCCGGAGCTGGCCTTCGAAGGGGCGCTGTAGGGCGCCGGGGGAGTTACGACCAGGCGGTACTGCCCAAGTGGTGCCAGCGGAAAACGGTATTCGCCCGGCAGCATCGGCCAGACATTGCCGGCTCCGTCGGTCACGCTCGCGCCGGATATGACAGTGGATGGCCAGGGGGTGACCCCGTCATCGGCAAAGACCCGTGCGGGCGCTCCGGTGACGGCATCGACCAGAGTCACCTTCACGCCGTCGATCGGGGTGCCATCTTCGCTGTCAAAGAACAGGCCGAACGGATCGGCCAGGATCTCAACCTGCGCGGTGGCAAGGATCGACGATCCACCGGTGCGCAGGCATTCGATCGCAATGTGATCGCCAGGCGAAACCGACAGGCGGCAATCGCCCTGCACCGGCTTGGGCGGGATCGCCGTGGTCGGGATTGCACCGATGAACACGCCGCTGTTGACGGCGGTTTCGCTGATCGTGATCTCTTCCCGGTCACCCGAAGTGGTGGTCAGAATGGTGCGGACCGTGTCGATCTTGGTCGGATCGGCGTTCGATCCGGGCGATACCAGCCGGAAGAACAGCGTATTGCCGATCCGGATCGTGGAGGTCTGCTGCAGCGAGGCAACCGAGGTGCCGCCCGGCAAACCGCCCGGCACCACGATTGTCTTGTCTCCACACGCAGAGGGATTGAACGCCAGCTGATTACCATTGCCTGCCCCGCCGACAAAAGTGTCGATGGTGATCGGCTGCTGCTGGAGATCAAAGCTGACGGTGTTGGAATTGACCGAAAAGGCCTTGCCGCCATCGGTCCAGTTGGCTGCGGCGACATTGGTGATGGTCTGCGCCTGCGCACCAGGCACGGCAATCAGCAGCACTGCAAGCAGCAGCGCGACCAGATAGATGCCGAGGTTCCTGAGAGCGACCATGGAGCCTGTTGGACTGAGCGGGGAAAAGGGATGGACGGGCAGCGCGGCTTGCGCCGGGCTGCCCGTCCGGATCCTCAGTTAATCGTTGCGCGGAAGCGCAACGTCTTGGTCTGGCTCGCAG
>CAZOSI010000164.1:0-7116 GCA_964582485.1 uncultured Novosphingobium sp.
GGCCTGTGGCGGTATTTGAGCGGGGTTGCTTGGGGTAACGAGAATTGACTCGTCCGCATCTGCGAAAATAAGCCGCACTTCCCCTTCGAGAACTCGCAGCAGCCCCCAAACGCTATCCTTGGTGCGATGCTCATTGCGGATCGCCACAGGCAGGCTTGTTTCGTCAAATGTCGGTGTTATTTGATAAGGTGCGGGCATCATGCGGCTTTTTTCGGAAGTGTGCGATCAAGGCTAAAGAATAATGCAAGACTTAGGCTTTCTGCTATCCGCGCGGCCTTTTCCTGCAGAAGCGCCGCATCGGTTGGTGCCATCATTCTTTCAGTCGTCGCTTTCCACAGCACCAGCCAGCGATCAAACATTTCAGGGGTAATCCGCGATTGGTGTTTGCGGTGGGCCGGCACAGGCTGGCCCTTATACCTGCCGCTTGTAAGCATCACCGTTGACCAGAATGCAGCCAACTTGTCGAGATGATGGGGCCAATCGTTGATGGCATCATTAAACAATGGCCCAATCAGCGTATCTGCGCGCACCGTTGCATAAAACTGCCCGACCAGTGCGGTCAGCCCGGCGTCGTTCATCGGCAAAAAGGACTTCATCGGAGACTCGCTTTATAAATGTATTTAATATACATCTATAAGCGTTCGAGTAATGATGCAAATAGAATATATGATTGAACTGGATTTCAGGAAGCCCACCGCATGCAACTGACCCGCCACGCTGATTATGCCTTGAGAGTGCTTCTCTACTTAGGAAAGAAAGGGGCGGAGATAAGCTCGATCAGGGGCATTTCCGAAGCCTATGGTATTTCTCACAACCATCTGATGAAGGTTGTCCATGAACTTGGCAAAGCAGGTTATCTTTCGAGTGTGCGCGGACGTTATGGCGGGATCCGCCTATCGCGTCCAGCCTCCACAATCAACATTGGCGAAGTGCTATGCAAGATGGAAAGGGACTTCCAGCTTGCAGATTGCGGCTCGTGCCGGATTGCCGGGGGATGCGGCCTGCAGGGTGTTCTCGATGAAGCAGTGGCGGCATTTCTAGGCGTCTTTCAGCGCTATTCGCTTCAGGATTTGCTTGATCAATCCCCACAGATTGAAAAAATGCTCAAGATAATGATGCACGAGGTCGGCGAAACCGCGTTGCCGAAGGTTGCGCGCTAGTATCACGCAGCGGAATTTGTTCTCGATTGACAACCAAATATTTGCTTGATGCAATGCCCCGCGAAAATGCAATTTTCACAGCCTTTAAGGTAGTGGTCTCGTTCCCGTTTTCGGCTGCGAAACCGCCAGTCACAGACTCGATTAATGAACGTCAGTTATTTAGCTGCTTAGTCTGAATTGCAAACGACCGCTTTGTTAGCGGGAACAGCCGTTGCTGCTGCGGGTTTCTTGAGCGTCTGATTTCTGCGTTTCTGCCCTGAAAGCTGCCTTTCAGGTCACGACAACTTTGCAGAATCTTAAACTAACGAATAGGTTGACGCACAGGCAATCCGAGGCGTCGCTCCAACTCTGCTCGGATCGCCTCCGATTTATCTATTGCTCCTTGGTAACCGCGACATGATTGACCCGTCAGGATAGCTTCTCCTTCGCCGTCCTTTACTGGCCCATATTTCGCAATCATTGCCGCATCGATCGCGCGTTCTCGATCTCCAAATCGGCGGTCATATTCTGCTTCCGCCAACTTGGGATTTAAACCTCGACAGCGAAGCTCATTGAAGGCCCCGGTCCATCGCATCGAGTACCACAAATCCTTGTCTGACATTCGGCGATAAAGGGCTTCTAGCGAGGGTACCTGGGGACCAACGCAGCCCGCTGCAGCTACGGCAATGATAAGGATAGGCATGGATAAGCGCATAACCGCGATACTATCGCACAATTCCTAACGATCGCTACCCCAACAAAGCGGTCGAACAGGCTCGCAGAGGATTATATTGGAACCCGTCAATTACTGGCGCGGCAATCTTGCTGAATGAACGTCAGGTTTTGGCGTCCAGGATAGGGCCAGCGAACGGCTGCTATGTTAGCGTGAGCCAAGGTTAGCGCTGCGCCGCAATTCTGGTCATTACCTGTGCTGACCATTGAAAACATGTGAAAGCTTGTGCTGAGATGGTTTGCTCAATCGACGAATGGGCAATAGAGGGAAGGCATGAGACTGATCTTTCCTTGTTGTACATTAGTCGCCTTGTTGATCGGATTCAACGCCGCTTCGTTGGCGCGGCCTGACGATAGCAACGCATTCGGAGCACGCGTTTGCAGCCTTTTCCCACGTGGCAGCGGTAATATCACCGCCTGGCGCGGCATCGGTTGCACTTGGCGATATGTGGACGGTAAAGCGCTGGACAGCAGCGAAGCGATCACGCTTACCGCCCATCGCAATGCAACCGCAGAGCAGATCAGTGCGTATCGCAATGTCGAAGATGGCTATGCAGACGGTATGGCGAAGTACGGTTTCGCCAAGATCAGTCCGGTCAACATTTGCGGGCCTGGTTCTGGCCGCAAAGCTGTGGTCACTGCTTCGCCCGAACTACTGATGGTTTCAGGCTACACAGTTTGCGGAGGGCACTATATTTCAGCCGACATAAAATTGAAGCCCGGCACTGGCGTAGATCCTTTACGCCTTTTCGACGATCTAATGCCGCTAATGCTGCCGCTTATCGGAGCCAGGTGAGGCGGAGCAGCTGGCAAGCTATTCTTCTGCTGCGCTTGGTCGCAATTGCGATCAGCAGCCCTTCAACGCGTCCTTAAATGACTGTGCAACCAGACTGAACGAACAACTGCTTTGACAGGGCAAAACATGCGTAGCGAACGTCCAAAACGTTAGCGTAAGCAGACTCTATTCAGTTGGATCAATTTTAACCATATTATCGATTATTGCACTAAAGAAGGCGAGTGTTTCTGCGGCTGACAGCTGCTTGCACCAGCTGTATCGAATATATTTTCTGCAAAAGTTAATTGTCACACACGCAGCTTAGACATAGAGTTGATATCTGGACGATTGATGGCACAGTAGTTTTTGACAAAGCAGGTTTGGTTCAAACCCAACAATAGTTGCGGGATAAATTGCAAAACTAAATTGTCTTGAAACACCATTGTGCGGAGCAATAATAAAGTTCACTTAAAAAAATAGATATCACTCAAAAAAATAATGTTTGCTCATGTGTCCGACGGTCAACGATCGAATGGGAATATAAGCTTGTAAGCGCCAGATATGATTTCGAGAGGGTGCTCAGTGTAGTGAGACAATAGAGTTTTGCAGAAGACAATTAAGATTTGCAATTTTGCAAACCGTGACAATTAAGATTTGCAAAAAATTTATGGCGAGAATCGGACTAATTTTTAGTCGTTACAGGCATTTAGCTGGATAACAATATCCGCCTACTCAAAAAGCTTATCTCAAGTTTCGTGCAAACACTCTGAAATTTGATGCTGGTATTAACGGAAAAGCCCAAATTGCGGTTCCTGATCGAGTGCCGCGAAATGTCAGTTTTGTTGGACGTTGCCGACAGTCTTCTGTGGATGGCTCCTTTGCTCGGGTTTGCATGACAGCAACCCATCTTGGCACATAAATGCCGTGAGCGGGAGCCATCCACCTCATCCCCTTTTAGACTGAAATCGCCCTAAGCTGACGTCCGTTCACAGATCACTCTAACGGCCGCTACGATTGACCGTCTTGACGGTCCGGTTTCAGGAGCGCCAATCAGCATAGCAGACGTTTGGAGTGGCAAGCAGGCGTAATCGGTTTACCGCCGACTGCCCCGGGTATCTCAATTCCGCCGCGGTCCATTCCTTGGTTGTACCCCGGCGGCCCGCAATAGATTGGCACCGCGCCTATTACCCATATATCCTTGCAACTTCGGAATGTCTTTGTCTTGTGCGTCGTATCGGCATTTGGTCCGGTTGGATCATCACGTCTCGCTTGTTGCTCCGATTCGCCCGAACTTAATGGCGACAACATTCTGCACCATTGCTAAGAACTCTCAAAGGAGAGGGCGTTGACCAAATTAAAAAGCTGGTGTCATTGCACAAGCCAAACTATCCGGGCGAAGCAAGAACTTCACACCCTCGTGGCCAATGCCATGAATCAGGCGGAGGCGATTGACGCCATAGCGGGAGTCATGCCGGGTCATTACGCATCCGAGACGCGGATTGCCGACATCTTCGCTAGGCTCGGAAAGCACGCGTCGGCCGACTATATCCGTGACAAACTGCCGACGACTGCCACGCTCCGTTTCGGCGAGTTGGGCGAAATCCTCGCCGCCACCTATGTCGCTGACTATTCGCCCTATCAGAGCATCCGCAAGCTTCGCTGGAAGGATCATCGCAACATGGCGATGCGCGGCGACGATATCTTGGGGGTGCGCGTCGACGCGGCCGGACAGATGCGTTTCCTTAAAGGCGAGGTCAAAAGCCGGGGTTCGCTCACGACCGGTACGATTAAGGATGCCCGCAAAGCTTTAAAAGCATCGAGAAATCGCCCCTCGCCGCACGCGCTGGCTTCGATGGCGGACAGGCTCGACGAGACTGGCGACGCCGCGCTTGGCGCCCAGATCCTCGAGCATCAATATAAGCTCGGGATCAAGCTCGATCAAGTGACCCACTTCATCTTCACCTTCTCGGGCAATGATCCGCTCGCGCTTCTGCAGGCCGATCTCGCCGCTTATTCGGGGACCGTGCGCCAGCATGTCGTCGGGCTCCACATAAACGAACCGAATAAGTTCGTGGGCAAGGTTTACCGCAAGGTCATCGCGAATGGCTGATGCGCCGACGATCGTCGCGCAGATCGAGGAAGCGCTCACCCCCGAGTTTCGCGCCTCGCTTCTCGCCCGCGGGCAGGCACGATCAATGATATGGCGAGGCGGCGAGCTGCCGGCCGATTCCCCAGAATTCTCGCCCAATTTGAGCTATGATCTTTTGTCCTATGGGTTTGCCCTCATCACCCAAGGATTGCAGCTCCTCGATCTCGGCGAGGAACGGGACGCTGCCAGAAAGGCCTTCGAGAATGCGGCGTCGGCGATCGAGTCGGCGATCGTCAACGGCGCGCCGTCCTCCGATACCGATTTTCACCGGCTGATCGCCGGGGCCGCCTTTCATCTCGCGGGCTATTCGGCACGCGCCTTCTCGGTGCTCCACCGCAATATCGAAGCCGGCAATCTGTCGCCGGTCGAAGCCTGTCTCGCGCGGCTGATCCTGCGCGATCTTGACGGTGTCGCCGACGACATCGCCATCGTGCGCACCAGCGGCGCCGGCGACGATCAAGCCCTGCTTGCGCTGATCCGGCAAGCCTATCCCGAGGGCGAGGGCCCGCCGGCCGATGGTGTCATCGCCGGAGACGGTGAGGAACAGGACCCTGACGCCGCCTTGTTCAATGCCCTCGACCTCGCGCTGAACGACAATTTCATGGGCGCGCTGTCCGCTGCCATGCTCGCCTTTGCCCGCGGCGAACGCGCGCTGCTCGAAACCGCTCTTGTCCGGCTCGGGCGCGGTCAGAAGGCAAGCAGCGATGCCGGCATGATCCCGCATTGGTGGTGTCACCGCCTCGCAATCCATCTTCTCGACGATTTGTGGGACAAGAGCTTCCACCATCGCCTGCCCGCCGCGCCTGATGGCGGCGCTTTAGGCGACTGGGACGAGCTGCGCTCCCTCTTCATCGCCTCGCTCTACCGGCGATCGCGAGCCGAAATCGAGCTTTGGCCGTCGCAGCTCGACGCGGCCGCGCGCGCGATCGACATGACCGACAACATGGTGATCGCGCTGCCGACCAGCGCGGGCAAGACCCGGATCGCCGAACTCTGCATTCTCGCCTGCCTCGCCGCGGGCAAGCGCGTTGTGTTTGTCACGCCCCTTCGCGCGCTATCGGCGCAGACCGAGGTTACGCTTTCGCGCAGCTTTCAACCGCTCGGCAAGACGGTCAGCAGTCTTTACGGGAGCATCGGCGTGAGCGAGGCCGACGGCAATATAATGCGCGAGCGCGATATCATCGTCGCGACGCCCGAGAAGCTCGACTTCGCTCTTCGCAACGAGCCGACCCTCCTCGACGATGTCGGGCTCGTGGTACTCGACGAGGGCCATATGATCGGGCTAGGCGAGCGCGAAGTGCGGTATGAGGTGCAGATCCAGCGCCTGCGCCGCCGCTCCGACGCGGCATCTCGTCGCATTGTCTGCCTGTCCGCCATTCTGCCCGATGGCGATCAACTCGAGGATTTCACGGCCTGGCTCACCGACGATCAGGACGACGGACTGATCAAGAAGGATTGGCGGCCGACCCGGCTGCGCTTCGGCGAGATCGCTTGGTCGCCGGGGAACGCAGCGCAGCCGGACGGATCGGCAGAGCTGAAGATATCGGTCGGCGGGGAACGGCCGTGGGTCCGCAATTTCATCATACCGCATTTGCCGAAGGGCCGCATTTCAAAGCTTTTCCCCTGCGATCAGCGCGAGCTTTGCATCGCGTCGGCCTGGCGATTGATGGACGACGGCCATACCGTTCTCATCTTTTGTCCGCAGCGCCGCTCGGTTGAGCCGTTCGCGCGCGAGATCGTCAAACTGCACAAGGCAGGAAGCCTGAAATCGGTTCTGGTCGGCGATGAATCGCGTCTGGCGGTTGCGTTGGCTATCGGGGAGGAATGGTTGGGCTCCGACAGCAACGTCCTCAAATGCCTTAAGTTGGGAGTCGCGGTTCATCACGGCGCCTTGCCCACGGCCTATCGCAAAGAGATCGAGAAGTTGCTCCGGGAGAATGTCCTGCGGCTGACAATCTCTTCCCCGACGCTTGCGCAGGGCCTCAATCTCTCGGCCACCAGCCTTTTGTTCCATGCCCTGTCGCGAAACACCAATCTCGGTCCGATTGAAGTCTCGGAATTCCGCAACGTCGTCGGCCGCGCGGGCCGGGCCCATGTTGACGCCGAGGGCCTCGCGCTCTACCCGATGTTCGACGATATCGCCAATCGGCGTTTCCAATGGGAAAAGCTTGTCGCCGACGAGGGCGGTAAGGAAATGGAGAGCGGACTGCTGCGGCTCGTTCTCGCGCTTTTTGCCCGCATGCTGAGAAAGCTCGGAGCTGTCAATCTGTTGATTACCGCTGAGAGTTGACCCGGGAGGGATATAAATTTCCGTCGAGAAC
>CAZOSI010000165.1:0-7113 GCA_964582485.1 uncultured Novosphingobium sp.
GGAAACCTTGTCGGCCACGATCACCGCCCTGGACTTGGCATCATCAACCGCAAGGCCCAGCTTCGCGGTGCCCTGCGGGCCCAGCATTGCGGCGCGCTGGGCGCGCATCTCCCACAGCTTCTCGAGCCGGCCCTGGTTGCGCTTGCGCCGCGCGGTAACGCCACGTTCGAGCCAGTGGGCTTCGATCTTGAGCTTGGCATCCAGCCTGTCGGCAGCGCGGGCTTCCTCGGCGTAGATTTGCTCCATCCAAGCTTCATAGCCACCAAAGCCGATGTCCTTGCGGCGCATCGAACCGCGATCGATCCACAGCGTCGCTTTGGTCAGGCGGGTCAGGAAGGTCCGGTCGTGGCTGATGACCACGAAAGCGCCCTTGTAGCGGCTGAGCCAGTCTTCCAGCCAATCGATCGCGGCGATGTCGAGGTGGTTGGTCGGCTCGTCGAGCAGCAGCAGGTCGGGCTCCGAAGCCAGCGCGCGGGCGAGGGCTGCGCGGCGGCGTTCCCCGCCACTGGCGCTGTTTGCCGGGCGGCTCATGTCGATCCCGAGTTGTCCTGCGATCGCTTCGACTTCATGGCGCGGCGGGGCGTCCGGGCCGGACAGCGCGAAGTCCATCAGCGTGTCATAGCCGGTGAAGAACGGGTCCTGCTCCAGCATCACGATCCGGGTCCCGGGCTGGACCGAGCGCTTGCCCTTGTCCGCCTCGATCTCGCCCGCGATCAGCCGCAGCATGGTGGTCTTGCCCGCGCCATTGCGCCCGATCAGCGCCAGCCGGTCACGCGGGCCGATTGCCAGGCTGAGATCGCGGAACAGCCAGCCGGAGCCCTGCTGCAGGCTGAGGTCTTCCCAGGAAAGGATCGGTGCGGCGGCCATGGTTGCCGCGCACCTAGGGGGGCTGAGCCGCGTTGACAAGGCGCAGTTCCCGCCCGAAAGCGGCAGCCATGCGCACAGTCTGGCTCAATGGCGAATTCATCCCCGAAACCGAAGCGAAGCTGCCGATCTTCGATCGCGCGCTGTTGTTCGGGGAGGGGGTCTATGAAGTGACCCCGGTGATTGATGGCCGGTCCTGCAACTGGCCCCACCATTCCGCGCGGCTGGCGCGCTCGATGACCATGGCTCGGATTGATGATCAGACCGATTGGCCCTCCGTAATCGCGGGTCTGATCGAACGCAATGGCCTGGTCGAAGGACGGGTCTATCTGCAAGTGACTGGCGGCGCAGCGACGGATCGGGACTTTCTTTCTCCTGTTGATGGAGTTTCGGCCAATCGTTTTGCATTCACTCAGGCAATACCTATTCTTGATACGCCCGCTTCGCGTAACGGCCTCAGGATCATGCTGCACCCGGATGGCCGCTGGGCCTTGCGCTCGGCCAAAACCACACAGCTGCTCTATTCCGTGCTGGCCAAGGAAGCTGCGCGCGATGCCGGGTATGACGATGCCTGGCTGGTTGAGGACGGCGTTATCACCGAAGCCACCAGTGCGAATGCCCATATCATCGATGCCCGCGGCGTTCTGGTTTCGCACACGGTCGATCATGGCGTGCTGCCGGGTGTTACAAGGATCGGCACACTGGACATCGCGCGGGCTATGGGACTGGAAGTCGAAGAGCGACCTTTCACCCCTGATGAGCTGTTCGCAGCGAGAGAAGCGTTCATCTCTTCGGCGGGGGCGCTGGTCACCCCGGTGGTCCAGGTTGACGGCAAGTCGATTGGGTATGGCGGCCCGGGAACGGTTACTGCCGAAATTCGCAGTCGCTATATCGCCTTGCTGCGCGCTGGATAGGTCATTCACACGATGTTCAAGGCTCAAGCGGTAGTTCTCGGCCGGTGATGAAAAAGCTCCTCCTCCTTCCCCTCGCATTTGCGCTGTGCGTTCCAGTTGCTCCGGCGTTGGCTGGCGGTCCTAGTGATGCCCAGGAAAAAGCCCGCAAGGATTTGCGCGCAGGGTCTGTGCGGCCGCTGCGCGATATCGAACAGCGGGTGCTGCCCTCGATGAAAGGTGCGCAATATCTGGGCCCGGAATACGATCCCGTCGCCCAAGCCTATCGACTCAAGTTCATCCGCGACGGCCGCGTGATATTCATCGATGTCGACGCACGTTCGGGTGAGGTAATCCGAACCCTGCAATAGACCGGACTTTGGCCCGGTTTGCTTGACCTAGATGGGCTTTCGCCCCATTTGAATGGGCAAGGAATTATGGGGAACATGCAATGCGTATCCTGATCGTCGAGGACGAACCGACCCTCGGCAAGCAATTGAAGTCCACGCTTGAAGCCAATGGCTATGCGGTCGACCTTTCGACCGATGGTGAAGATGGCCACTTCATGGGTTCGACCGAGGAATACGATGCGGTGATCCTCGACCTTGGCCTGCCCGAGATCGACGGGCTGACCGTGCTGGGCATGTGGCGCAAGGAAGGACGCAAGTTTCCGGTGCTGGTGCTGACCGCGCGCGACAGCTGGTCAGACAAGGTCGCCGGGCTCGACGCCGGGGCCGACGATTACCTGGCCAAGCCGTTCCAGACCGAAGAGCTGATCGCCCGCCTGCGCGCGCTGATCCGCCGCGCATCGGGGAATACCAGCAGCGAGCTGACCGCCGGCGATGTGCGGCTTGATACCCGCTCGGGCCGGGTCACGCTCGATGGCGAACCGGTCAAGCTGACGGCGCAGGAATACAAGCTGCTGTCCTATCTGCTCCACCACAAGGGCAAGGTGGTCAGCCGGACCGAACTGATCGAGCATATCTACGATCAGGATTTCGACCGCGATTCGAACACGATCGAAGTGTTCGTCACCCGCATTCGCAAGAAGCTCGGCCCCGATGTGATCACCACGATCCGCGGGCTGGGTTACAGCCTTGACGACCCGGCCGGACCGGGCCGCGGCTGAATCTGACTGCATGGGCCGGCGGTGAGCGGCAGCGAATCTCCTCCGGCGCTGGCACCTGCCATCCCGCACACCGGGTCGCTTTCGCGCCGGATGATGCTGATCGCCACGGCATGGATTGGCGTGCTGTTATTGGGTGGAGGGATTGCGCTTGACCGGACCCTGACTGGCGTCGTTACCCGCAACTTCGATGCGCAGCTGTCCAACCTGCTGAACGGCATGATCGCCTCGGCCGAAGTGGGTATGGATGGCGACGTGATCCTCAACCGCCCGCTTGGCGACCAGCGCTTGCTGGAACCGAACAGCGGGCTTTACTGGCAGATCCGCGGGACCGGGCGTGAGGATTTCGCTTCGCGCTCGCTGTGGGACCGCTCGCTCGATGTCAGGGCTGGCCATACCGATCACGACCCGCACCTCTATGTCAGCAAACAGTATCCGGACGAACCGCTGCGGGTGATGGAACGCTCGGTCACCTTGCCGGGCAGCGAAACGCTGTGGTGGTTCAGTGTTGCCGAGAAGCAAGGCAACCTCGACGAGCAGGTCGGGCGAGTCCGGCGGATCCTGCTGCGCAGCTTTGCCGTGCTTGGGCTGGGTCTGCTGGTCATGGCGATGTTGCAGACCTGGCTGGGCCTTGGTCCGCTGCGCGGGGTGCGGCTGGCCCTGCAGAAGATGCGCAATTCCGGGGCCAATCGGGTGACCGAGCCGCTCCCGCTCGAAGTCCAGCCGCTGGTTGAGGAACTTAACAGCCTGCTCGCCCATACCGAGCGCCAGGCCGAGGAAGCGCGGACCCATGCCGGGAATCTGGCCCACGCGCTCAAGACCCCGCTGACCGTGGTGATGAACGCCGCGACGGCCAAGGCACCGGATTTGGCCGACACCGTAATCCGGGAAGCGGCGGTGATGCGCCGCCAGGTCGACCACCACCTGGCTCGGGCTCGCGCCGTGGGCCGACGCGCAGTCGGCCAGGCCCGCGCCAGTGTGGGCGAAAGCGTTGAGGCAGTGCTGCGCGCGGTTACCGTGCTCTATGAAAAGTCCCGTTTTGACCTCGATGGCAACCGCGAGGCGCAAGTGGCGATTGAACGCCAGGACCTCGACGAAATCCTCGGCAACCTGATCGAGAATGCGGCCAAATATGGCGGCGGATCGGTTTTCGTCACGATCGATCCGACAGGGGAAGATGGTTGGTGCGAGATCTGGGTTGAAGATGACGGCTTGGGGATCCCCGAAGAAGAGCGCACCCGCATCTTCGACCGCGGGGCGCGGCTCGATACCGGCAAACCCGGGACCGGGCTGGGGCTGGCAATCGTCCGCGACGTGGCAGAGATTTACGGTGGCTCGGTTACTCTCGACGAAAGCGAAGACCTGGGCGGACTGCTGGTCAAGCTGCGCTTGCCGCGGGTGCGGGCGTAGGCGAACTGTTGTCAGGCAGCGAAGAAGATTCCCGTAGCGAACACCAACCACGAAGCGATCGCCAAGCCAAAGAGCCAACGACAATGCATGACTGCCTTGCTCAATTGCTCGTCTCCAAGTTCCCGATGTTGACTGCTGCGAATGAATTTTTTAGACCATGGTGCGGGAAAATGGAAGATCGTTCGATCTTCAGGTATAGTTCCGGGTAGCTATCGATAAGTCTGTTGCGCACTCGGCCGACTACCCAAAACTTCCCGACGCAACAGGCGAAGAAAACCGCAAAAGCTGGCAATTGCCACCATGCAATAGCTTGCTATCCCTCCGCCGCCGCCTGTTCGTGGTGGCGGATCACTTCCTCGATGATGAACCGCAGGAATTTTTCGGAGAATTCCGGATCGAGCTGTGCGTCCTCGGCCAATTTGCGAAGCCGGGCGATCTGCGCTTCCTCTCGCCCCGGATCGCTGGCTGGCAGGGCCTTCTCGGCCTTGTAGGCGCCAACCGCCTTGGTGATGCGGAAGCGTTCGGCCAGGATGTGGATCAGCGCGGCGTCGATATTGTCGATCGAGGCGCGGTAGCCGGTAAGCACGGGGTCGGGTTTCAGGTCAGGCATGAATCGGTCGCTAGCATGCAAATTTGCGCAAGACCATTGCCCGCTTTGCACTTGCGCTCCGCCGCAAAGCTGCGCAAGGCTTTGGGCCGATGAGCGCCGATGTCGTCCCCCTCAAGCCCCGCGCCAGCGCTCCGTCGCTCGCGCCGATGATGGCCCTGACTGCGCCTGGAATGAACGCGGTCAACCAGGTGATCCTTGAGCGCATGCAGAGCGAAATTCCGCTGATCCCGGCGCTGGCCGGACACCTGATCGCCGGCGGGGGCAAGCGGATGCGGCCGATGCTGACGCTGGCCGGCGCGGCGCTGTGTGACTATCATGGCACCCGCCACCACAAGCTAGCCGCGGCAGTTGAATTCATCCATACCGCCACCCTGCTCCATGACGATGTGGTTGACGGCAGCGAGATGCGCCGCGGCAAGGCTGCCGCCAACCTAATTTTCGGCAATCCGGCGACCGTGCTGGTCGGTGATTTCCTGTTCACCCGCAGCTTTGAACTGATGGTCGAGGACGGCTCGCTGAAGGTGCTGAAGATCCTCTCCAACGCCAGCTCGGTAATCAGCGAGGGCGAGGTCGACCAGCTGACCGCCGCGCGCCAGATCGAAACCAGCGAAGACCGTTACCTCAAGATCATCGGCGCGAAGACCGCAGCACTGTTCGCCGCCGCCACCCGGATCGCTGCCGTGGTCGCCGAAAAGGGCGAGGCAGAGGAGCGCGCGCTCGACGACTATGGCCGCAACCTCGGCATCGCCTTCCAGCTGGTCGACGATGCAATGGATTACGATTCGGCCAGTGCCGAAATGGGCAAAGGGCAGGGCGACGATTTCCGCGAAGGCAAGATGACCCTGCCAGTGATCCTGGCCTATGCTCGCGGCTCTGCCGAAGAGCGCGAATTCTGGAAGGCCGCGATTCAGGGACACCGGACTTCGGACGAAGACCTGGCCCACGCGATCGAACTGATCGCCCGCCACGACGCCGTAAACGAAACCCGCGAGCGCGCCCGTCACTTCGCGAGCCGCGCGATCAACGCCATCGCGATGTTCCCGGCCAGCGAAGCCCGCTCTGCCATGGCCGAAGCAGCAGAATTCGCGGTCGCACGCAGGGCCTGAGCGGTTCGCCGTCCTAACGCCACAGCCTGCCGTTACCCGCCTTGCCGAAGCGGTGAGCCGTTGGCGATTTTCATTCCAATTTAACCACGCGCGCCAGACAGTCCTCGTGCTTGGGGGCCCACCCTGACCTGGTTTCAGGTCACTGTCACAAGGGCCGTAACATGATCGAATATCACAATTCCCGTCCGCTGCGGATTATCGGGCCGGTTGGCGAAGTGCTGACCCGGGACAATCTGCCGCCGCGCGATACCACGCGCTGGGTTGCCAGCCGCAAGGCGCAGGTGGTGGCGGCTGTTGAAAGCGGCCTGATCACCTTTGACGAGGCGATGGCGCGATATAACCTCAGCCACGAGGAATTCTTTGCCTGGCAACGCGCGATGGACCGGGCCGGGGTTTCTGGCCTGCGCGTTGGCGCGGCGCATCGCGGGCGGAGCGAGCGCCCTCGTCACGCTGGATCGCGGGTGCTGGAACTGACTACGCACTGATCGCCGCGTGCTCCTGTTGAGGGGGAGCATTTGCTCTCCCTTGGCCCCGCGCGCGACGTCGCCATTATCCCCCCGAGTATGGCGGCGGCGCGTGCGGGGCTTGACCCGCCCCAGGCAAACCGCTTCACTCCGTTTCGTAACAAAACCGATTGAAACGGGGAGAATTCTGCATGGAACGCCGCCGCCTGGGCAAAAGCGCTATCGTCGTGTCCGACATCTGCATGGGTACGATGACCTTCGGCAGCCAAACCGACGAGGCCGAGGCGATCCGTATTCTCGACAAGTGCTTCGATGCCGGGATCGATTTCTACGACACCGCTGAAGGCTATCCGGTTCCGCCAGATACGAAGTGGGTTGGCCGGACCGAGGAGATCGTCGGCAAGTGGCTCAAGACCAAGCCGCGTGATGCGATTGTGCTGGCGACCAAGGTTTCCGGCCCCAGCCACGTCTGGTTCCGCTCACCCTGTCGCAACGGCATGACCGCGCTTGACCGGCGCAATATCGAAACCGCGATCGATGCCAGTCTCAAACGGCTCGGCACCGACTATATCGACCTTTACCAGACCCACTGGCCCGATCACCAATTGCCCTATGACGAAACCATGGAAGTGCTCGACGAACT
>CAZOSI010000166.1:0-7059 GCA_964582485.1 uncultured Novosphingobium sp.
GATCACCACGTCCTGCAGCGTGTTATCCAGCGCGTGGCCGATATGCAGGCTGCCGGTGACGTTGGGCGGCGGGTTGACGATGGTATAGGGCTGCGCGTTCGGCCGTTCCGGGCGGAACAGGCCGTTCGCTTCCCAGTGCTGGTACCACTTCGCCTCGATCGCGGCGGGGTCGAAAGTCTTGTCGAGTGTGCTGTCGGTCATATGGCCCGGCCTTTGCCAGCGGGGCGGCCTTGGCGCAAGGTTTTGCCCCGCCTTGCCGTAGCCGCATTTTTACCGCAGACAGCCCGTGATGCGCGATTGGGCTGAATTCACGATTGCCGAAGGCAAAGACGGCGCCCGCACCGCGCGGCTGAGCGGGCCGCTGGTGGTATCTTCGATCGGGCGGATCGACAGCGAATGGCGCAGCTTTGAAGGGCCGCTGGCCGCGATCGACATGAGCGCGGTGGGCGAGGTCGATACGGTTGGCGCCTGGACGGTCTGGCGTTTTGCCCGCGATACCGGGGCCGATATCCTGGGCGCCAGCGACAAGGCCCAGCGCCTGATCGCTGCGGTCCACCGCTCCGAACTGGAGGACGAGGACGAGCGCGAGGGTGAGGCGGAACTGCTCTCGCCCGCCGGTCTGGCCCAGCGGACCGGCGATTTCGTGATCGGTTACGGCCAGGGGATTGCCGGCTTCCTTGGTTTCCTGGGCGAATTGCTGACCGCGCTGGCCACTTTGATCCGCCATCCCGGGCGGATGCGCTGGACCTCGCTGGTCCGCCAGCTTGAACTGGTCGGGGTCCAGGCGCTGCCAATCGTCGGCTTGATGAGCTTTCTGGTCGGGATCGTGATCGCCCAGCAGGGCGCGGTTCAGCTTGAGCAGTTCGGGGCCGAAATCTACACGATCAACCTTACCGGGCGGCTCTCGTTCCGCGAACTGGGCGTGCTGATGACCGCAATCATGGTCGCGGGCCGCTCGGGCTCGTCCTTCGCCGCGCAGATCGGGACGATGAAGCTGACCGAGGAAATCGACGCGATGCGCACGATCGGGGTTTCACCGATGGAGGCGCTGGTCGTGCCGCGGATCCTGGCCGCAACTTTCATGCTGATGGTGCTGGGCTTCTATGCTTCGATCATGGCGATCTTCGGCGGCGCATTTATCTCGATGTATTCGCTGGATATTCCATTCATGACCTTCCTCAGCCGGATCCAGGAAGTGGTGCCCGATCACGATCTGTGGGTCGGGCTGATCAAGGGGCCGGTGTTCGGCCTGATCGTCGCGCTGGCGGGCTGCTATCAGGGTTTGCAGGTTTCAGGCGATTCCGAACAGGTCGGGATCAGGACCACCATGGCGGTGGTTCAGGCGATCTTCGCGGTGATCGTGCTCGATGCCTTCTTCGCGGTATTTTTCACCGAAGTGGGCTGGGGATGAGCGAGCACGGCCAATTCGAACGGACGCCGCATTACACCGGCGATTACCCGATCATTGTCGAAGGGCTGAAGAATGCCTTTGGCGAACACGTGATTCACGAGAACCTCGATCTCAAGGTCCGGCGCGGCGAGATTATCGGGGTGGTCGGCGGATCGGGCACCGGCAAGTCGGTGCTGATGCGTTCGATCATCGGCTTGCAGGAACCTTCGGAAGGACGGATCGAGGTGCTGGGCGAGGAGATCGCCGGTGACCATGCCGATGACGATATCGACATCCGCAGCCGCTGGGGCGTGCTGTTTCAGGGCGGGGCGCTGTTCTCGACCCTGACCGTGGCCGAGAACATCGAGGTTCCGCTGAAAGAGTTCTATCCCGAAATCTCCCCGGAACTGCGGCGCGAGATCGCGCGTTACAAGGTGATGCTGTCCGGCCTGCCGGAAGAAGCCGCGGACAAGTTTCCCTCCGAACTGTCGGGCGGGATGAAAAAGCGCGCCGGGCTGGCCCGCGCGCTGGCGATGGACCCCGAACTGCTGTTTCTGGACGAGCCGACCGCCGGGCTCGACCCGATCGGGGCGGCCGCCTTCGACAAGCTGACCCGCGAGCTGCAGGACACACTGGGGCACACGGTGTTCCTGATCACCCACGATCTCGATACGCTGCACGAGATCTGCGACCGGGTGGCGGTGCTGGCCGACAAGCGGGTGATCGCGGTCGATTCGATCGCGAACCTGCTTCAGCTCGATCACCCGTGGATTCAGGAATATTTCAACGGTCCCCGCGGCCGGGCGGCGCAGGCGGCGCAAGACCGGGTCAAGGCGATGGACAATCCGGCTGGCAGAAGGGCATAAGCGCAGGCGATGGAAACCAAGGCCAAACATGTCTGGGTGGGGGCAGTCACGCTGGGGCTGCTGGCACTGATCCTGGCGGTGATCGTCTGGATTGCCCGGCTCAATGAGAGCAACAAGCAGGAATTCGACATCTTTTTCAAGCAATCGGTCGATGGCTTGTCGAAGGGTTCGGCGGTCTCGTTCCAGGGCGTGGCGGTTGGCCAGGTCACCGAGCTTGAACTGTGGACCAAGGATCCGGGCTTCGTCCGGGTCCGGATAGCGGTCGAAAAGGGCACGCCGATCCGGGTCGGCACAACCGCGACAATGCAGGGTAGCTTTACCGGGGTGTCGAACATCCAGCTTGAAGGGGCAGACAAGAACGCGCCTGAACTGAGCTGCAAGGGCGAACAGGCCGGGGCCTGCCCCGAAGGCGTGCCGGTGATCCCGACCAAGCGCGGAGGCCTGGGCGAACTGCTCAATTCCGCGCCGGTCCTGCTGGAGCGCCTGGCGACGCTGACCGAGCGGATGTCGCTGGTTTTCTCTGACAAGAACCTGGCTGCCTTCGACGGTATTCTGGCCAACACCAACCGCGCCACCGCCGGGCTGGCCGATAGCGCCCCGCAGATGCGCGCGACCTTGGCCGAATTGCAACTGACCTTGGTCGATGCGCGCAAGGCGCTGGCCGGGTTTGAACAGGTCGCGGGAACCACCAACAATCTGCTCGACGGCGAAACCCGCCAGATGATCGTGCAGTTCCGCCAGTCACTCAAATCGATCGAGGTAGCCGCTGCCAACCTCAACGGTCTGATCGGCGATACCCGCCCGGCCGCGCGGCAGCTCCAGGCCAACACCTTGCCGCAAGCCGAAGCCGCGATCCGCGATTTGCGCTCCACCACCAAATCGCTGCGTGACCTGACCGAAAAGGTCAACAGCGGCGGCGTGGGATCCTTGCTGGGCGGCCAGAAGCTGCCCGATTACAAGCCACGGGGGAACTGATGATGCTCCGCAATCTGGCCCGGGTCAGCGCTCTTGCCGCCTTGCCGCTGGTCCTTTCGGCCTGTGTCAGCCTGGGCGGTGGAGGCAAGCTCCCGGCTTCGCTGCTGACGCTAACCCCAAGCGCAAGCGCTCCGGCTGGCAGCACCGCCAGCGCCACGGTGGCCGAAGCGCTGATGGTGATGGAGCCTGAGACCGATCAGCACCTCGCCGTGCTGCGGGTGCCTGTTCAGGTTGACGATGCCAATATCGCCTACCTTCAGAATGCGGTGTGGGTGGAACGCCCGGCCCGGCTGTTCCGCGCACTGCTGGCCGAAACCCTGCGCGCCAAGGGCGGGCGGCTGGTGCTGGAAGACAGCCAGGCGACTGTACCGGTTGGCGGAGAGCGGCTTTCAGGCCGGCTGATCGCGATGGGTTATGACGCGCGCAGCGGCTCGGTGGTGGTCCGCTATGATGCGATCCGCACTTCGCCAGCAGGCGTGGTCCAGACCAAGCGCTTTGAAAGCGTGGTCCCCGGCGTAACTCCTGATCCGGCCGCGGTTGGCCCAGCGCTCAACAAGGCGGCCAACGAGGTTGCCGCGCAGGTTGCGGCGTGGATGGGCGGCTAGACCGCCAGCCGCGCAAAGCGTGCCGCCGCGACAAAGGTGGCCAGACGATATTCGCGCCGGGCTGTGGCTTCGTAGTCCTCGCCCCATTGCTCCACTTGCCAGTCGGCTTCGAGCTCGGCCGCATCCCACAATGCGGCGGCATTCGCATCCGCATCGATCGCGGCCAGCGCAATCACCAGCGAGGCGGCTAAGCTGGCCAAGGTATTGAGCGCGGCCAGGGTTAGGTCGTCTTGCGCCGTCAGCACCGCTTCAAGCCGCCGCAGGGTCGTTTCGGGCTGCGGACGGTGGATGATGCCTGAAATGCGGTCGAAATGAACATCCCAGCGGGCTTCGGCGGCCTTCAGAAGCGGCTCCCAGACTTCGACCTGGCGCGCGTAGAACGGCTCGTCGGGATCGGCGCGATAGCAAAGCGTATCGGTTTCGGCGTAGCGCAGCACGCCCGCGATCGAGGCTGGCCGGTCCGCGCGGATTACGTCAATCGCATAGTCGGCAATGTCGCGGAGGAGGAACGCGGCCGGATCGATTGCTTCTTGCTGGCCCGCCCATTCGGCGGCCAGCGCCGCGGCCAGGCATTCCGTCGGAACGTATTGGGGCGATCCGCCCTGGGTCTTCACCCCGCGTCCATCAAGCTCAACGCGCCAGCCTTCCGCCTCGCGGGCAAGCGTCACGTCTTTGTAGAACCGCTTCATGGTTGGCGGGATTTCCACCGCCGAGAGAGGAAGACCGGCGCGACGAGCAGGTCGATCAATCCGATCGCCACAAAACCCAAGCCTGCAGCCTGGGGCAGGTCCAGCTTGCCGCCCAGGACCAACAGCCCCAGCGTCATGAACACCGCTCCGCTCAGGCGGATCAGCGAAATCGCCAGAAACCGTTTCTTGGCGAGCGCTTCTTCTGCTTCGTTCATCCCAGCAACTCCAACAAATGCGCCGGATCGCGGGCAACCGCCTCTGCCCCGGCTTCGCGCAATTCCTGCGCGGTGTGATAACCCCAATCGACCCCGATCGCCCGAACCCCGGCATTGACCGCCATCGCCATGTCATACTGGGTATCGCCGATCATCACGGCCCCGGCCCGGGTCGCCCCAGCCTCGGCCAGCGCGGTCTCGATCATCGCGGGATGCGGCTTTGACGGGTGATGGTCGGCGGTCTGGAGTGTGCAAAAATATGCCGTCAGCCCGTGAATGCTAAGGCAGTGATCGAGTCCGCGCTGGCTCTTGCCGGTGGCAACGCCCAGCAGCCAGCCACTATCGGCCAACTCCGCGATCAGATCGGCGATCCCATCATAGAGCGGCTCAACCAGAGATCCGCTTTCGCGCGCGCCTCGGAAAGCATCGCGATAGGCATGGTCTAGCGCGGCGCAGGTTTCCTCGTCGGCAGCGGGAGCCAGCAGGCGGATCGCTTGCGGCAGGCTCAGCCCGACTGCGCGGCGCACCATATGCTTGTCGGGTGCGGGTTGGCCCAACGCTGTGAACGCAGCATCCATCGCGTTGACCACCCCGGCCTGACCATCGACCAGTGTGCCGTCGCAATCGAAGATCGCCAGCCGCAAGGTCATTCGGCAAGGTCCCGCATCAACTGTGCAATTCCCATGCTGCCTTGTGCTTCCAGCCCTGCGATCACACGCTCACGCTCATCCGCCGGTGCGTTCTGACTGAGCTTCAGGGTTGGCCGCCAGGCCTGGATCTCCAGCTCGAACCCGACGATCCCGGCCAGAAGCCCGCGCAATTTGGCTTCGGGTACCTTGTCCAGCTTCCAGAAGGTGCCTTCAGCGATCCGGCTTTCATGCTGGTCACCCAGAGCATCGAGAAAGGCCAGCAGGCCGTCGGCATCCATCCGCCGCACCCGGCCTTCCAGTTCCAGTGCTATGTAGTTCCAGGTCGGGACCCGGGTGGAGTCGGCGTACCACCGCGGCGAGACATAGCCGTCGGGTCCGTTGACTACTGCCAGCGCGGTCATCCCATCGAGGAATTTGGTTAGCGCATTCCCGCGCGAAAGGTGGAACTGCACTGCACCATCGCCAGTGGACAGCAGCGGCGTATGCGCCACACGTGGTCCTTCGGGGGTAGTGGCAAAAACCATGCCGAAGCCGATCTCTTCGATCAGCGCTTCGAGCAGGGCGCGGTCGTCGGCGCGGAAGGCGGAGTTGGGATGCATCAGCGCTTCTTCGGTCCAGTCGGCTTGACGCTCCCCTTGCCCTTGGTCGGACCGCGCTTGGTCGGCGGTTTGCGGGTAGGAGCCTGGCCAGTGGCGCGGCTGCGGCGTTCGCCCCGGCGTTCCTTGCGGACCTGCTTGGCATGGGCCTTGGCAATCGCCTTTTTGACCTCGCGGTCCGGCTCGGGTTTGGCCAGGACCACTTCCAGCGCGTCGCCATCGGCTTCGTCAAAGCCCAGTTGTTCCAAGCTGGTGGCGAAATGCTCGGGCAGATCGGCGCGGACGTCGATCAGGTCGCCATCGGGATGGTCGATGATCAGGCGGCGGGCGTGAAGGTGCATCTTGCGGCTGATGCTTCCCGAAAGGAAGGCGTCGGGGCCGCCGTACTTGCCATCGCCGACGATCGGATGGCCGATTGCTGCCATGTGGACGCGCAGCTGGTGCGTGCGCCCGGTCATCGGTTGCAGCTCGACCCAGGCGGCGCGGTTGCCGGCGCGGTCGATCACGCGGTAGCGGCTGCGCGCCGCCTGGCCCTCACCGCTCTTGTCGACCATCATCTTCTCGCCGCCGCTGCCGGGCTGCTTGGACAAGGGCAGGTCGATCATGCCATCGGCGATATCGGGAACCCCGATCACCAGCGCCCAATAGATCTTGCGGGCCGAGCGGCCGGAAAATCGCTTGGAAAAATAGGCTGCGCTGCCGGGAGTGCGGGCAATCAGCAGGACGCCCGAGGTGTCCTTGTCCAGCCGGTGGACCAGCCGCGGGCGCGGGCCTTCGTCAGCATAGGCATCAAGCAAGCCGTCGACATGCTGGAAAGTGCCGCTGCCGCCCTGGGTTGCGAGGCCTGGAGGCTTGTTGAGCACGATCGCCGCGCGGTCTTTCGAGATGACCATCGCTTCGGCCTGGGCGATCTGGTCCTCGGTCAGCGGCTTGCGGGTTTTGGGCTGGTTCTCCGGGGTGTCGCCGCCGGGCGGCACCCGGACAACCTGGCCTGTGCCAAGCCGGTCAGCCACGTCGACGCGCTTGCCATCGACCCGGATCTGCCCGGTGCGAGCCCAGCGGCTGACCGTGGC
>CAZOSI010000167.1:0-7057 GCA_964582485.1 uncultured Novosphingobium sp.
AGATCATATGGGAGTCCTATGGCGAGGGGAGGCGGCGCTGTAAAGTGTCAATGCTCGCAGACTTGCCCTTGCGCCAGGGGGCGACCGCAAGCCTTGCAGGATATGTACCGCCCCGGCACCAGCCCAGGCCCTACACTGACCCGCTCATCGAAGACGAAGCATTCGCCCTGCCACAGACTTTCGTTTGCCGGCACATCCTCTAGGTATTTCAGGATCCCGCCCTTGAGGTGATAAACCTCGTCGATCCCCTCGGCCTTGAGGAAGGCGGTCGATTTCTCGCAGCGGATCCCGCCGGTGCAGAACATGGCGACTTTGACCGGCTTGCCCTGGCCGAGCAAATGCTCGCGCTGCTGGCGGAACCAGTCGGGGAAGTCGCGGAAACTGCGGGTTCCCGGATCGATCGCGCGCTCGAACGTGCCGATCGCCACTTCGTAGGCGTTGCGGGTGTCGATCACTACAGTGTCAGGATCGGCGATCAGCGCGTTCCAGTCCTGCGGGGTGACGTAGTGCCCGGTCGCTAGCGGATCGATGTCCGGCTGGCCCATGGTGACGATCTCGCGCTTGATCCGCACTTTCATCCGCTTGAACGGCATGACCGGTGCGCGTGAGTATTTGACGTCGAGTTCGGCGCAGCCGGGCATTTCGCGCAAGGCCTCGACCATGGCTGCGATACCCGTATCGCTGCCTGCTATCGTGCCGTTGATCCCCTCGGGCGCGATCAACAGTGTGCCCTTGATGACCTGCGCCTGGCACAGTTCCAGCAGGTTTTCGCGCAGCACCGGCAGCTCGGCCATCGACGCAAAGCGATAGAGCGCGGCGACGCAGATCGGGAGCTGCTGGGAATCCATGGCGTTGGCCCTATTCCAGTTTGCGCTTGCTTGGCTAGTCCGGTCGGGCGCGGCCCTTGAAAAACGGTCATTCGCCACCATATGGGCTATATCGCTTTGACCATGACGCATGTCGGCGACTGAGAGACCATCCGTGCTCCCGCGCCGGGAGCGATGTTTTGGATCTCAATAATCTTCTTTACAACCATCAGGTTGCGCTGATCCGCGCCGACGAATTGTCGCGCGCGGGCGGCACGCCTTGCCGCTCGGCGATTGCCGTTCTGGCCGAACGGATCAGCTCGCTGCGCGGACAGCCTGGGGTAACCCAGTTCGCATCGGAGCTGCCCGCATGAGCCGGGCGATGAACATCAAGCTGCCGCAAGCCGAAGTGACTGCCCATTGTGCAGCAGCCAAGGTGGCGATCAGCGCCATCGAAACGCTGCCTTCCGGAGGTACGCACCTGGTTTGCGTGACCATCGAAGGCGCCGATGACATGCGTCAGAAGCTGAAAAAGCATCTGATCGAAGGCCGGGTAAAGCGCTTCGCCTTCCAGACTGCCAACAAGTACTGAGATTCCGGATCAAAGCAGGCCGGTCAGCCCGCTTTTGATCCCCTTCGCGCTTGCCCTGCTGCGCCTCACCGGCAATAGTCGGTGCGAAACTGCAACCTTTCAGCGCGGGGCATCATGACTGTCACTCCCAATCCCACTGGCAAGTTCGATCCCGCGCGCCTGGCGCGGATCGATGGCTTTGTGAAAGAGCGCTATCTCGACACCGGCCTCTTGCCCCATGTGCAAGTGCTGGTGGCGCACCGCGGCGAGATTGCGCATTTCTCTTCGCAAGGGCCAGCGCGCGAAGGCGGCAAGGCCATCGACGAAAGCTCGATCTTCCGGATTGCCAGCATGACCAAGCCGGTCACCTCGGTGGCGTTCATGCAGCTGCTCGAACAGGGCAAGGTCGCGCTGGAAACGCCGGTCCACCACGTGCTGCCCGAATTCAAGGGGCAGGGCGTCTATGCCGGCGGCGGGGGCGGGGTGCCGTTCCTGACCCGCCCGTGTGACCGGGTGATGACCATGCAGGATCTGCTGCGCCACACCAGCGGGTTGACCTACTCCTTCCAGAACCGCAGCAACATCGATCTGGCCCACCGTGAGGGCAAGCTGGAGAACTGGCATGGCAACCTGACGCTGGACGAGCTGGTCGGCGCGCTGGGCAAGCTGCCGCTGGAATTCTCGCCGGGCTCTGCTTGGAATTATTCGGTTTCAACCGACGTGCTGGGCGCAGTGGTGCAGCGGCTTTCGGGGCAGAGCCTGGATGCCTATTTCGCCGAACACATCTTCCAGCCACTGGGGATGCACGACACCGGCTTCATGGTCCCGGCGGACAAGATCGACCGGCTGACCGATTGCTACACTTTCGTCCCAGGCAAGGGCCGGGTGATGTATGACCAGGGCGCGGAAAGTGCCTGGAGCCGGATGCCGCGGCAGCTTTCGGGCGGGGGCGGGTTGGTTTCGACCGCGCTCGACTATCAACGCTTCACCACCATGCTGCTGAACGGCGGCACGCTGGAAGGCGAACGGGTGATCGGGCGCAAGACGCTGGAGCTGATGACCCAGAACCACCTGCCGGGCGGGTCGGACATCGCCTCGATGTCGAAAAGCTTGTTCAGCGAGGAAGCCTTCGGCGGGGTCGGCTTTGGCCTTGGCTTTGCCGTCAACCTCAGCCCGGCGCGCTCAATGCTGCCGGGGACGATCGGTGAGTACAACTGGGGCGGGATGTTCTCGACCTACTTCTTCGTCGATCCGGTTGAGGAAGTGAGCATGGTCTTCATGACCCAGCTTTCGCCCAGCAGCACCTATCCGATCCGGCGCGAGCTCAAGACCCTGATCTATGCGGCGATGAACTGATGGCTGAGAATTCGCTCTACGAAGTGATGGGGCTGACCCGGATCGTTTCCATGGACGGCGAAGCCGGTCGCTCGTGCCTCGAATACCTGGCCAAGGCCGAGCAGTGCCATTCGGGCGGGGTAGTGCAGGGCGGGTTCGTCTCCGGCTGGATTGACGCCGCCATGGCCCACGCGCTGATCGCCAAGCTGGGCGAACAGGTGGTGCCGATGACACTGGAATTGAAGGTCAGCTTCCTCGCGCCAGCGCGTCCGGGTGTGATCTTTGCCGAGGGCTGGATCGTCAAGGCCGGACGCACGACCGCCTTTGTCGAAGGAAGCCTGAAGGATGCAGAGGGCAGGCTGCTGGCCACCGGCAGCTCGACGCTGATCCTGGCCGACCGGGCACGGGTCGAAGCGGCATCAAAGGCGGCTATGGAGCCTGGCAAATGACTGAAATCCGCCCATTCACACTCGACATTCCCCAAGCCCAGCTTGACGACCTTAACCAGCGGCTCGACCTGGCGCGTTGGCCGGACAAGGAGACAGTTGTCGACTGGTCGCAGGGAACCCCGCTGGCGGTCCTGCGGGATCTCGCCCACTACTGGCGCACCGAATACGATTGGCGACGCTGCGAAGCGCGGCTCAATGCGCTGGGGCAGTTCACAACCGGGATCCAGGGCCTCGACATCCACTTCCTCCACGTTCGCTCAGCCCGCAGCGATGCGGTGCCCCTGCTGATGACCCACGGCTGGCCGGGATCGGTGATCGAATTCGTGGGCGTGATCGACAAGCTGACCAACCCGCCTGAGGGCGAGCTGGCCTTCCACGTGGTCGCGCCTTCACTGCCCGGCTTCGGCTTTTCGGGCAAGCCGACCGAAACCGGCTGGGGCGTACCCAAGATCGCCTTTGCCTGGGGCGAACTGATGGCGCGGCTGGGCTACGACCGCTGGGTCGCGCAGGGCGGGGACTGGGGCTCTGCTGTGACTACGGCGATCGGATTGATCAAACCGGCGGGGTGTCTGGGCATTCACCTCAACATGCCGATCGGACGGCCGCAGCCGGAAGACCTGGCAAACCCGTCACCGGCCGAGGCCAAGGCGCTGAAGGCCTTGCAGCACTATCAGGATTGGGATTCAGGCTATTCGAAGCAGCAGAGTACCCGCCCGCAGTCGGTTGGTTATGGGCTGGTTGACTCACCCGTAGGCTTGGCGGGCTGGATCCTCGAAAAGATGTGGGCCTGGACCGACAACCAGGGTTCGCCCTACGATGCGCTCTCTCGCGACCAGGTGCTTGATAACCTGATGCTTTATTGGCTGCCCGGCACCGGCGCCTCCTCGGCGCGGCTTTATTGGGAAAGCTTCAACAGCTTTGCGCCGGTTGAAATCGAGCTGCCGGTCGCAGTCAGCGCCTATCCCAAGGAAATCCTGCCAACCCCGCGCAAGTGGGCGGAACGCAGCTTCAAGAACCTGGTCCACTGGGGCGAAATGGACAAAGGCGGCCACTTTGCGGCCTGGGAACAGCCCGAGGCTTTCGTGCGCGAGCTTCGGACCGCCTTTGCCCTAATGCGTTAGAGCCTTACTTCTCGAACGCTGCGTAGATTTTCAGCGATACTTCGTCCGAAACCATCGGAATCCCGTAGCCGATCCCGAAATCGCTGCGCTTGATCGTGCCGAGCGCGGTGAAGCCAAGGCCTTCCTTGCCGCCCATCATCGCAGGCATCTTGCCCGCGCCATAGAACTTTGCCTTTAGCTCGACCGGCTTCGTCACGCCATTCAGCGTCAGGTCTCCATGGATCGTCGCGTCGGTGCCACTCACCATCACATTGTTCGAGATGAAGCGGGCGTTAGCCGGGGCCGCGCCGAAGAAATCGGCTTTGCCGCTGGCGCCGGCTGGTTTGAGCAAGTGGGCGGTCAGTCCGGCGCTGGCGGTGGTTACCTTCGATACGGGGATAGTCACATCGACTTTGGCCGCGCCCGGATTCTTCGGGTCGAGCGTCAGGGTGCCGGAAACGTCGCCGAAGATGCCGCTGTAAGGCGTGATACCCAGGTGATCGACCGTCCAGACCACCATGGTGTGGCCTGGATCGGCTTTGTAGGTTCCGCCAGTGACGAGCGTTGCGTCTCGCGTTCCCGGGGCCTTCATCTGCGCGCCGAGCGGCAGGGTGAATGCCAGCGCGGCTAGCGCAGCGGCAGAAAGGGCGGCGGCGGGGAGGAGGCGCGTGGTCATGGGGGGAGGCTCCGTTATTGATAATCGTTCGCGAAAGAAGTGCCGGGAGGCGGGGCTTGTGTCAATCGGTGTTACGAACTCTTCTCAAAAGCGGCGGTGATGCTTAGCTGGACTTCGTCCCCGACCATCGGAATATCGCCATTGATTCCCCACTCACTGCGCTTGATCGTAGCAGTACCGTGGAATCCGATAGTCTGCTTACCGGTCAGCGGGTTCTTGCCGGCCCCGGCGAAGGTGGCGAGGATCGTCACCGGCCGGGTTACCCCGTTGAGCGTCAGGTTGCCTTCGATCGTTGCACTGCGTCCGTCTGTTGCCGGGCTAACCTTTGTGGAAGCAAACAGGGCATCGCCGGGCGAACCGCCGAAATAGTCCGGCTTGCCGCCACCTTTGGGATCGCGCAGCAGCGCACCCGTGATTCCTTCGCTGGCGGCGATCACCTTGCGAACAGGGATCCGCACCGAAACCCGCGCGGCCGAAAGATTGGCCGGATCGAGCACCAGCATCCCGCTGACCGAACCGAACAGGCCAAAGTAGTCGTTGAAGCCGAGGTGGTTGACTTTCCATCCAACCAGCGTGTGGAGCGGATCGGCCTTGTAAGTCCCGGCTATAACCCGCGCCGGATCGGGTGCGCCCGGCGGCGATCCGGCGGCCCACAGCGCGGCGGAGGTTCCCAGCAAGGCAAAAGCGGCAAGGACAGGGCGGAGCATGCGGAATTCTCCCATGTGTTTCCGCGCGACCATCGCAGAGCCGTGATTGCGGTCAAGTGAATGGCGACCGCTCCCCCTTGCCCTGCGCCAGGCATCGGTTAAGTCTGCGGCACGAGGGGAGCAAAGTGCCAATGAGCAACCAGTTTACCACCACTGAAGAGGCCGAAGCGCTGATCGGGCACAGCGATACGCAACTGGGCCGCAGCCTTGAAAACCGCCACGTTACCATGATCACGCTGGGCGGAATCATCGGTGCGGGGCTGTTCGTCGGTTCATCGACCACGATCAGCCAGGTTGGGCCCGCAGCGGTGATCTCGTTCGCGATCGCCGGGCTGGCGGTGATGCTGGTGATGCGGATGATATCCGAAATGGCGAGTTCGCTGGAAGGCGTGCAGGCATTCCCGGATTTCGCGCGCGAAGGGATCGGGCATTGGGCCGGGTTCCTGTCGGGCTGGCTTTACTGGTATTTCTGGGCCGTGGTTGTCGCGGTAGAGGCGGTGGCAGGGGCCAAGATCCTGCACGAATGGTATCCGATGTTCGCCGAATGGCAGATCGGTGTGGCGCTGATGCTGGCGCTTACTGCGGTCAATCTGCTTTCGACCCGGGCCTACGGTGAGTTCGAGTTCTGGTTCTCGCTGATCAAGGTCGGCGCGATTCTCGCCTTTATCGCGATCGCAGGAGCATGGGTGCTGGGCTTCACCAATCCGGCCGGAGCCAGTGTTTCCAACTGGACCGCGCATGGCGGCTTTGCTCCCAATGGCTGGGGACTGGTGCTGGCGGCAGTGGCATCGACAATCTTCACTATGTGCGGGGCCGAAATCGCCACCATCGCCGCCGCCGAAAGCAAGGAAAGCGGCAAGGTTATCGCCCGGCTTTCGCTCTCGGTCTCGGCGCGAATTCTGGTGTTCTACGTCATCACCCTGGCGCTGATCGTGGCGATCCTGCCATGGAACGGGGTGGTCGCCGGCTATTCGCCGTTCGCCGCGACGCTGGAGGCGATCCATGTGCCCGGCGGCAAGTTCATCATGACCTGCCTGGTGCTGGTTGCGGTGCTCTCGTGCCTCAATTCCAGCCTCTATATCACCTCACGCACACTGTTCGGCCTGGCCAAGCATGGTGATGCGCCGCAGTGGCTGGTGGCGGTCAACAGCCGCAAGGTGCCGGCCCGTGCGATCATCATGGCCAGCCTGTTCAGCTATGCCGCCTATATCGCCGAGCGGGTTTCGCCCGATACGGTCTTCAGCTTCCTGATCAATTCATCGGGCGCCACAATGCTGTTGCTCTACATCCTCTGCGCGGTGGCGCAGCTGCGGATCAGGGGCCGGCTGGAAAAGACCGCGCCGGAGAAGCTTCAGGTGCGGATGTGGCTGTTCCCCTGGCTGACCTGGGCGACCATCGCGGTGATGGCGGCGG
>CAZOSI010000168.1:0-7043 GCA_964582485.1 uncultured Novosphingobium sp.
CGCCGGTCGATTTGCCTGTGTTGGTTCTCGATGAAAAAGAATTGGCATGGCAGGCGATAGATGCAGCCCATGGCGTCATACTCATCAGCCAGTCTTGTGACATTGTCAGGGGCATAGAACATCGGCCATTCGTGCATGTTGCAGCGTTGGTGAACGCAACAGACGATGAAATTGGACGAGCAATCCGGCGGGAAACGCCAAGCCGAATTCACCTTGAATGCATCGCCAATCAAGGCTTGCTCATAGACCTTGATGTGACAGCGACGGTCCATAAATCGGTTGTGGCAACTTGGGAGCACACCCCTGGGTGCCAATCAGACGATGAGCGACGCCGATTAGCGGCAGGCTTGGCCCGGTTCAGACAGCGCTTCGCATTTCCAGACAGTTTCAACGCAATGGTTCAGCCAATCCGCAAGTGGATTGAATCAAAGCGAAGCAAGCAGAGTCCGCATGGCAATTTCGTCCGCGCGATGCATGAGGTTCGCGTCCGTTGCGACGATTGGGAAAAGCCGACCGAACTTACCTTCTATGCAATCGTCAATCGAAAACCAGAGGATGCGGAAATGGCAGATTGGACCGCAGCAGCCAAAACTCTTGAGGAGAAGGCGGCGGCGGTGAAGGGGGAGTTTCCTCAGCCAGAGTTTCAGATTGTGAGGTACGATGATTTGTCGGCAGCCGAGTATCTTGAAACTGACAGACTTGACTGGGAGGGACTGAGCGACGCTCCTTAGTGAACTCTCACCTATGGTGACAGCTATGTGTGCGTTGGAAACCGACACAAGACCGATTGGCTGAATTCTGCGGTTTCTGCCCATTGACGTATTGGTTTCCAATACAGGAATTCCTGTCAGTTGCTTTCAGTCTTGGGCCAACGTGCCGGAATCCAACACCGGCAATCGGCCTGAATCGCGCGCCTTGCCGTATCGCTTCAATGCCCGCATCCCTTTCTCCATGCGCTTGTGTGGCTTGGTGCCCGGTTGCGGCTGGCAGGTGGCATAGTCCATCGTCGGCCCTTTGCGACCGGGACCGGCCAGCCAAGTCAATCGCCAGCAGCGAGCACGCGACTTGTCGGCGGCCTTGACGTGGAAATGAGCTTCTTCAGTCATTGCAATGAAGCCAAGGTCTTGCAGTTCATCGAACGCATTCCGGGTTGCCGTCAGATCGACGATGCCGATGCGATCCGCTGCGTCCCGGATGCTCAAATAAAGGCTGCCATTGTTTGCGCCGTTCTCCAGCATTGTCAGCTCGACCAGCAATGCGCGCGCGGTGGGGGTGAGCGAACGATAGGCGCACGAATTCAGCAAGCGATGGTCCAGCCGAGCAAAACGCGTGGTAAGGTTTCGCCCAGTCTGATTGACCTTGTTCTTGTTCCGATGCTTGCCCACGGCAAAGCGCTCCCGTTGGCAGGATCGGCCTGCCCGAATGAAACGGGGCGACCGTTGCCAGTCGCCCCGCCCTGATTTGAAGGATCAACCGGAAACCGGCTGGAGGATCGTCACAGAGGACCGCAGGACGTAGCGCGCGTGCCTGCCGCCCTCGTGCCCTTCCCAAAGCGTGACGATGCTCAGGCGGTGCCTGTGGCGCAGCACATGGCAATGGGCAGCGAGCCGGAAAGCCCATGCCGCAACGTCCAGCGCGGTGACACCCGCCGCGTCAGCCTTGACCAGCGCCAAGAGCGCTTTGGCATTCTGCCCGGTCACCGTGAACCGCTGGCCATCCGGCCCGATGGCCTTGACGACAAGCCGCTTGCGGGGCGTGCGAGGCGAATGGTAGGCATCAAGTTGTCCGGTGGACTCGGCGTCCTCGACACCCGCCCCCAAGGCCTCTGCACTGGCCTTGGGGGCATTTTCGTCCGGGTTAGACATTGGCAGCCTCCCCGGTGTGCGTCGGCAGGCCTGCCGCCCATTTCTCGGCATCGGCCAGGGCGACGCGGGTAGCCCTCCCGATCTTGCGAATGGGGATGCGGCCCGCAGCCACTTCGCGATAGAACGCGGAATGGCTGACTTTGAAACGAGACTTGAAGTCCCGCACGGTCAACAGTTCGGTCATGTTCGGTTTCCATGCCGCTGTAGGGACGATGCGGAATTGCGCCGTGCCTCAGGGCATGGCGAGCGATACGGCGGCACGAATTGGTGCCGCCAGAAAATGCGGCTGCAAAGCTGCGTCGCTAACGTTTCAACCCAATGTTTTCACGAAGGTTTTGTATTGCTCCGCGTCGTGCACCAACCAATCTCGATACGCTTGGTCATTCTCGAATCGGTAGGGTGACAGAGTGAAGTTCGGTCGATCACCTTGCGCGCCAGCCCTTCGGGCATCGTCCAAATTCCAGTCGCGGCTGTGGCCGGACGCAACTTGCTCGGTGTCATCGTGCCAGTTGTAAATGGTCCGGTCCGATACACCGTAGGCAGTCGCGACCTCCTTGACCGCAGCCTCCTTCGTGGTTTGGCCGGTGAGGTAACTCACCCATTGGACTGCGCGCCATTGCTCTTTGAGCCTGGGCCATCTTGTTCCGCGAGGCTGACGTTTGGCGGCTGGCTTCAATCGCGCCGGTAGATCGCCATGCTCCAAGGAACGCAGGTCGTCCAAAATGGCCATGACATCGGTCCAAGTGAAGGTGTCGATACCAAGGTCAAGCGTTGCGTAGGCGTAGGGAGCCGCAAATTCCGCCACCCCATTCAGGAAGCGGGACAATGCCAGCCGGGACGTAGGATCGGGATGCCGGAACGCTATGGCGCGCGCATCGCTACCAGCGACCTCCCCTGCAAAGTGACTTGCCCGAATAACCAGTTGCTCGGCGCGATGTTGAAGCCGGTCGGCAAGTTCGTCGCACATTTCCGATTCAGCAACGCATCCGCTGATTTGGTCTTGCAGGTCCAAGAGCTCGTCGAGCCGTTTGTGTAATCTTGCCCTAGTGGCATCCGATATTTCCACGGTAGGGCCATTCCCACGGTAGGGGGTGGCCTCGGTCACCGTGCCGCCTCCAGCCGGACGACAATGCCGGGTTCGACGATGCCAAGCCCGGTTACCGCACTGCGGACGGTATCGGCGACGTAGGACTTAGAGAGGTGCGCATAGTGTCGCCGGGTGATTCGTTCGTCGGCATGGCCCAAGGCTTCGGCGATAACGGCCATGGGAACGCCGCGCAGCGCCAGCCGCGCGCCATAGGTCCGGCGCAGATCGTGGAAAACAGTTGGTTGCAGTTTCGCGGCGACACAAGCGGCGGCAAGAGGGCGCGCCTGTTGCGACGGCCCCCAGCGCCCGCCATCGGGACGCGGGAAAATCAGGCCATCGGATGGCTTGCCAAGTGCGGCCTGCTCGATCAGCCGGACGCCCTCGCCTTCGAGATAGACTGCCCGCGCAACCCCCGCCTTGGTTTCGCGCAGCCAGATGGTTTGCGATTGCCGGTCAAAGTCCCGGACCTCCAAGCCAGCCAGCTCGGAATAGCGCGCGCCCGTCAGTAAGGCGGCCTGTACCAAGGGGCGGAATGCCGGGTCACAGGCGTTGACCAAACGGCGCGCTTCATCGTCGGACAGGTAGCGCAGCTTGGGGGCATCGGCCTTGGCGAAGGGCTTCACGCGCCGCCATGCATCATCGGCGGAAACCTTGCCCTCGCGATAGGCCGCATTCAAAGCCGCCTTGAGGATTGTCAGGATGCGATTGGCGCTAGACCGGCGACGGCGGCGCGCTTCGTCCGTGTCGGGTGTCTCGCGGACATTCTGTTGCTCTGCGCCCTGGGCGGTGCGCAACCGGGCCGGTGCGGCGGCAAGAGACAGTAGCCAGTCATTAACGGCCTTGGTTGTCAGCTTCGCCACTTCATGCTTGCCCATTTGAGGCCGCACGATGGCCTCGATCCGGCGGCTGGTGTTCGCCAAGTCCTTGCCCTGAAACCCTGCCAGATAGTCGTCCAGAGCGTCGGAAACGGTATAGGCTCCGGTCCTGCGCCCGCCATTGCGCTCCAGCGACAGGAACCACTTGCGCGCGGCGTCCTGTGCCTGTTTGAAATTGAGGATCACCGCACCATCGGCATCGGCAGTATCGTCCGCTTCTGCGATGGTCATTTCCTGATAGTTGCCTACCGCGCCAGCCCGGCGATAGCGGGCAATCCATTTGCCGACACGCGCGCCGCGATAGTAGCCCAAGTGCTCGCCCTCGTTGAGCGTCATCCAGTAGGGCTTCTTGCGCGATTCCAGCTTCAATCGCTGCTCCCGCTTTGCCAGCTTTGCGTCCTGCACAACGCGCGCCATTGCCGTCCCTTTCCAAACTTCCCCAATGAATCCCCAATATACATTGGGGAACACATGCAGACAATGGGGGACAGGTCATTTGCTTAAGGCACAGATTTGCGTTGTTTCAGGCAGTTTCATACGGTTTCGAGAAATGGCGGAAACGCGTTTGTTCGCGCCCTCTCACGGCTGAAACACGGGTTCGATTCCCGTAGGGGTCACCATCGCTGCGCAAATGGGCATTTCGATTCCAGCACCGCCGGATGCAAAATGCCCATCGGATTTTCAGAAGTTGGCGTTCAGCCCCACGGTCAGCGCGTGATCGTTGGTGTCCGGCCCGCCCGGAACGAAGCCGTGCTGTTCAAGGTAACCGACCTCAACCCCGAACTTCTTGTTCAGCGGCCAGGAAACGGTGGCGGCGTTGCGCATCCGTTCATAGCCTTCCACACCCTGGAAGGACTGCGTGTTGAGATCGATGAAGCTTTCGTGGCTGAGGTTGAAGTTGACCTTGCCGATAATCGGCACGCTGGCTTTGACCTGCGGACGCAGCCGCCAGGCGGTGCCGCTGGCGTTTTCGCGCCAGCGCTGTTCCAGCCTTAACCGTCCGCCCACCTTGACCTTGCCGATCTGCAACACGTTGTCGAAGCTGACCTGCTGGCGAAAGCGATGCTCGCGGGTGCAGAAGGTGCCGGCATTGTAGAGCGGATTGAATGTGTAGCCGAGCCAGACCGTGACGGTCTTGTTCAGCTTCTTGCCGACCATCAGATTTTCTTCGATCTCATAGAAGCCGCGGGCATCGCTGTCGCGGAACACGGTTTCGCTGTTCAGCTTGAAATTGTCCGGCAAGTTGACCGTGACGTTGAGCGTTTCCCAGTTCTGGGTGTCGTCGGCATGAGCCGGAGCGGCACAGGCAAGCGCGGCAAATAAGGGCCCCGCGATCAGGATATGGCGCATCGTTTTCCCCTCGATATGGCGCGGTGAATGGCTTCAGAATGAAGCCGAAATGGTGGTGTTGACGACGTGATCGATGTTGTCCGGCCCACCCCGGACGATTGACCATTGGTTGATATAGCCAAGCTCAAACCCCACAGCCTTGCTGAACGGGATGGTCACGCCAACAGAGTTGCGCATTCGTTCATAGCCGCTTTGGCGCTGGAAGCTGATGGTGTTGAGGTTGATGAAGCTTTCATGGGCCAGGTTCAGCCCGAGCTTTGCTGGCAGCGGGGCACTGGCCCGAACCGAGGGCCGCAATCGCCAGCCCGTTCCGGCGATTCCGTCGCGCCAGCGCTGCTCGGTACGCACGCGCAGGCCCAGATTGAGCGAACCGATTTTGGCTACGTCATCGACGTTGATCTGCTGGCGAAAGCGCCGCTCCATCACGGTGAAATCGCCTTTGCTGTACTGCGGAGTATGAACGTATCCAGCCCACAGCGTCACCTTTTTGCTCGGCTTGAAACCGATCATCGTGACCTGCTGCAGTTGATAGAACCCGCGCGCATCGCTTGACCGCAGCGAAGTTTCGCTGGCGATGCGGATTTCTTCACTGGCTTTGATGGTCAGGTTCAGATTCTGCCAATAGGCCACGTCCTCGCCCGCTGCGGCCGGAGTTGCGGCCACTGCGGCGATTGTCGCCAACATTCCGGCCAGCTTGTAGCGCATTGTCGATTCTCCGGTCTGGATCGGTCTTCCTGCCGCTATTGCGGTTATGTGACGCTTTCATGACCGAAGGCGTCAAATTTGCGACATGGCGACTACAGACTGGAGCAAGGTTACACCTGCCCCGCTGCGCGGTCAGTGAAAATCGCGCGATTTCGGGATCACCCGCACGTCGCGCGGATGTCCGCCTCGTCCGGGCGGGAGCGGGCGGCTGACATGATCGGCGCGGTCGGTGTGATGCGGCAACAGATCGTCCGACAGCGCGTGCAGGCTGGGTGTGGCGTCAGTCAGGTGCTGGGCGATCACATGGATCACCTCGTCATCGTATTCGACCCGGCCCTTCACCTCCATCAGCCGCGCGCCCATGATCACCTTGCGCTGCTTTTCCATCAGATCGGGCCAGATCACCAGGTTGACCACCCCGCTCTCGTCCTCCAGCGTGATGAAGCACACCCCCTTGGCGCTGCCCGGGCGCTGGCGGATCAGCACCACCCCGGCGACCTGAACGGTCGAGCGATATTTGCGCTCCCTCAGTTCGCTCGCCCGGATGAACCCGCGCTCACCCAGGCTGGCGCGCAGGAAGGCGAGCGGATGCGCCTTGAGGCTGAGCCGCTGGGTCTGGTAATCGGCCACCACTTCCTCGCTCAGCGGCATCTGCGGAAGCCGCGTGACCTGTCGCTCCGCCCCCTCATCGCGCGCCGCCATCGCTGCGAACAGCGGCAGGTCCGGCCCGGCAATCAGGCTGCGCGCATCCCACAACGCCTGACGGCGGGTGAGGCTCAGCGAGTTGAAGCAATCGGCACTGGCCAGCCGCTCGATCAGCGCGGGCGAGAGCCCGGCCCGCTCCTTCAATTCACGCACATCGCGAAACGGTCGCCCTTCCGACCGCGCTGCCACGATCCGCGCGGCGGCGGCCTCGGGAAAGCCATCGACCTGACGCAAGCCGAGACGAAGCGCGAGTTCCTCCCCGGAACGGGGAGGGGGACCATGTGAAGCATGGTGAAGGGGCACGCGCGGGTGATCCCGGCAGGGCCGACCGGCAAGCTCGGGACCACTCGTCTGTGCCCCGCCACCCCCGTCGGGGGTCCCCCACCCCCGTGCGGGGAGGAATTCAAGCGGATTGTGCCAACCGCGGACGTTAACATCGACCGGCAGCACCCCCCC
>CAZOSI010000169.1:0-7013 GCA_964582485.1 uncultured Novosphingobium sp.
GCCCACTCCGGGGAAGGCTGCGCCAACCGCTTCTGGATCAGTGCAGACGGGCTGAAGTTGCATTTCCGCGACTTTGCGGGCCGGAACGACCGACCGGTGGTGCTGTGCTTGCCGGGCCTGACCCGCAACGCCCGCGATTTTTCCCATGTTGCAGAGCGTCTTGCTGGAGAATGGCGGGTGATCTGCCCGGATTTGCGCGGGCGGGGCGATAGCGCCTATGCCAAGGATTCCGCTACATACAATCCGCTCCAATATGCCGAGGATCTTGGGCTGTTGCTTGAACAGGAAGGGATCGACCGGCTCGTTTCGATCGGTACGTCCCTGGGCGGGCTGCTAACCATGATGTTCGCGATGACCATGCCCGACCGGCTGGTCGGGGCACTACTGAACGATGTCGGACCGGAAATCGCCCCCGAGGGGCTTGAGCGGATCCGTGGCTATGTCGGTCAGGGGCGCAGCTTCCCAACCTGGATGCACGCAGCGCGGGCGCTGGAAGAGGCTCAGGGGACTGTTTTCCCGGATTACGAAATCGCCGAGTGGCTGGCCATGGCCAAACGCTGCATGGTGATTGGAGGAAACGGCCGGATTGTGTTCGATTACGACATGAAAATCGCCGAACCCTTTGCCCAGCCTGGTGGAGAAGCGGGAGTGGATCTGTGGCCTGGCTTTGCCGCTCTGAAAGGGCGCCCGGTGGCACTGTTGCGCGGCGAACTGTCCGATGTACTTAGCCCTGCAACCTTTGCCCGAATGGCTGAGACACTGGGTGATAGCGAAGCGGTGACTGTGCCCCGGGTTGGTCATGCGCCAATGCTTGATGAGCCAGAAGCAATTGCGGCGATCGACCGATTGCTGGCGCGGGTTTCTGCATAGCCTTGCAAGTCCCCCGGTTCCCATCGAGGCTCGGTTCCGGCGGCAAGGCGCTAGCCGCCTGCGGCGGCGCGCCGGGCAAGGTCACGATTGTCCGACCCGGACCGTTCAGGAGCGCTTAACCGGGGGATTCGCATGGGATTGGCGTTGAAAAGGCCGGTCCATCCGCTAAACAGCCGCCGACAGACATAGTGAAGGCATTCGAACTTGGCCCTGAGTCCTCCCAGTAACGGCACCCCCCCAGCAAAGCCCAACGACCGTGACGAAGCGGCCAAGGACGGTTTCCTGCGCGAAGTTGATGAGGCACTGCGCGAAGAACAGCTGGTCAATACCTTCAAGCGCTATGCCAAGCCGGTAGGCGGAGCAATCGTGGTTGGGCTGCTCGCACTGGGCGGTTACCTCTATTGGGATCACACCCAAAAGACTGCCGCGGAGCAGCTGTCCGAACGCAGCGTTCTTGCGATGGAGCGGCTCGAAGCCGGAGCGATCGACCCGGCTATCAAGGATTTCGAGCAGCTTGCCAAGGAAGGCAGCGATGGCTCGCGCGCCGTCGCGAAGATGCAGCTCGCGGCTATTGCTGCCCAGCAGGGCAAGGTTGACGATGCTGCGCGCCAGTTCGGCGCAATCGCAGCCGATTCCTCGGCTCCTAAGCCGCTGCGCGATCTTGCATTGATCCGCGAGGTGACCATCAAGTTCGATGCGATGAAGCCCGAAGAAGTGATCGCCAAACTCAAGCCGCTGGCCGTGCCGGGCAACGCTTTCTTCGGCAGCGCCGGCGAACTTGTCGGCATGGCCTATCTCGAACAGGGCAAGCCGCAGGAAGCCGGGGCCCTGTTCGCAGCGATCGGCAAAGACAAGAACACACCCTCCACGCTGCGTTCGCGCATGCGCCAGCTGGCCGGCGGGCTCGGCTTCGATGCCGGGATCGACGATCCCGAACTTGAAGCGGGGGCAGAGGCGTCCGCCTCGCCTTCCGCCGAAGCCAAGAACTAAGCAGCGGACAGAATCAAGGAAATGCCGATGACCCCGAATAGCATGCCCCGCCGCTACTCCGCCTCGCTGGCGTTGGTACTTGCCGTAAGCCTGGCTGGCTGCGGTGTTTTCGGTGGAAAGGCGAAACCTTCGACGCCCACCGTCGGTAATCGCGTACCGATTCTGAGCAAGATCGATACCAGCGCCAAGGTCGATCCGGCGCTGGCCAATGTTGCCGTAATCGTCCCGCCCGCCACCATAAACGAGGAGTGGCCGCAAGCCGGCGGGACCGCCAGCAAGAGCTATGGCAACCTGGCGATGGGGGCCAACCCAACCATTGCCTGGACGGCCAAGATTGAGGGGTCGAGCCCCAAGCAGCGGCTGGCCGCCAGTCCGGTGATTGGCGGGGGCAAGCTGTTCGTGATGGATACGGCGGGCGTGGTCCATGCCTTTGATGGAAACACCGGCGCGCCGGCCTGGCGCCAGGGCTTCCAGATCAAGGGCGATGGCTCCAGCTCGGTCTATGGCGGCGGGGCCAGCTATTCCGACGGCCGGGTCTATGTCACCACCGGGATGGGTGAAGTCGCGGCACTCGATGCCAATGACGGCAAGGTGCTGTGGAAGGTCAAGCCGGCCGGGCCGCTGCGCGGATCGCCGACAATCGCTTTCAATTCGATCTTTGTAATGACCCAGGCCAACCAGATGATCTCGCTCAACGCCGCGGACGGCGCCCAGCAATGGAGCCGCGCCGCATCGGTCGGGCAGACCGGGGTATTCGGTGTGGCTGCGCCCGCCGCAGGGCAGGGCACGGTGATCGCAGGGTTTTCGACCGGAGAATTGATCGCCTATCGCTATGAAAACGGGCGTGAACTGTGGTCTGATGCGCTGGCGCGGACTTCACTTTCGACCACCGTAGGCGTGCTGACCGACATCGACGCCGATCCGATCATCGATCGCGGCCGGGTCTATGCGCTGGGTCAGGGCGGACGCATGGCCGCCTATGAACTGGTTACCGGACAGCGGATCTGGGAACTTAATCTGGCCGGGATCTCGACCCCTGCGGTGGCGGGCGACTGGATCTTCACGCTGACCGACGATGGCCGCCTGCTGTGCATCGCGCGGGCGACAGGAAAGGTCCGCTGGCTGACACAGCTCGACAATTTCAAGAACCAGGAAAAGAAAAAAGTTCCGCTGTTCTGGTCGGGCCCGGTCCTCGCGGGCGACCGGCTATGGTTCGTCAATTCGCTTGGCCGGGTCTATTCGGCCTCGGTTGCCGATGGCCAGGCCAGCCTGGCCGGCTACCTCGATGCGCAGGTGACTCTGGCCCCGGTGGTGGCGAACAACACGCTCTATATCCTCGACGATACGGGTCGGATTACCGCATTGCGGTGATCTGACCGCGTTACCCGCCGCTTAACCATTTGCAGCTAAGGCGGGTTGGATGAAATCCGCCGCAACCACCCCTGCCGACGTTCGGCCGCAAAGCGACGTTTCCGCCGTGGTCGGCTGGCTTGGCCTTGGCGCGCTGACCGTCTGGGTGATGATCTGCCACTTCTGGCCCGAGATCGTCACGACCCTGGGTCTTGCGATGCGGGCCGAGCGGCTGACCGGGCCCAATGCGGCGCTGGTGGGGCTGCTGGTCTGCGCCGCGCCTATGGTGCTGTGGTCACTGCTGATCGACAAGGTTCACCGCAATCCCTCGACCGGGATCGACTGGGACAAACCACGCAGACTGGCCGATGTGATCGACATCTCGATCACCAAACTGGCTGGTCTGTGGGCAACATGGGCGCTGATCGCGACATTTTATGCGCTCGGCCGGTGGTACTGGGAAGGCCCCTATCTGTTTGCAATGCAGGTGCTGAGCGCAGCTGCTGTGCCGCTGTTCGTGCTATCGGTTCCCTATGTGCTGTGGCTTGATCGCTATCTGATCCAGCCTCGCGATGGATGCTGGCACTTTGGCGCGATGCTGATCGGGCGCGAGGCATTCGATCCGCAGCAGATCTGGCACCACTTGCGCGCCTGGGCAGTGAAGGGCTTTTTCACGGCCTTCATGCTGATGATCGTGCCGGGTGGCTTCGAGAACCTGGTCGCGCCGGATTGGAGCACATTCTTCCTTACACCAATCGGCTTCGCCTCGCTGCTGATCACGCTGATGTTCGTGATCGATGAGCAGATCGGCTCGGTTGGCTATATCCTGACGATGAAGCCGCTGGATGCGCAGATCCGTTCGGCCAATCCCTATCTGGCCGGCTGGCTGGCGGCGCTGATCTGCTATCCGCCGTTCCAGCTGATGGGTGAGGGGCGCCCGCTGTTCTACCTCTATGGCGTGCCGGGGGATGACAACTGGTACCACACTTTCGGCGCTTACCCGCTGATCCTGTGGATCTGGGCGGCGCTGCTGGTGGTGCTGACCGCGATTTACGCCTGGGCGACAATCGCCTTCGGGATCCGCTTCTCGAACCTGACCTACCGCGGGGTCCTGACCAATGGCCCCTATGCTTTCACCAAGCATCCGGCCTATCTCTCCAAGAACCTGTTCTGGTGGTGCGCCTCGATGCCTTTCGTAGTCAATACCGGATCGCTGTCGGATTCGCTGCGCAACGCCTTCTTCCTGGGCTGTGTCAGTGCGGTCTATTACTGGCGGGCGCGGACCGAGGAAAAGCACCTGTTAGACGAAGATCCCAAGTACCGCGCCTATGCCGACTGGATGGCGCGGCACGGCTTGGTGACGCGGGTATTCCACCGCATGGGCAAGGCGCTCAAGGACAGCAGACCGGCGCTGACAGCGCAGCCAGCCGAGTAGCAATCAGAGCGGCGTTCCTTCGCCCGCTTCATAGACCATGATGCTGCGCCCGCTGAGCCCAAGTTCAGCCCGTTCGCGCTGCCACTCGGCCATATGCGCGGTCTGCATGTGCGCCGCCAGATGCTCACGGCTTTCCCAGATCTCGCTGACCCGGATCAGGCCGGGATCGAGCACGTCCTCGCCGTAATTGTATTCGGTGCAGCCCGGCTCGGCGCGGGTCGCCTCCATCACTCGGCGCATCACCGGGCGGGCCTCTTCCATCCGTTCGGGCGGAAAGCGGAACTGACCGACGACGACGATCATCAGAAGCTCAGCTCGTAAACCCGGCTGAGGTCGCCGCCCCATTCGCCGTGATACTTGTCGAGCAGGACCTGCGCGGGAACCTTGCCGGTGCGGACAATCTCATCAAGCGGGTTCAGGAACCCGGCTTCGGTATCGCCCATCGAATTGAGGCGGCTGCGCGAATTGAGGCCGGCGCGGCTGATCGCCAGAACTTCGCCGGCAATGTCGCGCAAGGTGCCGCCACCCGGGATCGGCGCATCGAGGCCGAGCCTGGGCACTTCGGCGCGAAGCCGTTCGCGCCCTTCCATGTCCCAGTCCTTGACCAGGTTCCACGCCGCGTCGAGCGCACCCTGATCATAGAGCAAGCCAACCCAGAACGCGGGCAGCGCGCAGATCTTGCGCCATGGCCCGCCATCGGCGCCGCGCATTTCGAGGAAGCTCTTGAGCCGAACTTCGGGGAAGGCGGTGGAGAGGTGATCGACCCAATCGCTCTCGGTCGGCAATTCGCCCGGCAACGCCGGGAGCTTTCCAACGAGGAAATCACGGAAACTCTGCCCGGCGGCGTCGATATATTTGCCGTCGCGGAACACGAAATACATCGGCACGTCGAGCATATATTCGACGTAGCGATCATAGCAGAATCCGTCTTCGAACACGAAGCCCAACATGCCGGTGCGGTGCGGGTCGGTGTCGGTCCAGATGTGGCTGCGGTACGAAAGGTAGCCGTTGGGCTTGCCCTCGGTGAACGGCGAATTGGCGAACAGCGCGGTGGCGAGCGGTTGCAGGGCCAGGCTGGTGCGGAATTTCTGCACCATGTCGGCCTCGCTCGAATAGTCAAGGTTGACCTGGATCGTGCAGGTCCGCAGCATCATGTCGAGCCCCATGCTGCCAACCCGCGGCATGTGCCGCAGCATGATCGCATAGCGGCCCTTGGGCATGATCGGCAGTTCTTCGCGGGTCTTGTCGGGCCACATGCCCAGCCCTAGAAAACCCTTGCCGGTCTTGGCACCGATCGACTTGACCTGATCGAGGTGGCGGCCGGTTTCGGCGCAGGTTTGGTGCAGCGTTTCCAGCGGCGCGCCTGACAGTTCTAGCTGCCCGGCCGGTTCCAGACTAACCGCGCCATCGCTGCCGGAAAGCGCGATGATGTTGCCGCCTTCGATCACCGGCTTCCAGCCATATTGCTCCAGCGCGACCAACAGGTCGCGGATCCCGCCGGGTTCGTCATAGCTGGGGGCGTGATGATCGCTGGTGCAATAGACCAGCTTCTCATGCTCGGTGCCGATCCGCCAACGCTCTTTGGGCTTTTCGCCCTTGATCATCGGAGCGACCAATTGGTCGCGGCTTTCGATCACCGGATCGTTGCGATCTGAAACCTGTCTCGTGCTCATGGCGGGGAATTAGTGCCATGTTTAATCCGGCGCCAGCAAATTCAACTTGGCCCGGCATAGCGAAGAATTATTGCACGATGACCTCGTAGGTCAGCGCCACTGTGCCGCCCGCAGCCAGGCTGGGGGCCGATCCGGCGATGCTCGATCCGCTCACCGAAGCGCCCACCAGATCACTTTCGTCAGGCCCGGTTGCGTCATCATCTTCGACAGTGCTCGCCCCGCTGCAGTTCGTGCCCGAGCGCAGCGAACCCGCAACATAGCTGGTCGTTCCGGGCAGACTGTCGGCCATTTGCACCGTGCTGGCGCTGGTGTTGCCCGTGTTGGTCACCAGCACGCAATAGCGCACCTTGGCCCCGGGAATAGCTTTGGGATTGGAGCCGACATTGACTGGATCGCTCACGACAGTGGAGGCCTTGCTGATCGTCAAGGAAGGGTAGATTACGGTCAACTGATAGTCCTCGACCTCGCCATATCCCGCCAGCCCTGAACTGGCCGGACCAGTGTTGGAGGAGAAGCGAAAGCGGGCGATCGTCGGAGTGGTCGCGGCACCTGCAGGCGGGGTCAGCGCTATCCGGATCGTGCCATTGACGGAACCGTCGCTGTCACCCGCGCCGCCATCGCTGGCGCTGCTGGCGATCTGTTCGCCGCTATCGGCAAAATCGCCGTCGTCGTTATAGTCGATCCAGGCGCTCAGC
>CAZOSI010000170.1:0-6953 GCA_964582485.1 uncultured Novosphingobium sp.
ATGGCTGGTGGCTGCTGCGCGCCTCGAACACCCAGGACGTGCTGGTCGCCCGCGCCGAAAGCAATGACCAGGCCGGGCTCGACCGGCTGATGGAGCAGATCGACACCCAATTGGCGGCGTCCGGCTTGGAGCGTGGACCACAAGCCGGACACTAATGCTAATTTGCGCCTGAACGGGATCAAGATTGGCAGTTGAGGTGTGTGGCGATCACTATGCACCTGAATGGGTGCAAAACTTGACACTTGGCCCACCATTTGCCATTTATGCGCCCGAAAGGGAGCAAAATGGCTCTTCCCCCCGAATCCGCAACCGACAAACTGCTGCGCGAAATGCGCGAGCGAGACCAGCTGTTCAAGCGCGTACTGGCCGCCGATCCGCTAGATGAGATTCTCAAGCAAGCACGGCTTGCGCAATCGACATACCAGCGCGCCATGGGTCTGACGGCACCTGATCCCTCGGCCGAAATTCTCGAATCCATCCGCAGACGCACGGCCCTGGCATCCGATCTGGCGGCAAGTGGGGCGCTGAACCGCACGCGCGAGATCGCCCAAGGCTATCTGCCTTCCTCCGCTCGGCAGGCGTCACCAAGCGCGACCGCCGCGACGCTGGCCAGCCCGCTAAACAATGCCGCGCAGCTCGGCGGCATGATCCGCCGCGCGCGCAAGGCCATGAAACTCAACCAGGCGCAATTTGCTGCCCAGGCCGGGGTCGGGCGACGATTTCTGTCCGAGCTGGAGGGCGGCAAGCCAAGCCTCGAATTTGACAAGGTGCTGGCCTGCGCGGCCGCTGCTGGAATCGATCTGCTGGCCCGGGCGCGGCGCGGCTGATGCGGATCCTCAACGTCTGGCTCGAAGCTTCGGCCTTACCAATAGGCCAACTGGTTGCCGACGATGGCGGGGCCACGGCTTTCGTCTATGCCCGGGAATGGCTGGACGATCCAATGGCACACGCGTTGTCGCTGTCGCTGCCACTGCGGGCGGAGCCGTTTGGCGATGCCGTGACGCGGGCCTGGTTTGACAATCTGCTGCAAGAAAACGACCAGCTCGATCGCGCCATGGCGGCGCATGGGATCGATCGCGGCGATGTTGTCGGCCTCCTCGAACATATCGGCAAGGACTGCGCCGGCGCGGTCAGCGTCCTGCCGCTCGATCACCCCCCGCTCAAGCGGCCCGGCGATTTGGCATCGCACTATGAACCGCTGGATGAGCACGAGCTGATCGATCTCGTTAGGCGTCTGACCGAAAACCGCGCCTTGCCCGAAGGCATGCGTGATCCTTCGCCGGTTGCCGGTTTTCGCCGCAAGATCTCACTCACGGTCCTGCCCGGTGAGCCGACGCGTTTTGGCCTGCCGAGAGCCGGGACGGGAGCGCCCACCACCCACATCCTCAAGGTGCCAGATCCACGGCACAAGAATGAGCAGCGCGACGAGGCTTTCGCCACTCTGCTCGCCTCGCAATGCGGCCTGCCGGTTGGGACCTGCCTCGACAGCGCATTGGGTGGATTCCCGTTTCTGTTGATCCAGCGTTTTGATCGACTGGTCGAAGGCACATCAGTTTACCGGATCCATCAGGAAGACTTCGCCCAGGCCGCCGGCTTGCCCGCTCAGCTCAAGTACGAACGGCGCGGACGGCCCGGGCGGCGCTTTGACGCCGAGGTGATCGGCCGGATACTCGCCGCGACCGACCAGCCCGCTCTGGCCCGACAGCTGTTCTTGCGGCTCACGCTGTTCAACCTGTTGATCGGCAATACCGACAATCATGCCAAGAACCACGCCCTGCTGCACTTGCCGGGCACGGCGCCCAGGTTGGCCCCGTTCTACGATCTGGTTCCGGTCCAGGTGGTGGGTGGCTTCACCGAGGAGCTGACGTTCCAGATCGGCGCTGCAACCACCTATGACGACTTGACTCGCGCCGACCTGCTGGCCCTGAGCGAAAAATTCGGGATTCCCGGAGCGGGTGCCGAAACGGTCCTGCGCCAGATTGCATCAGAACTGCTCGGCCAGCTGGAAGCCCTCAGCCAAGCATTCCCGCGAGAGCATCGTGCGCTCGACCGGTTGATTGGCCAACAGGCTCATCAGCTCAACGACCTGTTGGGCCTCGCCCTGGACCTTCGTCCCCGGGACGCGCATGTCACCCGCGGTGGCGCCTGGTCCGTCAGTTAGGACGACCACACAAGCAGCACTCCGCCACCCAGCGCCACCAGGCTCGCCAGCATCGCGCTGGCTCCCTGCCAGGCCTTGCTCCAGCCCGCGATCGAGATCAGCGTGGCGGTCTTGAACAGGGTGTTGAGCGTTACCGGCAGTGCCAGCACCAGTGCAGCAACACGCGGGGTGAGAGTGCCGGGCGGCAGGTTGCCCATGGTGATAATCGCCGAATCGACATCGACCGAGCCGGAAATCGCCAGCACTGTGGCAAGTCCGGAATCGCCATAGCGCTGTAGCACCCAGCGCGCTGCAACTGTCAGAGCCATGGTCAGCACCATCAGCAGCAATGCCGGGCCCAGATCGAACGGATTGCGCAGCGTCATTGCGTCCTGATAGGCAACTGCACCCGCGCCGCGGCGGCGCAGGATCAGCCAGCAGGCAACAAGACTGGTCAACATGCCAGGCGCGGCGAATGTGGCAAAGCCGGGCAAGGCGAAAATTGCCAGGGCGGCAGTCAGCAGCATTACCCGCAGGAACATCGTCGCACTGGCCAGCGCGACCCCGGCATTCAGCAGCATCGCGTCGCCGGCCCCATCGCGCAGCTTTCCGGCCAGCGATGCGGTGACCGCAGTCGAGGAAACCATCGATCCCGCCGCTGCGGTTGCCAGCACTCCGCGCGCCGGGCCGAGCAGCCGGACTGCGGCATAACCGGCAAAGGAAAAGCCAGAGACCAGTACCACCACCAGCCACAATTGCCGCGGCTTCCATGCGTCATAGGGGCCAACCGGATTGTTGGGCAGCAACGGCAGGATCACCAGGGCGATCAGGGCGAAGCGCGCGATCGCCATCATTTCGGTTTCGTCGACGTGGCTGAGCCAGTGATGCCAGCGGCTGCGCTGCGACAGGACCAGCACGGTCGTTCCGGCCAACGCACTGGCCAGCGCATAATCGCCGCTTCCGGCCAGGAACCCAGCGGCAAGGGTGATGAGCCCGGTCAGGCTGGCGGTGCCGCTGATCGAGGCGCGGCCCTTGGTGCTGCGCCAATAGCCAAGCACGACCAGCACCGCGCCGGCGGCGAGCAGCACGGTTGCGAGGCCGACGGCGCGCAGTTGCAGCGCTCCGGCAATCCCGCCGAGCAGCCCGAACAGTGCGTAAGTGCGAATTCCGGCAAAACGGCTGCCGGGTTTGCCATCGCGGCTGGCCCAGCCTCGCTGGACCCCGATCAGCAACCCCAGCGCCAGGGCCAGGCCCAGTGCGGTCAGTTCGTGGTAATCGAGCGGCTGCATGACCCGCTTGTGGCACCTACCGGCCGGTGAAGGAAGAGCTTGGCTGTCAGGCAATCAGCGCCCATCTTGGCAGGACGATGGCAGAGCCGCTTCCTCCTGAACTTCGGCAATGGTTCGATGCCCGGGGCTGGCGTCTGCGCCGCCACCAGGCAGAGATGCTGGACGTCGCGAACGAGGGACGGCATGCGCTGCTGGTGGCCGATACCGGTGCGGGCAAGACGCTTGGTGGCTTCCTGCCGACGCTGGCCGATTTCTGTCCTTCACGGCTGGCTGGATCGCCGCCACCGGAAGGGCTTCACACGCTCTATGTTTCGCCGCTCAAGGCGCTGGCGCATGACGTGCAGCGCAACCTGTTGACCCCGGTTGCGGAGCTGGGCTTGGACATGCGGGTCGAAGTGCGCAGTGGCGATACACCGTCAGAGCGCAAGGCCCGCCAACGCGCCCGCCCGCCGCAAGTGCTGCTGACCACGCCCGAATCGCTTTCGTTGCTGTTGTCCTATCCCGAGGCGGAAACCATGTTTGCGGGGCTTCGCCGCGTGGTGATTGACGAAATTCACGCCTTCGCGCCCACCAAACGCGGCGACTTGCTGGCGCTGTCATTGTCGCGGCTTCAGGCGCTGGCGCCGGGATTGCAGCGGGTCGGGCTGTCCGCAACTCTGGCCGATCCGCTGGCCTTTGCCGCCTGGTTGGCGCCGTTCGGCAAAGCCGCGGCGGTCGAGATCGTGGCGGGCGAGGACGGCGCCCAGCCAGAACTTTCGATCCTGCTTCCCGAGGAAGCCCGGATTCCCTGGGGTGGACACGCCGCCGCTTGGGCAGTCCCGCAATTGTACCAGGCGATCAAGGCCAACCGGACCACGCTGGTGTTCTGCAACACCCGTTTCCTGGCCGAATTCATCTTCCAGCAGCTGTGGACCGCGAATGAGGATGTGCTGCCGATCGGTATTCACCATGGCTCCTTGTCAAGGGAGGCGCGGCGCAAGGTGGAAGGGGCGATGGCGCGAGGCGAGCTGCGGGCGCTGGTCTGCACTGCCAGCCTCGACCTTGGGGTGGACTGGGGCGATATCGACCTGGTCGTGCAGATGGGCGCGCCCAAGGGATCTTCGCGACTGTTGCAGCGAATTGGCCGGGCAAACCACCGGCTCGATCAGGCCAGCAAGGCCTTGCTGGTGCCGGGCAACCGCTTCGAGTTTCTGGAAGCGATGGCGGCCGAGCAGGCGGTCGTGGAGGGCCAGCGCGATGGCGAGGCTTTCCGCCCGGGCGCGCTCGATGTATTGGCCCAGCATGTTATGGCGCGGGCCTGTGCGGGTCCATTCAGCGGCGCCACGCTGTTGGCCGAGGTGCAATCGGCTGAGCCCTATCATTGGATCGACGCGGCAGCATTCGCGCGTGTGATCAGCTTCGTGGCGACCGGGGGTTATGCCCTGCGCGCATATGACCGGTTTCAGCGGATTACGTTGGGGCGTGACGACATGTGGCGCCTAACCCTTCCGCAGCATGCCGCGCGGCACCGACTTAATGCCGGGATCATCATAGATAGCGAGATGGTCGATGTCCGGTTCCGCAACGGCCGTTCGCTTGGGCGGGTTGAAGAGAGCTTTGCCGCGAGCCTGCGCCCGGGTGAGTCGATCCGCTTTGCCGGGCTCGACCTGGAGGTCGAAGCAATGCGCGAGACCGAGCTGGTTGTCCGCGCGGCGAAGAAGGCGGGCCAGATCCCTAGCTATATGGGCCAGCGCCTGCCGCTCACCACGCACCTCGCCGGCCGGGTTCAAGCTTTGCTCGATGACCGGGCCGGGTGGAGCCAGTTTCCTGACGACGTTCGTGAATGGCTCGAAATGCAGGACTGGCGTTCCGAACTGCCTGCGCCGGGCAAGTTGCTCGTCGAAAGCTTCCCGCATGAGGGCAAGCACTTCACCGTGTTCTATTGCTTCGAAGGTTGGCCCGCGCACCAGTCGCTTGGCATGCTGATCACCCGGCGGATGGAACAGCTTGGGCTTTCGCCGATGGGCTTTGTCGCGAATGACTATGCCCTGGCGGTGTGGAGCCTGAAAGCGGTGGGGGATCCGGCCGGACTGCTTTCTGCTGATATTCTGACGGATGAATTTGTTGCCTGGGTTGAGGACAGCTACCTGTTGCGGCGAGCCTTTCGCGAGGTCGCGGTGATCGCCGGGCTGGTGGAACGCCAGCACCCTGGTAAGCGCAAGACTGGCCGGCAGGTGACCTTTTCGACCGACTTGATTTATGACGTGCTGCGTAAGCATGAGCCCGATCACGTCCTGATCGAGGCGGCCTGGGCCGATGCCCGGGCGCGGATGACCGACATCGGCAGGCTCGCCGGGGTGCTTGACCGGGCGGGTCAGGAAGTGCGCCACGTCGTGCTTGACCGGGTCAGTCCGTTGGCCGTGCCGGTGCTGGTGATGATCGGCCGTGAAAGCCTGCCTCAGGGCAAGGCTGATGACGAGCTGTTGTTTGAGGCGGAAGGCCTTGCGGGCCAGGCAATGCGGCCAGACAAGGCTCCCGAGATCGAGGCCTAGCGTTTGGCAGGCTGGGCCTCGGCGAAGCTGGCGTATTTTTCATTGCCAGAGAAAGCAAAGGCTGCCGGATCGGTAGAGCGGATCAGATTGAGAACCCTGAGCGAGGCGCCATAGGGTGCACCGGCCTCTGGCTCGAAGCGGATGAGCGGTTCCGGCTGACGGTGGGTGGCGGCCTGCAGCAGAGTGACGAGCTGGCCTTCGCCCACTCTCTCGCCGTTCCATTGGATTTCGGCTGCTGCAGTCAGTGAGATCATGTTTTCTGGCAGGATTGACCTGTGGGGCAAGTCTGGTCCGGGATGCGGCAGGTCGAACGAAGTTTCGTGAAGCGCGGTTGGGACCGATAGGATGAACATCACCAGCAGTACCAGCATCACGTCAATCAGCGGGGTTGTGTTGAGTTCCGCCAGCGGGCGGTCGGCTGCGGTGAGGGTATGGGCCACGGCATGCTCTCCTCGATTGATCGTTATAGAGGAGATGGTATAACATAGCTATTCACTGTCAATGTTATGTGTTCACGTACACGAGCCGCAAAAAAAGGGGCGGATTGCTCCGCCCCTTGTTCGTGTTTGGTTGTTTCTAGCGCTTATTCGAGGCCTTCGACCTTGGGTGCGCTAGCGGCCTTGCCAAAGCCGGCATACTGTTCATTGCCGACGAAGCCAAAGGCAGAGACGCCTGACCCCTTGATGATGTTCAGCACCGTAACGCTGGTATCATAGGGTGCCTGGGCATCCGGCTGATACTGCAGCTCCGGTTCCGGCTTGATCGACAGCGTCGACTTCAGCAGGCCGGTGAGCTGGTTGATATTCACCGAGGTGCCGTTCCAAAGGATGTCGTTGTTCGGCATGATCACGACCTTGTTCTTGTCGCGCTTGATGATGACCTGAGGCGGCGGTGCAGCCGGATTGGGCAGGTCGATATTCACGGCGTGGGTGGCCACAGGGATGGTGATGATGAACATGATGAGAAGAACGAGCATGACGTCGATAAGCGGCG
>CAZOSI010000171.1:0-5861 GCA_964582485.1 uncultured Novosphingobium sp.
ACTGGCCCCGTTCTCTCGGATCGCGGTGACATTGCCGGCCGTGTCATAATCATAGACGACGTAGAAGGCATCGCCCCAGGTGATCCGGGTCAGCCGCCCGGCCGCGTCATACTGTTATTGTGGATTATTTTTCCCAGCCGTCGCGGTGTCACTGACACAATGAAACTCTCGGAAATCAGGCATTTTGGATTAATTTCGTGCTGCTTTTTCTGATCATGGTCTCAAATTCAACCCGATCACTTCGCGAATGCAATATTGATCTGGTTCTGAAATGAAACCTAAATTTAACGGCAGATCCTGATTTACTTCTCTCGCTTGCGGAATCTTTCGCCCTGCCTCTTCCCGAAGCAAAGTCGGCGGCACGTTGAGTGGCTGGCAAATGACCCCGATCCCCCATCATATATTGATGCTGGTCGGGATCCGGCTGGGCAGCAGGTAAGGATAGCTGATTCGCCGCGCAGCATTGCGCGCCGCGATCCGCTGTTCGACCTTGAGCAGCGCTGCCTGGAAGTGCGGCAACGGGCCTTCGCTGCCGGTCACTTTGGGGTCGGTAAACCAGGCCGGATAGGGGAAATCCCGGCTGAGATAAGTGCCGAGCGGGCGGTAGTGCAGCGAGCCCAGCAGGTAGAGCACCTCAAGTTGTTTCAGCGCGAGGTCGGTCGGCGGCATATAGCTCAGCCATTCCTGCCGGTCATGCCCGTGCCGCTCCACCGGTTCGGCCTGCCAACCAGCCCCCGTCACCGCCGGAGCGAACTCCATGATCGTGGCTTGCGGAAAGTTGACCGCGGCGTGCTGGGCACTGGCGGTGAACAGGATCATCGTGCAGCAATCGATCAGCTGGTGTACAGTCTGGACCGGGCCGAAGCCCTTGACCTGCCCTTCCCTTGCGATCGTTGCGGCCCAGGCCTGAAGCTCGCTGTCCGCGGTCACCGCATCGTCACCGGTATAGTACAGCCCGACATAGCCCTGGACCCATTCGTGAATTGCCTGCCAGATCAGCAAGGCATCGTCGCGGTAGGGATAGTCGGGCAGCATTCCGGCATCGCCAACGCCGCGCGCCTTGAGATCATTGGGCAGCATGCGCTGCGTGAAATCGAACGAGATCCGCGCATCAGCGGCGGTCTGCTGGCTGGAGGCGATCGTCCCGCCAAAGATCCGGTCGATCGGCCCGCCGGCTGTGATCAGGCTTGTCGCCGCCTCGTAGTTGATGAACAGCGTGCCTTCGAAATGCGGCATCAGCAAAGCCCACAGCGGGTGAACCTCGGCCAGGTGGCGGCGGGTCGCCACGGCTACGGCCTCGATCACCAGGTGGGTGTGGGCAAGGTGCGCGAACAGTTCATGCCAGTTGCCGTCGGCAACCTGGACGATCAGCTTGGCGATATCCCAGCCCCATTGCTCGTCGGCCCGGACCGAAGGCATGAAAATCGGATGCTCGGCTGGGTCCTGTCCGCACTGGATCGCGACCGGGACCAGGCTTACCCCGCCCGGCGGCACCGCGAACAGCGCGAGCGGACAATAGACAAATTTGGCCTGCCCATCGGTCGAGCCGGGGATCAGCACCGACAGCGCCTCGTAGTCGAGCAGATAGAGCCGCCCCTCGTCTAGCGCGGCTTCAAGTGTATCGCCGCCGACCACCGCCGCGTAGCTGGCCTGATCAAGCGGAAACTTGGCCGGCAACGCATCTACAACCCGCGCCAGCAGCATCGGATTGGGGCCGGCGACGCGCAGCCGCGCGAATTCAGCATCGTCCTGAAAAGTCCAGGCAATGCCCGGAAGCGGGATATCCTGGAACAGGTCGCGGTAGGCCTCGAGACTGCAGGGAAAGCCGCTGCCAAGGTCCGCCTCGCTCGCCACCCCAAGTTCCAGCGCGGCACAAAGTTTCCGCGCATGGTTCTCAAACCGCTCCGCCAGCGCTTCCTCGCCCAGCGACAGCACACCCAGCTCGACATCCTCCTTAAGCCGCGACCAGAAGGTGCCGCCGCTGGTGTTGTGGGCGATCTTGCCCTGGATCACGGTAACCTCGGCTTTGATTTCGGCAACCAAGGCCTGGTTCACGGCAATTTCCCCCGCCTCGACCAGCGGATCGCGGGCCAGTGCTTCCAGCTGCACCGCGATGTGGTTTTCAACCAGCTTGACCAGGATCCCGGCCAGCATCACCCACCAGCTGAGCGTCGGAGTCTCATTTGCGGGCAGGCCCTGGACTACCGGAACCTCTGGCAGACTGCCCACCGTGCCCCATTGATAACCAAGCCGCGTCAGGTCGAGCTGGATCGCGCGGGCAGCCTGCTGCTCGGGCGTATCGTTCTGCGGCAGGCTGGGATTGGCGGGTGCAGTATGCGGCATGTTTGGCCTCTCAAAATCGCGACTATTCGCCGCGAAGACTAGCCGCGTATTCTTAACAATTACAAGCCAAGGGCATTTTTACTTATTGATCAAATAGAACGCCGAAAAAGCTACGCGGTTTAACTGATGCTTCAGGGTTTGGCCCTAGCCCTGATGCCGTGAGCAAGGTGGGGGCAGCTATCCGGGGGTTTCTCAATCCCTATATTCCGGAGGATATCCGGGATGAGTTCGTGTTGCTGTCCGCCGGGCAGCTGCAGGAACAGTCGAAGCTGCTGTTCCTTGCCTTCCTGCTGACCACGCCGACCGCCGCACTGGCCGCCGCACCCGATGCCAGCCTGTGGGTGCGCTATGCGGTACCCGGGGCGATGGCAATCTTCTGTCTGGCCGGCTACCTCAACCTGCGGCGCGACCTGCGCCTGACCGTAAGCCCGCGCCGCGCTCGCGCCTTCCTGCGCGAAGCGACCGTCTCGTCGAGCCTGATCGCGGTGATGTGCTCGGCCTGGTGCGTCTACTCATGGCTTGGCGCGCCGCCGGCCGAACGGATCTATTACCCGATGATCATCGCGCTGGGCGCCTTCAGCACCGCCTATTGCGTGGCGAGCGCGCGGCTTGGAGCGATCCTCAACCTGGCGATCAACCTCATTCCGATGGTGCTGCTGCTGTTTGCTTCGGGCCAGCGGATGGACTTCGCGATCGGGGTCAGCCTGCTGGTCGCGGCGCTGTTCCAGCTGCACATGATCCACAAACAGCAGACCAATGTGGTCCGCCTGCTCAGCCTGCAGCGGCACAGCCGCAACCTGGCGATCACCGACCCGCTGACCGGCCTGCTCAATCGCCGCGCGCTGATCGACAACGCGATGGAGCTCGGCAGCCAGTCCGCCCTGCGCCTGCTGATCGTCGATATCGACCACTTCAAGGCGATCAACGACGCCCACGGCCACGACAAGGGCGACGAGGTGCTGTGCGAAGTGGCCCAGCGCCTCGCGATCCGGGCCGAACTGATGGGCTCGGTCGCGCGGATCGGGGGCGAGGAATTCGCGATCCTGGGCCGCGCTGACGAACTGCCCGAAGCCCTCGCGCTCGGCCTGTTGCAGGATGTGCGCACCTCCGTCATGCCACACGGCGGCCAGGTCACCGTCAGCCTCGGCGTCGCCGAAGGCCCGGTGACCAGTGAAGACGACTGGCGCGACCTCTACCAGCGCGCCGACCGCGCCCTCTACGAAGCCAAACGCGACGGCCGCAACCGCGCCGTCCAGGCCGAGCCGCTGGTGGAGGGCGCGGCGGCGCAGGCGGCATAGTTCCTCCCCCTTGGGAGCGGGGCACGCGCGAGTGATCCCGACCTCATCTGCCAGATCAGCCCCGCCCCGCCCCGAGTCGCGGGGGTTTAGTTGATAAAGTGCATTCGCAGACATTGTACCAAAGCCAAAACAAGGGGCGTCCAGGCCCAATCCAGGCCATGAAAGTGCACCGCGAATGTAACAGACCGCGCCGATGTAGGAAAACGCGCCGAGCGGGGCGATCCCGGAAGACATGGACCCTACGGCAATGCCGCATACTTCACGCTTGAATCAGATACGGCAATGCCGTATATGCACCCCACCATGCAGACCGTGATCGAAACCGAAGCATACCTACGCGACGCCAAGGGCGCAGGCATGTCTGAGGACGAGCGGACTGCGGCGGTCGATCTGGTTGCCGCCGATCCCGAAGCGGGCGATCTGCTGCAAGGGACCGGCGGCGTCCGCAAGGCCCGCCTCGCCGGGCGCGGCAAAGGCAAGTCGGGTGGCTACCGGATCGTCTGGTATTTTGGCGGCGGGGACATTCCGGTGTTCCTGCTGACCGTGTTTGGCAAGGGCGAAAAAGCCAATCTGACCCAAGGTGAACGCAACGCCCTGCGTTTGATGACCGCAACTTTGAAGGAGAGTCTGTAATAGTTCGCGGGGCTCGCGCCCCCGCTTCGCCAGGAGCAAGCAAGGACAGCACACACATGACCAAAGCATTTGACAAGATCGCGGCCGGACTGGCCGATGCCATCGCCTTTGCACAAGGCGACACCACCAAAGGCCGCGTCGCGGCCGGACCTGACGTCAAGGCGATCCGCGCCAAGACCAAGCTTAGCCAGGCCGGCTTTGCCGCCAAGCTGCGCGTGCCGGTCGGCACCGTGCGCGATTGGGAGCAACACCGGCGTTCGCCGGATGCGCCTGCGCGGACGCTGCTGGGGATGGTCGATGCGGACCCGAAGGCGGCGCTGGCGTTGATTGAGCGGATGGGGTGAGTGGCCGACTTGGTGCAATATCAGCGTAAATCAACCACACCAATCCTCATTCCTTAAGATGGTGGCGGCGTGCGCGAGAAGTTGCCGATATCACTTACCAACGCCTTCATGTCATCCGGGACTTCATCGATATGCATGGAATCCACAATCGCAGCTGGCGTTACCCCAACTTTGTGTCGAGATTGAAGCTCCCCATTCAAAAACGAAAGGGCATCTTTTCCAGGGATCATTCTCAAACGATCAGCTTTGTCAGCCCATCGGCATTCAAACGCTTCCATTGCCGCCTGCATAATGGTGGCTTCATGATCTCGGCACCCACTTGAACGCGCGAAAGCTTTGTGCCGCTCTGTAAACTGACTCATTAAATATGTTTTCTGAGAATCAGCAAACTCTAGCAGAATAGATTCACTACAATATTCAAAATCTTGTATTTTCGCCCCTCGAGATTGTCGATCTTTCACTCTAGAATCGGCAAGTCTGTCGATAGCTGATGGTACTAGTACGAAATTCTCGATCTCCTTGCAGTTATGAATAACCGCAAATTGGCAATTCTCAACCAAGCTTGATACGATGGCTGCACATTCTGCTTCAGATCTAAAATCTCGATCCAAAACCGCCCCTGAAAGCACGCTACGCCCAAGCGGATGTTCCATCCCGACCTGTAGACTTTTGACCTTTTCAGGATTGAACCCACCAGTAGGAACAACAGCGAAGTCGCCTCGGCTTGCGACGCGCTTCTCGCCCAATTTTCGGGCGAATTGTGCAATAAGTTTGAAATCGCCACCTTCTACAAAAAGCACCCTTCGCGTCTTTGCGAGTTGCGTCAAAATTGGATTAGCAGACGACCCCAAAATCGAGAATACCGTCCCCAGTTCCGTCGGAGATCGTAGCCTTTTTGATCTAGAACGCGATTTTGAAATAAGCACAATTTCATCAGCATCACATTCTGAAATAATTTCAGTTGAATGAGTTGCTACAATTACATCTGGACCGAGTTCCTTTAGAATTGATATTAACTGCCTTTGCAAATCTGAGTGCAGATAAACATCGGGTTCATCTATGAGAAAAATCGAAACATCCTTGGCTTGCACGATATGAGTCAGCATCTGGCACCATATTTGAAATCCAAATCCCGACCAAAAAATCTCTCTCGCCCTTCGCTTCTCAGGACAGTACATAAATAAATATGTCTTTCCATCAATAGCTTCCACCTCAGGCGGAGAAACACTCATGCCCGGCCAAG
>CAZOSI010000171.1:5871-6950 GCA_964582485.1 uncultured Novosphingobium sp.
CAAAACGATCCGGAAAATGATACCAAATATTTCTAAAATTTCGAGAAGCCTGATAGTTCAAAAGGGCAAGCCTTGCAGCTTCAGACTGATACAACTTTTCAATATGATCTACGGGACTTAAGACAGGCGCAAATCCAATCTTGCATCGAAAATTGCTTTTGAATGCCGAAGGCGTCGAACAATTCTTCCCTTGCGCGTCGGGAATTAAATAGCAGGTTCCCTGTTCGGGAAAATACAAGGTCAATGAATTTTGTGAGGAAAGAGAAAACTTTATGAAGGCTGGTTCTTCGTCATGATAGTCAAAGAACAAATTTTCTTCGGCAACGAAGGCAGAAGCGAGATCAACTCGATGTCCATAAACTCGACCATTTGGGCCTTGAAATAGCTCTGCTCTCCGATTTGAGGCGCGACGCAATGCTTCAGACAGAATTCGAAAGGCCGCTATGATCGTGGACTTGCCAGCGTTGTTCGGCCCTACCAGGACATTAAATCTTCTGAGATCAACGCGAAATTTTTCAAATGCTTTGAAGCGCGTGAACTCCACACTCACGTAGCGATCAAATTTTTCGGCGGTCATCCACGGCTCAATACTAGTTGACCACCAATGGCGAAAGCGTCCTAACCATTCCTTCCACCGGTTCTACGACTACGATGATGATCCGATCCCCATTGTCGGCTCCGTGCGCCACTTCTCTTTGGTTAGCAGTTCAGGGGAGTCCCATCACTGCCCCCCTCACCCCTTCCGCTTCTTCCTTGCCGCATAACGCTCATCCCGCGCCGCCTTCAGCTCTTCCTTACTGAGCCCCGGCTTCACCGGCGCCTGCGCGGCGGCGCGTTTTGCTTCTTTGGCTTCGGCGATGGCCGCTTTGCGGGCGGCGCTTTTTTCGGCCTGGGCTTGTTCGCGGGCGGCCTGGGCGGCCTTGCGTTCGGCGATTGTTGCTTCGTCGAGGGCGGGCTTGGCGGCTAGCTTTGCCAGCGCCTTGGCGCGGGCGGCCTGGGCGAGCGCGGTGCGTTCCTGGAAGGTGGGGTCTTTGTAGCTGGCCATTTGGGGGGTGTTCGCTTTCCTGGGTGTTCTGGTT
>CAZOSI010000172.1:0-6949 GCA_964582485.1 uncultured Novosphingobium sp.
GGACGTGATCGCCGGCATCCTGATCATCGGCGGGATCGCCGCGATTGCCAGTGCGGCCAGCAACAACAACAAGAAGAAGCGCTATGAACGCCGCGACGATGACGGTCGTTATGACGACGCGCGTTACGAAGACGATCGAAATTCGCGCGATTACAGCCGCGATGCCCGCCCGCAATGGCAGGAAGGCTCTGGCATCAACGGTGCGATCAATCGCTGCCTCAGCGAAGTGGGTGGCGGTTCCGGGCAAGGTGCCGAAGTCGATTCGGTCAACCGCGATGGCGATGGCTGGCGGGTAACGGGCCGCGCTTCGAGCGGTGATTTCACCTGCTCGATCGACCGCGATGAACGGATTCGCAACGTCAACGTTGGCGGACGCGCGGATTGAATTGGAAAAAGCCCCTCCCCTGTGGGGAGGGGTTTGGGGGCTCGGCGCTGGCGTGAAACCCCCATCACAACCCTTCCCCAACGGGGAAGGGCTAAGGATCTCGCGCTAAGTGCTAAGTGCTAAGTGCTAAGTGCTAAGTGCTAAGTGCGGGGTTCAAGCTTGAGCCAGCGCGCCACCGCGCCGAGCAGATCGCGGTTAAACGACTGGGCCAGATGCCCGTCGGCAATCGCCTGAAATGCATGGGTTGCGCCAGGGTAGGAGTGCAGCTCAACCGGAACCCCGGCCGCTACCAGGCGGCGGGCATAGTCCAGGTTTTCATCCAGAAACAGATCGAGACTGCCGGTGCCGATCCAGGTCTGCGGCAGACCCGCCAAGCTGTCGGCCAAACTGGGTGAGAACCAGCCCTTGCGCGCATCGTCCGCGCCATAGCTGCCGCGCAGCGCACCCCAGCCGAACCGGTTGCTGCCACGCGTCCAGACGAATTCGCCCGTAGTGGGATTGTCATAGGGGCATTCTTCGCTGCCGGTGCGGTGATCGAGCATCGGGAAGACCAGGAACTGCGCGGCCAGCGCCGGCCCGCCCAGATCGCGCGCCATTAGCGCGGTTGCTCCCGCCAGCCCGCCGCCGGCACTTTCGCCTATGATTCCGATCCGCGCCGGATCGACGCCCAATTCAGCGGCATTAGCGCTCAACCATTTGAGCCCGGCCAGACAGTCATCCTGCGGGGCGGGAAATGGATGCTCTGGCGCGAGGCGATATTCGACCGAAGCGACCGGGATACCCAGCGCGGCGGCCATTCCCGCCGGGCCATGCTGCATCGATCTGGCCGATCCAATTACCATGCCCCCGCCGTGGATATGGAACAGGGCTGGCCGGACCCCGGCACCTGGGTCGGGATCGTACCAATAGATTTCGAGCGGCCCGCCGGGGCCGTCGATCACCTTGACCTCGGGCGTCAGGACTGGCGCGCCGAGGAAAGCGAAGCGTTGTTCGGACTGAACCCGAATCTCGGGCAGGGTTTCCGCACTGAACCCGCCGCCCGGCATGAATTCGAGCAGCGGCAGCAGGCTGGGATCAACCAGATGCAGCGTTGACATCAATGCAAGCGCTGTGCGGGATACATCCAGCGCTGCGACAGCCGCGGCTGGAACGGCTTCCATGCCCCATCGGCCTGATGCAGCCTGTCAGCGATCGCCACCATCACGCTGGGATTGACCCCCAATCCGCAATGGCTGGCGTGGACCACGATGTTTTCGGTCTGTCCGTGGCCGCGATCGGCATGCTGAACCGAGCCGCGCCAGTGAACGATTCCGTCGCTGCGGGTCAGGATCGAGGTGGTTGGCACCGGGGGCGCCTGGTCAAGTCCGGTAAAGCGGCCATGCTTGATCGGTTCGGGTTCCTTGCCGTTCAGGTACTCGAACAGCCGGTTAGCGTTGGTGTGGCGGCGATCATCATGGATCGGGCTGCCCAGCGAGATGACCTGGCGAACAGCCTGCGGGTGCAGCTTGGCAAGTTCGCGGGCGAAGACCCCGCCCAGGCTCCACCCGACGATCGAAACCTTGCGTCCGGTATCCTTGAAAATCTTCAGCAGCAGCGCTTCCATTTCATGAACCCGCGCCAGATCGACCCGGACATTGCTGCCCAGCTTCCAGCCATAGGAATCATAGCCCAGGTCCTTCAGCAGGCGGCGCAATGGCGCGGTTGAACGGTCCGAGGCGAGGAAGCCCGGCAGGACCAGCACCGGATGCCCGTCGCCGCGCGGCAACATACCGAGCAGGTGGCGGGTGGCATAGAACGAGGCCAGTTCGAATACCGCACGCCCTTCGGCCAAGGCCAGCATGCGATGCGGCGGGCGGACCTCTATCTCAAGCGCTTGGCGCGCAGCCGTAGTAGCGGTCATTTCTTCCTTGCGACCTTTCCGGGCTTGGCGGCACCTTTTTTCGCCGCTGGCTTGGCTTTCGCAGCCGGTTTTGCCGCCGGGCCGGGTTTGGCGGTTTTCGGCACGGTTCCACTAGCAACGGCAAGCTGCGCAGCATTGCGCAGTTCGGTAAAGCTTTCCTCGATGCACTGCGCGTAGAATTCCGGATCGGGCATCAGTTTGCGGCAGGCCGTGAATGCGATTGTCGCTTCCTTGACGTAGCTTTGCACCACATGGCCGAGGCCAAGGCCGTCAGTCAGGCAGAGCAGCCCCATCATGCTCTCCAGCCGTGCGCCGCTGGAATAGATCGGCACCGGGGGGCCGGGAACGTTGGTGACCACGGTCGAGAACGGCGGACCGACCCGGTTGGCGAGGCCAAGCCGGGTATAGAGCTGGGCACCCAGCGCCATGAACAGGGCCGGACTGACCTTGCTGATCTCGGTCATGTTGCGGGCGCCGAGCGCGTCGGTCATCGCTTTGGAATTGATCGTTTGCGAATGGACATAGGCCAGTCGTTCGACCGGATCGGCGATGTGCGTGCCCAGCGGCGCAATCATCGCCGCCACCTGATTGCCCATGTCGCCCTTTTCGTCCTTGGATCGGACTGAAATCGGCGCCATCGCGGTCAAGGTCTTGTCCGGCAAGTCATTGTGATGTTCAAGATACTTGCGCAGCGCCCCACCGATGATCGCGAGGAATGCATCGTTGACCTTGGCACCTGGCAACGCCTCGCGGATCGCCTTGATATCGGCCAGGGGGACCGAACGGCCTTCGACCACCCGATTGGGTGAAATCACCGCGTTGAACCGGCTGCGTGGGGCAAGCATTTCGCCGCGCAAGGCGAAGTCCTTGGAAATCAGCCCTTTTATTGCCTTTGCCACCCCCGGCATTGCCTTGGCCGCAACATCGATCTGCCGCAGCGGGTTGGCCAGATTGTTGAGCCATGACTTGCCCAGTAGTTCGGCAAAATTGGGCACCGGCTCGCCCTTCCAGGTATCAGGCTCATTGGGCGGCGGCGTGTTAGGATCAAGCGTGTGGAGAGCGTCGAGCAAGTCGATCCCGCTCATTCCGTCGATCGCGGCATGGTGGACTTTGGTGACCATGGCAAAGCTGCCGGGGGTCACTCCGGGAATATTGTCGAGCCCTTCCACCACGGTGAATTCCCACGGCGGGCGGGTCAGGTCGAGTGGCCGGGAAAAGATTCGTGCGGCCTGGATGCACAGCTGGCGCCAGTCACCCGGCTTGGGCAAGGCGACGTGCCGGACATGGTATTCCAGATCGAAGTCCGCATCCTCGATCCAATAGGGATAGTCGAGATCGAACGGGACCCGGACCAGCCGCTGGCGAACGGTCTTGGACAATTGGATCCGGCTTTCGAAGAAGCGCAGGATGTCTTTGAACCGGACAAACCCGCCGGGCGCTGTTTCAGGGTTGTAGATCAGGATCGAGCCGATGTGCATCGGCGATGTGCGCGTTTCCAGCGCGACGAACGATGCATCCATTCCCTGCAATTGGCGCAAGCGATCCGTCTCCTCCTGCAGCCCGCTGTGCGGGTCTTTGTGCGGTGCAGCGTAACACACGGGGGATGGGCGTCAACAACCACCTTTCGCCGCAGCGGGACGCCTTGTATTCGCTGACCGATGACCAAGGCCGGACGCCCCGATCAGCCCAGCGCTGCCGACCGCTTCAACGAGGAGCGGGCGACCTATACGATGAAGGGCGGCCAGCCCGATCTGGAGGCCGGCGTCGCCGCGATCCGCGAGGTTCAGGCCACGCTGAAGCCCAAGCCCGGGGTATACCGGATGACCGACGCCAGGGGCGATGTGCTCTATGTCGGCAAGGCCCGCGCGCTGAAGAACCGGGTGGCGAACTATACCCAGGTCGATCGCCTGCCGCTGCGGCTTAAGCGGATGGTCAGCCAGACCCGCGGCATGACCATTGTCACCACCAATTCCGAAGCCGAGGCGCTGCTGCTCGAAGCCCAGCTGATCAAGCGCTATCGCCCGCCCTACAACGTGCTGCTGCGCGACGATAAAAGCTTCCCGTTCATCCTGTTGCGCGCCGACCACGATTTTCCCCGGATCACCAAGCACCGCGGCGCGCGGCGGGCCAAGGGCAACTATTACGGCCCCTTCGCCAGCGCCGGATCAGTCAACACCACGATCAACGCCCTGCAGAAGCTGTTCCTGCTGCGGTCCTGCACCGACAGCTTCTTCAGCCGCCGGGATCGCCCCTGCCTGCTTTACCAGATCAAGCGCTGCTCGGCGCCATGCGTGGGGCGGATCGACGCGGCGGGCTATGCCGAGCTGGTGGCTGAGGCGAAGGACTTCCTCGGCGGCAAGAGCTCGGCGGTCCAGGCCAAGCTCAACACGCAAATGGAGGAGGCGGCGGCTAATCTCGATTTCGAGACCGCCGCGATCCTGCGCGATCGGCTGCGCGCCGCAACCTTCATCCAGGGCAGCCAGGCGATCAACGCCGAAGGGCTGGGCAATGCCGACATTTTCGCGCTGGCTGAGAAAGGTGGCCATGTTGCGGTGCAGGCTTTCTTCATCCGCGGCGGGCAGAACTGGGGCCACCGCGCTTTCTTCCCCGCGCACACCGAGGGGCTGACCCCCGAAGAGGTCCTGACCAGCTTCCTCGCCCAGTTCTATGAGGAGGTGCCGCCGCCGCGCTGCATCCTCGTCGATCGCCAGCTGCCCGAGGCCGAGCTGCTGGCCGAGGCGCTGCGCGACGGGGCCGGGGGCAAGGTCGAACTGTCGGTCCCCCAGCGTGGCGACCGCCGCCGGCTGATGGAGCAGGCCAGCCGCAACGCGGTCGAGGCGCTGGAACGGCGCGCGGCCGAAAGCGGCACCAAGGCCCGGCTGAGCCGCGAGCTGGCCGAATTCCTCGAGCTGCCCGAACCGCCGCAGCGGATCGAGGTCTACGACAACAGCCACATCCAGGGCGCGCAGGCGCTCGGCGCGATGATTGTCGCCGGGCCGGACGGGTTCATCAAGGGTCAGTACCGCAAGTGGAACATCAAGACCGCCCAGACCAACGACGACTTCGGGATGATGCGCGAAGTGTTCGGGCGGCGCTTCGCCCGCGCGCAGGATGAGGACCCGGACCGCGACGGCGGAATGTGGCCCGACCTGGTGCTGATCGACGGCGGCAAGGGCCAGATGAGCGCGGCGCGCGATACGCTGGAAGAGCTGGGGATCGAGGACGTGCCGCTGATCGCCATCGCCAAGGGGCCACACCACGGCAGAGAAGGCCGCGAGGTGTTCCACTTCCCCGATGGCCGCGAAAAGATGCTGCCCGAAAATTCCCCGCTGCTGTTCCACCTCCAGCGCCTGCGCGACGAAGTCCACCGCTTCGCTATCGGCGCCCACCGCGACAAACGCAGCCGCGCGATCACGGCGTCACCGCTGGACGAGATCCCCGGCATCGGCCCGGCGAGGAAGCGCGCGCTGCTGTTGCATTTCGGCACGGCCGGCGGGGTACGGGCAGCGTCGCTGGAAGACTTGCAGCGCGCGCCGGGGGTGAGCGCGGCGGTAGCGCAAGCGGTTTATGACTTTTACCATCCGGGGGGGTGAGGGGCAGAAGCTGGCGTTTGCCTGGTTGGTGGTGCGGCCTGGGACAGCGCTTTATGCAGCAGCCCCTTGGCGCGGGCCAAGCGGTTCATATATCATCGCCATCGCATTCTGAGAGAGGACACTTCATGACCACCAACCCCTGGAGCCATCACACCCGCAGTGCCAATGTGGCCGACGATATCGATTTCGAGATCAAGGGGCAGGAGCTCCAGTTCCTCGAGATCGAGCTCGATCCCGGCGAAAGCGCGGTGGCGGAAGCCGGGGCGATGGTGTGGAAGGATGCCGCGGTCCAGATGAGCACGGTGTTCGGCGACGGGCGCGGGGCCGAGGGCGGGTTCATGGGCAAACTGCTCGGTGCCGGCAAGCGGCTGGTTACGGGCGAGAGCCTGTTCACCACGGTCTATACCCACACCGGCAGCGGCAAGGCCCGCGTCGCCTTTTCGGCGCCGGTGCCGGGCGCGATCCTTCCGATCAAGCTGTCCGAACTTGGCGGAACGATGATCTGTCAGAAGGACAGTTTTCTGGCGGCGGCGCGCGGCGTTTCGATCGGGATCCAGTTTCAGCGCAAGATGCTGACCGGATTGTTTGGCGGCGAAGGCTTCATCATGCAGAAGCTTGAGGGGGATGGCTGGGTCTTTGTGCAGATGGGTGGCACCATTGTCGAACGCACGCTCGCGCCGGGCGAGGAACTGCATGTCGATACCGGCTGTCTTGCCGCCTATACCCCGACGGTCGATTTTGACATCATCACAGCGGGCGGGGTTAAATCGATGCTGTTCGGCGGCGAAGGCGTGTTTTTTGCGCGGCTGCGCGGGCCCGGCAAAGTCTGGATCCAGTCTCTGCCCTTCGCCCGGTTAGCCGGGCGGATGATGGCGGCGGCTGGCAGCATGGGCGGCCAGAACCGCGGGGAAGGCTCGGTTCTGGGGCAGCTTGGCAATCTGATCGACGGGAACTAGGTCCAGACCGCCGACAGCGGGTAAAGCGCGATCAGCCAGATCAGGCAAGCGATGACAATGCGGCGGTCCTTGGCAAAGGCCGCCGCAAGTGCTGCGGGAAACAGCGACCAAGATA
>CAZOSI010000173.1:0-3564 GCA_964582485.1 uncultured Novosphingobium sp.
CGATGGCCTGTTGGATATCCTCGGCCAGCCGCAACGCATAGGCGCGGGGCAGTTCGCCCTGCAGTGGGCTCTCGTCTATATCGGGGCTTTCGATCCGGCCGGGCACGGCACCGATCCGCGCGAGCAGATCGCGCCGACGCGGAGAGGAACTGGCGAGAACTAGAGAAGGAGCGCTCAAGTCAGCCGAACTGGCCCGGGCCACCACGGCCCGGCATGAAGCGATAGGTGATCCGACCCTTGGTCAGATCATAGGGCGTCAGCTCAACCAGCACTTCGTCGCCGACCAGCACGCGGATGCGGTTCTTGCGCATCTTGCCGGCTGTGTGGCCAAGGATTTCGTGGTCATTTTCCAGGCGGACGCGAAACATTGCATTGGGCAGCAGTTCAACCACCTGTCCACGCATTTCGAGTAGTTCTTCCTTCGCCATTCGCGCCTTTGATCCGTAGTTAGTTTGATTGATTTGCGGCGCCCATAGCCGCGTCAAAGGCAAAAGGGAAGCCTTTGGCATTTCGGCCACAAGCCTGGCCGCGTTCTACGAAGCGACAAATTGATACGACCGGGGACATTGCAACATATTCAGTCCTGGGTCAGGGACCTGAGCCGAGGGATCGGGAATGCAACGCCCATTTTCGCCGGAGTGAACCGACAAACAATGCGAAGCCTTACCACCCTGAGTCTGCTGCTGGCTGCGACACCCGTCGCTGCGCAGGAGGCACCTGAAACTTCGACCACTGGCAGTGCCGCTATCGATGCCGCCGACGAAGCGCAGCAAACCGATGCGATCCGCGCTTCCGGTGAGGAGATCTTGGTAGTCGCCACCAAGTTCAACGGCCAGATCGAAGCTCCGCAGGCTCCGATCGCGACCTTTGATGAGGCCGAAATCCAGGCGCTCGGTGCCACAAATGTTGGCGAACTGCTCGCGCGGGTCAGCCCGCAGACCGGATCCGGCCGTGGGCGCGGCGGCGGCGGCCAGCCGCTAATTCTGGTCAACGGCCAACGCATCACCAATTTCCGCGAAATGCGCAATTACCCGCCTGAGGCGATCAAACGGGTCGAGATCTTGCCTGAGGAAGTGGCGCTGCGCTTTGGCAGCCCGCCCAACACCCGGGTCGTCAACATGATCCTGAAGGACAAGTTTGACAGCAAGCGGATCGAGGCGGGCATCAGTGTGCCAACCCGCGGCGGGTTTTCTTCGTGGAATGCCGAAGCGACGCTGCTGACAATCCGCAAGCTCAAGCGCTTCACAGTGACTGGAACGACCAGCGAAACCAGCCCGCTGTTTGAATCCGAGCGCGATCTCGATCAGGTCCAGCCGAACCAGCCGACCGTTTCGACGGACCCCGTTGCGGCGGAGTTCCGCACCCTGATCGCGGATTCGCGCAGCTTCGGCTTCAACACCGCCTGGACCAAAGGGCTGGGCAAAGATGGGACTGGCGGCAATTTCACCCTGAGCGGAGAGGCCAACCGCAGCGAAAGTCGCAGTTACTCCGGGTTCAACACTGTGCTGCTGACCGGACCGCTTCCCGCCAGCCAGACCGTACTGCGAACGCTGCCCGACCCGCTGGAACGGACCACGAATTCAACCACGGCCTCGTTTGGCACTGGCTACAACACCAATTTCGGCAAGTGGCAGTTCAGCGCAACGCTGGATGGAACCCATGCCGAAAGCCGTACGTTGATTGACCGGCGCGCCATCACGACCTCGCTGACCGACGCGGCCCTGGCCGGAACGCTTCCGCTCACCGGATCATTGCCTGCGCTCACTCCCGCCGGACAGGACCTTGCACTCAACAATTCGGAGCGGGTTGAGAGCCTGGTGACCTTGTCCGGACGTCCATTCCGGGTGCCGGCGGGGATGGTATCGGCAACGTTCAAGACCGGGATCACCTGGATTGATTTCGACAGTGTCGATCAGCGTTCTGCGGCCGGACCGATCTCGCTGAACCGCTTTCGGGTGCAAGGCGGCCTGAATGTGGCCGTGCCGTTGACCAGCAGGCGCGAGAATTTTGGCGCCGGGATTGGCGACATCACGCTGAACCTCAGCGCCACCCTAAGCGACGTATCGGATTTTGGCGCGGTCAACGATTGGAGCGCCGGGGTAACCTGGGCTCCGACTGAAAAACTAAACCTGCAAGCGAGTTATATCGTCAATCAGGAGGCCCCTTCAATCAGCCAGCTGGGCAATCCCGAAGCCCGGACTTTCAACATTCCGGTCTATGATTTCACCGAGAACGAGAACGTGCTGGTGACGATCATTAGCGGTGGCAACCCGTTCCTCAAGCGTGAGCAACAGCGGGATATCAAGCTTTCGGCGAACTGGACCCTACCGATCAAGGACAGCAACCTGCTGGTCGAATGGTTCCGCAACCGCTCGACTGATGTGACCGCCAGCTTTCCGTTGCTCACGCCCGAGATCGAAGCGGCCTTTCCCGGCCGCGTGGTCCGCAATATTGCTACCAACCGGCTGGTCTCGATCGACCAGCGCCCGGTAACCTTTGCCAAGCAGGAAAGTTCAAGACTGCGCTGGGGCTTCAATACTTCAGGCGCGATCGGCAAAGCGCCGGAAGGTGGCGGGATGTTTGGCGGCATGGGCGGCGGTGGCTCGCGGACTTCGCGCCCAGCAACGCCCGGTGCGGCTCCAGCTGCAGCACCGCCTCCAGCAGCGCCGCGTCCACCTGCCGGCGGCGGAGCCCGTCCCGGTGGCGCGCGCGGTGGCGGCGGCGGGTTTATGGCGGCGATGGGTGGCGGCGGGCAAGGCCGCTGGAGTCTGGGCGTGTTCCACACAGTTCAGTTTGACAACACGGTCCAGATTGCTGCCGGTGGCCCCGTGCTGGATTTGTTGGGTGGCGATGCGCTTAGCACCAGCGGCACGCCGCGTCATGCGCTGGAATTCAACGGCGGCGTGTTCCACAAGGGCATGGGGATGTTTTTCCAGGGTAGCTGGAATGGGCCGACTACGATCAAGTCGAGCGGCCTGCCGGGCAGCACCGACTTGCGCTTTGGCAGCGTAAACAGCGTAAACGTGTTCTTGTTTGCAGAGCTTGGGATGATACCCGGGGTGACCAAGAAGGTCCCGTTCCTCAAAGGCGCAAACATTTCGCTGCGCTTCGAGAATCTGTTCGATTCGGTGCAGAAAGTGACCGACGGTTCCGGAGCTGTGCCGCTGTCCTACCAGCGTGACTACCTCAACCCGCGTGGGCGGGTGATCGGCATCCAGTTCCGTAAGGGCTTTTGATGCTCGACCCCGGCCGACCGGACCGGCCGGGGCAGCGCAAGCTTAGTGGAACACCGACATCAGCAAGTGCAGCGTTAGCGCCATCAGACACAGGCTGGACAAGGCGAACAGCGCAAAGCGCGGCATCACTTTGTTGACGGTCGACTGGAAGATCGAATGAACGATGCGCAAGCCAACATAGGCCCAGGCGATTTGCTCGTTCAGGCCATGCCCTTTGCCAAGCAATGCGAGCGCCAGTGCAACTGCATAGAATACGGTCGGCGCTTCGTGGAGGTGGTTGTAGTTGTGCGCTTTCCACTGAACTTCACGCGGGATCAGGTTCTCGAGC
>CAZOSI010000173.1:3574-6847 GCA_964582485.1 uncultured Novosphingobium sp.
TACATCCAGATCCACATGATCATTGTCCACGCAGCAAGGACTGCTACCGGCTTTAAAATTTCCATAGTTCAACTCCCCCTATTTTTTGACCCGGAAGTGCCAAAGGTTGGTCCGAGGCAGACCGATTGTCAATTGCAACTAATCGTTGCTTGCCAGCACCTTGGCAAAGGCACCCGCATCGGTGTTTCCGCCCGACAGGATGACCGCAGTGCGGCCATCGACCGGGACTTTGCCGGCCAGCACCGCCGCCAAGGCCGCCGCTCCGCCGGGTTCGATGACGAGGTGCAGTTGGGCAAAGGCCCAGCGCTGCGCCGCGCGAACTTCGGCGGCGCTGACGGCATAGCCTTTCGCTACCCGCGCCTTCAGCACCGCGAAGTTGATCGGCCAGGTGGCGGGCGTTTGCAACGCATCGCACTGGGTGGGGAATTTCAAGTCCGGCACGCCGACAATCTCGCCCAGTTCCAGGCTGAGGCGGACATCGTCCCAGCCTTCGGGTTCGACCGGCACGATCTCGGCTTGGGGGCAGGCGAGGGCGAGGCCAGCGGTCAGCCCGCCGCCGCCGCAGGGGCAGACGATCCGTGTCGGGCCGTCCAGCCCGCGTTCGGCGAGCTGTGCAGCGATCTCCAACCCGGCGGTGCCCTGGCCCTCGATCACCCAGGGATCTCCATAGGCGTGGACCAGCGTCGCGCCGCTCTGGTTAATCAGCCCTTGCGCCACCACATCGCGGTTCTCGCCGCCGGGGCGGTCATAAAGCACCACATTTGCGCCGTAACCGCGGGTTGCCTCAATCTTGGTGCGCGGTGCATCGACCGGCATGACGATCGTCGCCGCGATCCCCAGCCGCTTGGCCGCCCAGGCCACGCCTTGGGCATGGTTGCCGCTGGAAACCCCGACCACGCCGTGCGCGCGCTCCGCTTCGGTCAGGTCAGTCAGCCGGTGCCAGGCACCGCGAATTTTGAACGCGCCGACCGGCTGCAAGCTCTCTGCCTTGAACCACAGACGGGCGCCATTGACCTCAGCCTCGATTAGGGGTGTTTTCGGCAGCAGTTCCGCTATCTTGGCAGCGGCTAGGGCGACCCCTTCGGGAGTCGGGCTTCGCATTTGTTGTGTGGCCATGAAACAATCCTATATGCGCGCCAATTCGAGGCAAGGAGATTCGGGTGTGAGCAAGGTTCTGGTTATCGGCGCGGGCGGGGTCAGCTCGGTTTGCGTGCACAAGATGGCGATGAATGCGGGCATTTTCAGCGAGATTCACCTCGCCAGCCGGACCCGCTCGAAATGCGATGCGATCGCCGCTTCGGTAAAGGACCGCACCGGCCAGACCGTTCAGACCTCTGAGATCGACGCCGAGGAAGTGCCCGCACTGACCCGCCTGATCCAGCAGATCCAGCCCAAGCTGGTGGTCAACCTGGCGCTGCCGTATCAGGACCTGCCGATCATGGACGCCTGCCTCGCCGCCGGGGTCTCCTATCTCGACACCGCCAACTACGAGCCCAAGGATCAGGCCAAGTTCGAATATTCGTGGCAGTGGGATTATCAGGACCGGTTCAAGCAGGCTGGCCTGATGGCGCTGCTGGGCAGCGGCTTCGATCCGGGCGTGACCAGTGTGTTCGCGATGTGGCTGCGCAAGCACAAGCTCAAGACCATCCGCCAGCTCGACATCCTCGATTGCAATGGCGGTGATCACGGTCAGGCCTTTGCGACCAACTTCAACCCCGAGATCAACATCCGCGAAGTGACTGCGCCGGCCCGCCACTGGGAGAATGGCCAGTTCGTTGAAACCCCGGCGATGAGCAAGAAAGTGGCGTTCGACTTCGAAGCCGTCGGCCCCAAGAACATGTACATGATGTACCATGAGGAGCTGGAAAGCCTCGCCAAATTCATCCCCGAACTGGAACGCGCGCGGTTCTGGATGACCTTCGGCGATGCCTACATCACGCACCTGACCGTGCTGCAGAACGTCGGCATGACCCGGATCGATCCGGTGATGTACCAGGGCAAGGAAATCGTCCCCCTCCAGTTCCTCGCCGCCGTGCTGCCCAAGCCCGAAACGCTGGGTCCGACCACCAAAGGCAAGACCAACATCGGCGATATCGCCACCGGCGAGGCGCTCGATGGCAGCGGCGAGAAGACCCTCTACATCTACAATATCTGCGACCACGAAGAGGCCTATGCCGAAACCGGAAACCAGGCGATCAGCTACACCACCGGCGTGCCCGCAATGATCGGCGCGGCGATGATGCTGACCGGAGCCTGGACGGGCGAGGGCGTGTTCAACATGGAGCAGATGGATCCCGATCCGTTCATGGACATGCTCAACACGCAGGGGCTGCCGTGGCAGGTCAAGGAATTGCCGGGGCCGGTGGAGTTTTGACGAGCGGTTCGAATAGTTCACGCAGAGACGCGGAGGAAGCAGTCGAGACGCGGAGGGGCTTGTGCTGCCAATTGACGAGTTGAGTTCGATTGCCTTGGAAGAGGCGATTGGAATTCACAGGGAATTTGGCCCTGGCCTTTTTGAATCTGTCTATGAATCGGTCCTTGCCGGTCGCCTTCGTCAACGTGGTCTCAAAGTTGAGCGGCAAGTGCAGGTGAAGGCCGTCTTCGACGGCGAGACTTATGACCCCGCTTTCAAGATCGATCTGTTGGTCGACAAGCGGCTTGTCATTGAGGTTAAGGCCGTTGAAAGGCTGACCAAGACCCACGCCAAGCAACTCTTGACCTATCTGCGCTTGCTCAAGCAGCCCGTCGGGCTGCTTCTGAATTTTTCCGAGGCAACGATGAAGAGCGGGATTCGCAGGGTGGTCAACGACTACAGACCGCAGTAACCCTCCGCGTCTCCCTTTCTTCTCCGCGTCTCTGCGTGAACTAATCGGACCCAACAAATGGAAACCAGAGCCGGCGATCCGGGCGCTTTTGCCCAGTTTGACCTCCACCGCGTCGATAGCCCCAGCTTCGTTGTCGATGCCGCGCGGCTGCGACAGAACCTGTCTATCCTCGCCGATGTCCGTGACCGGGCGGGGATCAAGTTGCTGTCAGCGCTCAAGGCCTTTTCGATGTGGTCGACCGCCCCGATCGTGGGGGAGTATCTCGACGGGGTCTGTACCTCCGGCCTTTGGGAAGCGCGGTTGGCCTCCGAGTTCTATGACGGTGAGATCGCGACCTATTGCGCGGCCTACAAGCCCGAGGATCTGGACGAGATCCTGCGCCTGTCGGACCATGTGATCTTCAATTCGCCGCAGCAGATCGTGCGCTGCTCGGCGATCATCGAGGCGG
>CAZOSI010000174.1:0-6800 GCA_964582485.1 uncultured Novosphingobium sp.
CACTTTGACTCCGCTGGAAAAGAGATCGCTTAAGCCCCAGGCAAGCCTTGGCCCACTTGCCGGCATGGGTCGGGGCTTGCCGCCTTGCAAAAACTGGGGCAGCATGCATTCGTAACGAAACCAGGAGCGTATCTTGGACGAGCTGCCAGAAGCGAACGCCGAAATTTTCGAAGCCGAACAGGCACTCATTGAGCTGCAAGCGAAGCTCGTTAAGCTTCGCCAGGCTAAGGTAAGCGGAACGTCTGTCGAGGACTACGTCCTGACTGGGTGGGATGGAAAGCCCACCAAACTATCCGAACATTTTGGCGACAAGAGCCAGATGATTCTCATTCACAACATGGGCATGGGTTGTTCCTATTGCACTTTGTGGGCCAATGGATTTACCGGGCTTCTACCCTATTTAGAGCGCGTGGCGGCCTTTGTCGTTGTCAGTCCGGATGACATTGAAACGCAGCAGGCCGGATCAGAGGCACGCGGCTGGAAGTTCAAGATGCTTTCGGCAAAGGGTACCAACCTGTTCCGCGACATGGGCTTCGAACTTGACGACAATAGCCCGTGGCCGGGGATGACCACGCTCTATAAGGATGAGCAGGGGCAACTTCGGCGCCACAGTCTGGCATCATTTGGTCCAGGGGACATGTTCTGTCCGGCTTTCAGCTTTGTCGACCACCTTCCTCACGGCGGTGATCTCGGGCTCGATTGATGAACGACCCGCGAAGGGCCACAGTCCAGCCTGATCGGGTCATGGCCTGACTGCAAGCGAAGCGACTGAACGGTCCTGACCGCGGCAAAAAATGCCGCCTTTCAGCAGATGCCCATCATTCTCGGCCGGCCAGTGTGAAATTGCCATAGCCGCTGAAACCACTTCGCTTTCCAGCCAGAAGGCGAGCAAAGCCTCGATTGCGGTTCCCGCATTTTCAGGGGGCATAGTCAGGCAGATCGTCGGCCCGCGAATTTGCAGCTGAATGGCGGCAAGTCCTGCCAAAATGCTTGGGCTCGAGCCTGCGAAGCGAAGTGGCGATAATGAGCCTCGTGTCAAGGTCTGCGACAAGGCCCGGACAGTGTCCAAACTGCATTCGTCGCTTGTGACCACCAGCGCGAAATTTTCCATGTCATACGGACCTAGTCCCTCAACCAATTCTGCGGCAAATTGTGCGACCGCCCAAGCTGCGGGCGGTGCAAAGAACGATGGTCCGTTGCGCGCCGCGACCTTGGAATAGTGGGCGCTCTTCATCCGTTTGATCTCGCGATAAGGGCGGAATTGAAACCGCCGAATCCAAGTTTGACGCTTATGCCGCACTGACCGGCAATCGGACGCGGAATGGCAGGCGCGAGGCGCTCTGCTACACTGCTTATCGGCCGGGACAATCCCTTGACGGGCGCGACCTTGCCGCAATCAAGCGCTTGAAGAAGCAGCAGGAATTCAATGAGGCCGCAAGCGCCAAGCGAATGGCCAAGGGCGCCTTTGACGCCCATCATGAGCAGATCAGAGTGACTGGCAAAGCACTCTGTAACGACCTTGGCTTCCAACTGATCGTTGAGTTCGGTTCCAGTCCCATGGGCGAGGTAGAGCGCAATATCGTGCGGTCTCAAATTGGCGGTCAACAAGGCGCGCTCGATTGCCAGACGAACGGATAATCCACTCGGATCCGGCGCGGTCAATCCTGATGCATCGTTGGCCGCGCCAACACCAAGCAGTTCGAAGCGTGGCTTGTCGCGGCCGTCGCTGCGCTGCAGAAGCAATGCCCCAGCCGCCTCGCCAATCAACATGCCGCTTCGCGCCTCGTCAAACGGCCGGACACGTTCAGGAGTCATGGTCCCCAACAGCGAATGCGCCAATCGCTTACCAGGCGTCACGATATCGACCGCCACAACCAGAACAGCTTCGAAAGACCGGCGATCAAGCAAGGCTGCGGCAAGGGCGATTGCGTCCGCCCCGGAAGAACAGCCCGAACCCACTACAAAAGGTGGCGTGACAAATCCGAGCGCCTCGGCGCAATCGCGCGCCCAGCTTGACATCGTGTCCTGCCCGGGCTGGTCTAGCAGGTGACCGAAGCTTGTGGCGAAGACGCAGCCGCAACGGCTCAAATCAAGACCTTGAATGTCTGATGCAAAATCAAGGACCTGCCGGGCCACATCGGTGCCAAGCTGTCGCTGCCAAGCGCCCCAGGATGATCTGTCCGGCGGATGGTTGGGCAGGACGGCGACCAAATCATTGCGCAACGGCCAGGCACATTGGAGGTGTCTAAATGCATCCTTGCCATCGAGGAGCGCGGCATATGTAGCTTCAGCATCGCCCAGCGGGGTCCGCATTGCGCTCGCGATCACTGCCAGCGGTTCCATATCAATGGCAGCCAGTGGTCGCTGAAGGGCGGATCACGTTGGACTGGCCGGATAGGGTGCTGGGTTGGTTTGCGGGGCGGGGCAGTACTGCTGAATTGCCATGGCCACGGCAGCCGCCTGATCGAGAAGAAAGTAATGCTCTCCGTCAAACCATTCGACATTGCAGCGCGAGGTCGTGAACTGCTGCCAATCTGCCAGGCCATCTGGATTGGTCATACGGTCGCCGCGTCCGGCCAGAACCAGGATGGGGACGTTGATCTTGGACATGTCCGGGCGGTAGCCAGCGAACATGGCCTGATCGTTGCGCAACCCGGTCAGAGCTGACTGCGACATTGCAAAACTCAACCCCTTGGGAATGCCGCCAATGCTCTTGAGATGCTCGAAGAGTTCTTGGTCGCTCATCTCTGCCATCTGAAATAACCAGGCATTGGCATGATGCGGGGCATTTCGCCCCGACGCCACCAGCAGCCTTGGCAGCAATCCTGCGCGCGCCTGAATAATCTTGATCACTTCGAATGCGATCAATGCACCCATACAGTGCCCATGCAGGACATAGTCTCCGGTCGTTTCGATATCGTCCATCGTGAGTGCCGCGCATTCCTCAATGGTCAGGGGCGCTGCCTCGCCCAATCGGCGGCCGCGGCCGGGAATCTCAATCGGCATGACCCTCGCCAGTTCCTTTGGATAGTCCCTGGAATAGCCACGAAAACTCGCGGCGCTTCCGCCGCCAAAAGGATAGAGGTAGATCGTTCGCTCTGCGATCGCCACCGGTTCGGTCTGGGTCATTTGTGAAATACTTCCCGGCTTTGCTGAACGATCCGATCCGGCACCTCGTGCCTGCGAAGCCTGGATTTCAGAAAGGCATGAATCGCGCCGAGATCGAGCTCTTGTCCATCACGTGCCCAAACCCGGGTAATCAGTTCGGATTCGGCACCTTCACCCGTGCGAGCGAAGCCAACGTCGGGATGCATTTCGACAATCTGGTCGATACTACGTGTGTTCAGCTTTTCGCCGCTTCTGATCACAATGTCCGCGCGCCGTGAGACGTAGCGCAGGTAGCCAGCCTGATCCTGCTTGAAAAGATCGCCTGTCCGCAAGAAGCCATCGGCGGTAAACGGCTGACTGTCCGCATTTGCACCCACTTTGCGGCGGCAAGCCGCGGGTGTCTTGACCAGCAATTGACCGACACCGACCGGATCCGGATCTTCGATGCGAATTTCGATTCCTTCGAATGGGCGCCCGACTGAATCAAATGTTTCCGGTGAAGTCAGGTGGGCAGGCAAAACGGAAATCCGGGGGCCCGCTTCAGTCAAGCCGTAGGTGATGTAGAGTTCATTGATAAACGGCTTTTCCAACAGGCGCGCAACGTCTTCTGGCGCGAACCGGTCACCGCCAATGCTTAGTGACCGCAGCAACGGCAACTGGGCTTCCCGTTCCAGCAGATCGCGGGCGATGGTTGGCGTTACTCCGCAAACCGAAATTCGTTCACGCTCGATCAGCCTTGCGAAATGGTTGCCATTGAAGGGCGGGCCATCGATGACAAGCTCTCCGCCGCTGAGGATCGTGCCCAGGCTTTGGGTGACCAGGCCGTAAGTATGAAACAGCGGCAGCACTATTAGCTGACGGTCTCGATCGGTGATCGAAAGGGTTCGGTTGGTGCTTGTTGCGTTCCAGGCGAGGGTTTCGACTGTATGCACACAAGCGGTCTGCGCACCGGAGGTCCCGGTTGTCAGAATCAAGACATCGAACGGGTCATATGCCGGCGCGACATCTGCGATCACAGCGACACCAAGCGAACCGATTTTTTCGAGCCGGGTGGAATTGAGCTGTCTGGCGCTGGCTTGTGGGCTGGCAATGGCCGCGATGTCCAAGGCGGTTTGCATGGCATTGACCTGGGCAATCTTCAGCGAGGGCGGCGCAGCACATGGCACGCAGCCGCAGGCCAGGATTGCGATCCAGTGAAGCAAGAATTCGGCACTGTTCGGGGCGCAAAGCAATATGGCGCTTCCCGGCCGCAAGCCGAGCCGGGAATAGCCTTCAAGGATATCGCAATAGCGTGGACGAAAATCGGCGAAGTCGGTGATCCGTTTTTCGATCTCGGTAGCGTTTTCAATGATGCGCTGCGCGAAGACGGTCATGTCCGCAATTTCCGCCTATTTAAATTGGATTGAATATCAGGCTGGCTGGGCGTGGCGCGCGACCAATTGCGCCAGACTGGAAATCGTCGCGAAATTTTCGGGCGTAAAATCGTCATCAGGGATCGTAATCTCAAAAGCGCTTTCGACCTGGGTTTTAAGCTCGACGAAACCCAGGGAATCGATCCCGAAATCACCACGGAATGAATCCGTCACTTGAATTTGATCGATGTCCCGTTCGACAAAGAGCTCGTTGACCATGATGTCTCTGAGCTGCATTTCAATTGCATTCATGCGATGATTTCCCTTTTTGTATTGGCCCGAATGCAGTCACTTAAATCATGTGTGAACCGGCTTTTCCCCGATGGCAACCAGCGCCTTGCGATCAATGCGGGCAACGAATTGCTGGCCCGCTGGATCAACCGAAATGGGGCCAAAGATGTCCTCTATCATGGGCCCCAAAACGTGCAGCGGATCCCCAGCAAGCCGAACCAGATCGTACATTTCAAACATGTGGATGATCGCATTTGTCCTGGCTTGATCTGCAGTGTTGCCAAGAATGGTAAAGGGATCGGCGAGCTCTACGACGTCAATCAGTTCTAACCCAGCCTCGCACATCAAGTCACGCATTTCGGATCGCGAAAAGTGAGGATAGGCATGGCCGGTTCTTGAATACCGATCGACAACTTCCTCAAACCAGCGCGCGGTTGCTCCACCTGTTTCGAAGTCGTGCAGAACGAAGCGGCCTCCCGGTCGGAGAGTGCGCCAAGCCTCAGTTGCAGCCAGGGATCGTTCCATCCCAAGCAGATGGTGACTGCCATAGGCAATAAGGACCCCGTCGAGCATGTCATTGGCGATCATGCTGCGGGTGGCCGACTGTCGTAATGCGCCCAGCCCTTGGGCAAGGCAGGCCTCGATCATCAGCCTGGAAATGTCCGCAGTGATTATGGCGGGTCCAGGCTCTGGTAAGGATGCACAAAACCGTGCGAGGGTTCCATCTCCGCCCAACACGTCAAGCAGCTTGAATTCAGGGCCCGGGACGGCGCCATCTGTGCCAAACCAGCCCAAAAGGGATTTCATTCCCGTCGCCCGGTTGCCCGGCTGGCGCTGGGCCTTGTTATAGGCTTGACCCCTGCCGCCTTCGGTGTTGGCTTCAAATTCCCATGATGCGACATTGAGAATTGGCAGATCGCGCTCAGCCCTGGCGCTGCGCTCGAAATCGATCATAGCGCAGATTTCGGGGTGCTTTTGACCTAACCATGCCAGATAATCGCCTATTCCCTGGCTGTTCAGGTAAGATCTAGTCTTGTCAATCGCTAGGGCTGCTGGGGGCATTTCATACTCGATCAAAGAGCCCGAAAAAATTTCCGCCTCTTGAGCGCCATCATTGCTTTTGTGGGCCTCAAAACTTCTCTTGTATTGCTGGAACTGCATCAAATTGAGCAACGGGAAAGAAGTTGCAGGCAATTGTTTCGTTAGTCTTGCAGCCTCTATCGATCGACATATGCCGCGTTGGTCCGGACGGAGTTCGATGCTGAAGCTACGGATAGGCAATGGCTTTGGCCGTCGAGTGAAAAAAACACTGCAGATGGCCGTGTTGCCACTTGGCTTAGCCGTCTTGGCAAGCGCGGTTGTGGCAAATCCGCCTTATCCTGAAGGCGGGAGCCCTGCCACAACTCCTCCACAAGCGGCAGGTAGCAATCCTGCCCCGAATGATGTGCAGGTTGTCCCGGATCGGATCGCGGATGTCGAGATTCTGATGGCAGATGCAGATCCATTTCCAATTGTGGATACCTATGCCTGGCGAGCGTTCATCGCCCTAAACTGGCCAGCCTTGCAGGGTGCAGACAAACGCGGCGAACCAGACCGCGCAAAGCGACTTGGGGATGCGGGCTCGCGAGTTTGGGAGAGCTTCCGCTCGCGCTATGAGCTATTTCAGTTGGATCGGGATGACAAGCCGGCACCAACTCCGGGCTGGGCGACCTACGACGGATTCAACCCATGCGGGCTGGAATCAGACAACCGGCAAAAAACAATCGCGTCCTTTGAGCCGTACAAGGATTTTAACCAGCCAACCTTTGTCCTGCAAAAGCAGGGCAATCCACTGGTTGCGCAAAACGGTACTTACGTTCGTTATGAAACCCGCATCAATCAAATCACCTATGATACGATCGCCGGGCCCGGCTGGAGTATGGGGGCAAATCTGCCGACGCCAGATATGCCGGCGCGGATGCCAAGCGGATCAATTGCGGTAAAGGCGGCATGGCGCGTGCTGACTGAAGCAGATACGCCGGAAATCCGGGCCCGCTATTACATCTCGGC
>CAZOSI010000175.1:0-6799 GCA_964582485.1 uncultured Novosphingobium sp.
GCTGTTGGGACATGCCGCCCTGCTTTGGCGCGATGGCGGGCCTGACCGATAGACTAAAAGCTGCAGGATCGCTTCAAATCGATCGTCAACGAAAAGGGGCCCGGTTTCCCGGACCCCTTCACGATCACTACTGGAAGCAGGATCAGTGCGTGCCGATCGTGTCCGGGTTGCCATCCGGATCGCCGCTGACCACGCCGCCGTTGGCGGGGGTAGCGCGGGCCAGAAGGATGCCGGCGAGGTGCGGGGTGGCCATCGAGGTGCCCGAAATGGTGTTGTAACCACCCGAGAGCCAGGTCGACTTGATCGCCGAACCAGGCTCGGCATAGTCGATCGGCGGGTTGCCAAAGTTCGAATAGCTGGCCCAGACGTTGCCGTTGGCAAATGCCGATACGGTGTAGACATTGGGGCCATTCGCGCGCGCCGGCGAGTGGTTGTTGGCGTTGTCGCTTTCATTGCCCGCTGCCAGTGCGAACTTAACCCCGCCCGAAGCCGCGGTGACTACCGCATCGTCCAGCGCCTGGCTGACACCGCCGCCCAGGCTCATGTTGGCGACATCGCCGGGAGCGCCATTGGCGGCGACATATTCGACCCCCGCGATCACGCCCGAATTCGAGCCCGATCCACGCCGGTCAAGCACGCGAACCGCCACCACGCGCGGTACGCGCAGGGCATTACGGATGATATTTGCCGGGCGGGTGGGATTGGTATTGAGTGGGTCGATTCGCGACCCCGTCGGGGAAAAACGCAGCATGTAGCCGGCCTGATCGTCGTCGGCGGTGATCGGCTTCAGTTCTTCAAACACAGCCGGAATCGGCGCGCCATGGCCATCAGGTACCTGCGGAACTTAACCAAACGACCCTCCCGGCCCGCGAGGTGGCGGGCGCAAGGCGGGGAACCAAGCGGCGCGGTCAGGATTCGCAAGGGAGTGCCGCGTCCTACCCGAAGCTGGTCGCCTACGACCCGATTGCTGTTGCGGCAAGGCCACGAATCCAGCTCAATGACGGCCCTTCATCCCGCCACCATGCCGTTCGTCGAACAAGGGGCTGGCCGGGCTGGCCGGCATGGCTAAACTGCGGTGAGGATTGTCAAACCCGGGGACCAAGATTTCATGCACCGCCTGATCGCCACTTCGCTGCTTGCCCTTGCCCTGTCCGCTTGTGCCAGCGCGCCCGGATCGGGCATCGCATCGGCGCCCGCTGCCACGGCAGCGCCTGCTGCAAAGCCCGCACCGCTCAGCGAGCTGGTCGCCAAGGTCGATATTCCTTACGACAAGTTCGTCCTCGCCAACGGCCTGACCGTGCTGGTCCATACCGATCGCAAGGCCCCGATCGTGGGGGTTACCACCTATTACCGGGTCGGATCGAAGCACGAGCCCAAGGGCCGGACCGGATTTGCCCACCTGTTCGAACACCTGATGTTCGGCGGATCCGAAAACGTCCCCAATTTCGACGTCCCGCTGGAAGGCGCGGGCTCCACACCAACCAACGGGTCAACCAGCTTTGACCGAACCAACTATGTCGAAACTGTCCCCACAGGGGCGACCGACCTGACGCTGTTCATGGAAAGCGACCGGATGGGGCATCTGCTGGGTGCGGTCACCCAGGACAAGCTCGATAAACAACGCGGGGTTGTCCAGAACGAAAAGCGCCAGGGCGATAACGACACCTATGGGCTGGTCGACTATGCGATCGGTGAAGGGCTGTTCCCGGTCGGTCATCCCTATCGCCATGCCACGATCGGTTCGATGGCCGATCTCGACGCGGCCAGCCTGGGCGATGTGCGCGGCTGGTTTACCGGAAACTACGCCCCCAACAACGTCGTGCTTGTCCTTTCAGGCGATATCGATGCCGCCACAGCGCGGGCCAAGGTTGAAAAGTGGTTCGGCGCGATCCCGCGCGGGCCGGACGTGGTCAAAGTCAGCGGAGGACCGGTCACCCTGCCCGCTCCGGTCCGGCGTGAGATGACGGATCAGGTCCCGCAGACACGGATCTACCGCGTCTGGAGCGGCCCCGGGATGAACCATGCCGATTCCGTGCCGCTTGATGCCGGGATGCGGGTGCTGGGCGGGCTCGCCTCATCGCGGCTCGATAATGCGCTGGTGCGGGGCAAGGGCTATGCCACCTCGGTCGCCGCGTTCACTTATCAGTTTGAGGATACCAGCTATCTGCAGGTGCAGATGGACATCAAGCCGGGGGTCGATCGCGCCACGGCCGAAGCCGCATTCGATGCCGAAATTGCCGAAATCGTCAAGAACGGCCCCAGCGAAGACGAGCTGCGCCGGGCCGCGACCAGCAGCGTTACCAGCCAGATTTCCAGTCTTGAACAGGTCGGCGGATTTTCCGGCAAGGGCGCGCAACTGGCCGAGGGCGAGCTCTATTCTGGCGATCCCCACCAGTTCAAGAAGGACCTTGAGCGGACCGCAAGCCTGACCCCGGGCGAAGTCCAGAGCGCAATGCAGCGCTGGCTGGGCCGCCCGGTCTTCGCGCTGGCGGTCAGCCCGGGTGAGCGGTCCGAACAGGGTGACAAGATGGGCGGCTGGGGCGATGAGGCCCTGTCTCCCCCGCCCAAGCCCGATGCGAAGAAGCCCGCCGCCAAACTCGTTACAGGGCCGAAACGCGGATTTCCGCCGGTCGATCCGGTCGGCGATCTCGATTTTCCGAAAGTGGAACGCGCGACGCTGTCAAACGGGATCCCGGTCATTCTCGCGCGGCGCAGCAGCGTGCCGACGGTGCTGGTCAGCCTCAGCTTTGACGCTGGTTACGCCGCCGATGTGCAGGACGCACCCGGCACCCAGCGGCTGCTGCTCGACGTGCTTGACGAAGGCACCGAGAGCCGCGACGCGACGCAAATCGCCGAGGACCAGGAGCGGCTGGGCGCACGGATCAGTACCGGCACCGGGATCGACAGCTCCACCGTTTCGCTTTCGGCATTGTCGGCCAACCTGGCGCCCTCGCTTGACTTGCTCGCCGATGTCGTTCGCCGCCCTGCCTTGCGCGAAGGCGACGTAGCTCGCGCACGCGATCAGCAGCTCGCCGATATCGCCCAGGCCAATGCCAGCCCTTCGGCGCTGGCCAACCGCACACTCAGTCCGATCCTGTTCGGGCCGGACCATCCTTATGGCCAGCCGGCCGACGGACTGGGACAAGCGGGATCGGTCAGAGCAATCGATCCCGGCAAACTCAGGATCGCGCAGGCCAAGTGGTTGCGGCCGGACAACATGACCATCACGGTGGTAGGCGATGTGCCGATGGACCAACTGCTGCCGATGCTTGAAGCTTCATTCGGAGCCTGGAAGGCCCCGCTCAGCCCGCGCGCTGTCAAGTCGCTCGATGCGACGATCCCCGCCCCGCGCCCGCGGATTGTGCTGATCGACCGGCCCGGTTCGCCGCAATCGGTGATCGTCGCCGGGCGGGTCCTGCCGTTCACCGGACGGCAGCAAGGAATGGAAGCGCTGGACCTCGCCAATGAAATCCTCGGCAACAATTTCCTCAGCCGTCTCAACCTTGACCTGCGTGAGGACAAGAACTGGTCCTATGGCGTGCGCAGCCTGGTCCGCAGCCCCAAGGGGCCGCGCAGCCTGGTGGTGATTGCTCCGGTACAAAGTGACAAGACTGGCCCTGCTATCACCGCGATCCGCGAGCAGATGGCCGGCTTCCCCAACAAGAAAGGGGTTGATCAGACCGAGTTCAACCGCGCCACCGACGGCAATATCCGCGGCCTGCCCAACCGCTATGAAACCAACAGCCAGGTGCTGGGCGCGCTGGTATCGAACCAGCAACTGGGACGCCCCGACGATTACCAGGCCACCCTGCCCAGCCGCTACCGTGCGATCGACCGCAAAGCGATCGACGATGCAGCGCGGCAGAACCTCCAGCCGGACGGGCTGGTTTTCGTGGTGGTCGGTGATCGCAAGAGCGTCGAGCCGCAGCTCAAGACGCTCGGCCTGCCGATCGAGCTTGCATCCCCCGTTGACAGCGAAGCGGCAAAGGGCGAGTGATTGGTCAACTTACCCCCATGTAAGTTGCACCCGATTCAGGAGAGAAGACATGTCTGTAGCCGGCACTTACGAATGCGTGACCAAAACCCCGATGGGCGACCAGAAGAGCGACCTGACGATCAACGTTGATGGCGATACCTTCACCGGCACCAACGCCGGCGCGCAGGGCACGCTTGAGCTGGAGAACGGCAAGGTCGATGGCAGCAAGCTGACCTGGACCATGAAGATGACCGTCCCGATGCCGATGACGCTGGAAGGCGAAGCCACTGTCGATGGCGACACCATCACCGGCGGCGTCAAGGCCGGCGCGTTCGGCACATTTCCGCTGAACGGCACCCGCAAGGGCTAGGTTCTAGCGCAAGCGCTCAAATGCAAAGGGCGCCGGGAGTGATCCCGGCGCCCTTGTTGTGTGCCCGCGCCACGCAATCAATCCTCGTCGGGAATATCCGCCGCCGGATCGACCGGTTTGAACGGCACGATCTGAACCGGGATCAATTGCCCGGTACGCAAATCGATCACCGCATCGCGCTTGTACCCCAGCACTCCGGCAATCGGGCGTAGCCGGGCGATCCGGATTCCGAATAAGTTGTTGATCTTGCCTGCGGCCTCGAACTTGGCCCGCTCGGCGGGGAATGCCTTCAGTGTTTCGGGAACGCCATATGGCAAGCTATCAGGGCCAGGCGCGTCAGCGGCCGGATTGCCGTCGGTGAAACGGTCGGGCTGATTGTCGACCGAATCGAAGCCCATCAGTCCTTCCAGCCCGGCCTGGCTGGTCAGCATGGTGCCAAGGTCGGTGATCACTCCGGCTTTCACGTCGAACTTGATTGTGCCCATGCAATAGCAATAGCCCGCCATGCCATTAGGCCCGAGGAAGACCGGCCCGTACCAGATGTAGGTCCCCGGCTTGACTGCATTCAGATAGCTGTAGGAATCGGGATCCTTCGCTTTTGCAAATACATAGGTAGGCCCGAACGAGATCGTGGTGCGCTGTTCGATCGGACCGATCGAAAAGGTCTCGCGAGTCGGTTTGACTGGCTTGGGTTTGGAAAATTTCTGACCCGCGCTGACCGCGATGTCAGCCTCTCTTTGCCAGGACTTCAGCTTGGAATCATAGCCCTTTTCGGCCTTGGCGAATTGCTTTTCCCAATCGACCCGGTACTCCTCGATATCCTCGGCATCGGGAACGCGGATGAACATGCCGGTGACCCGCCCCGGCCCGATCGAATAGATATAGCCCTTGGCCGGATCGAGCTTGGCCTTGCCCGACACGACGTTCTTTTCCTCGATCGCCTGAGCGTGCAGCGGGGCGCCTATCAGCAAGGCTGCGCCGGCGAGAGCATTTGCGAGCAGTCTCATTTCGGCAGCACTCCGGTCTTGGGCGTGGGGCCCGAGGCGGCCAGCGCCTGAAGCCGGATCGCGCGTTCGCGCACCTGTTCGTTCTTGCGGCCGTTGCCTTCTTCGAAATTGAAGACCTTCCACAAGTCGCGCGGCAGGCCGTAACGCTTGTAGTCCTTGTAACCCATGCAGTTGCGCAGGTTGCCGCGGCGGACCTTGCGGCGCTCAGCCGATCCGAAGATCGCATCGGCCAGCGCGTTGCCGATCGCCCCGCCGATCACCCCACCGATCCCGTATTGGCTGCCATAGTAGCCGGGATAGGGTTCACTTCCGCCGGCGTAATAACTGATCCCGCTGGCCAGCGCGTCGCATTCGCGAATATCGGCATAGGCTTCGCCGTATGACGTACTTTCGCGGTGGAAGTAGAAGTACTTTTCATAGTCCTTCGCTGCTTCCGGAGTCTCCGTGAAATCGAGCTTGGGCATTTCCAGCCCGGCCGGCGAGGGCGCGGAGAGCACGACCGGATCTTCCGGCGTTGTTGTTGCGGCAAGCTGCGCGGTTGCAGGCGCAGCCGCCAGCAACGCCAGCGGCACAGCAAATCGAAGCAATGGTGATGGCATTCCTACCCCCTTTTGCCAGAGGTAATCACAGCCTTCGCACCATTTCAAGCAGTTGCGCGAGGGATCAGGACAGTTTTTCCCGCAATACCTGATTGACCAGCTGCGGATTGCCCTTGCCCTGCATCGCCTTCATCGTCTGGCCGACGAAGAAGCCGAACAGGTTCTCCTTTCCGGCCTTGTACTCGGCGATCTTGTCGGCATTGGCGGCCAGAATCGCGTCGACCGCAGCCTCAATCGCGCCGGTGTCGCTGGTCTGCTTGTTGGCCTCGATCTCGGCGCCAAGGTCGATATCGCTGGTCAGCCAGGCTTCGAAGATTTCCTTGGCTTTGGAGCCGGAGATCAGCCCGCTTTCTGTCGCCACAACGATCGCGGTATTGGCCTCAATCGTGTTTTTGGCGTGATCCGAACTCACCCCGGCGGCGCTCAGCACGCCCGGCTGTTCGGACAGCATCCAGTTGGCGACCCGCTTGGCGATATCTTCCTCTGCCTTGCCGTTGGCCGCCGCGACCGAAGTCAGCAGTACTTCGAACTCGCGCGCGGTCTGGACATCGGCGGTCAGCGCATTGGCATTATACGGCGAAAGCCCCAACGCGGTTTCATAGCGGTGGCGCTTTGCATCGGGCAGTTCGGGCAGACTGGCGCGGCATTCCTCGAGGAAAGCATCCTCCAGTTCCAGCGGCAGCAGGTCGGGATCGGGGAAATAGCGATAATCGTGCGCATCTTCCTTGCTGCGCATCGAGCGGGTGGTGTTCTTGTCCGGATCGTAAAGCCGGGTTTCCTGCATCACCGTACCGCCGTCCTCGATCAGATCGACCTGGCGGCGTGCTTCGCTTTCAACCACGGCCAT
>CAZOSI010000176.1:0-6735 GCA_964582485.1 uncultured Novosphingobium sp.
GAAGCCTTCCTGACGGAAGCCGTTATAGTCCTCGGTCAGTTCGTAACCGGCCTGCCGGGCAGCATCGAGCCAGGCCTGATTGAGCGGGTTGTTGAGCGTACCGTAAGTGGTCGAAAGCGGGCCGTCCCCGCCGCGATACTCGTTGCCACCCTCGGCGCGGGTCTCGGCGCGTTTGAAATAGGGCAGCACATCGGCATAGCCCCAGCCGGCGGCGCCCAGTTCGTCCTTCCAGTGTTCGAAGTCGAGCGGGTTGCCGCGGACATAAACGAGGCCGTTGATCGAGCTCGACCCGCCCAGACCCAGCCCGCGCGGGCAATGCAGGCGGCGGTTGTTGAGACGCGGTTCTGGCTCGGAATGATAGCCCCAGTTCCACCGCTTGGTATTCATCGGATAGGCCAGCGCCGCCGGCATCTGGATGAAGATCGACCGGTCCGACCCGCCCGCTTCGAGCAACAGCACCTTGTTCTGGCCGTCGGCACTCAGCCGGTCGGCCAGCACACAGCCGGCCGAGCCTGCGCCGACCACGATGAAGTCAAAGCTGTCAGTACGGGGCATCGATCGGCTCCATCGCGACGTAGACGCTCTTCAGCTGGGTGAAGTACTCGATCGCGGCCTTGCCGTTTTCGCGGCCCAGGCCCGATTGCTTGTTGCCGCCGAACGGCAGTTCGATCGGGGTGATGTTGTAAGTGTTGATCCAGCAGGTCCCGGCTTCCAGCGCGGCAATCACGCGGTGCGCGCGGGTCAGGTCGTTGGTGAAGATCCCGGCGGCGAGGCCGAGATCGGTATCGTTCGCGCGGGCCACCACTTCGGCTTCATCCTCGAAATCGAGCACCGACATCACCGGGCCGAAGATCTCCTCGCGGACGATCGCCATGTCGTCAGTGCAATGGGTGAAGATCGTCGGCTCGACGAATGCGCCCTTGGCCAGCGCGCCTGCGGTGACGCGCTTGCCGCCGGTCAGCAAGGTAGCCCCCTGCTGCTGGCCAAGCTCGATATAGCCCAGCACCTTTTCCATATGCGCTTGCGAAATGAGGGCACCCATCTGGGTTGCCGGGGCGAGCGGATCGCCCACTACCATCGCTTCGGTCCGCGCCTTGAGCTTTGCGAGGAACGCGTCGCGAACCTTGCGGTGGACGAACACTCGGGTGCCGTTGGTGCAGACCTCGCCCGCCGAATAGAAGTTGGCGAGCAGCGCGCCCGATACGGCCTCATCCAGATCGGCATCCTCGAACACGATCAGCGCCGACTTGCCGCCCAGTTCCAGCGTGACGACTTTGAGCGTAGCGGAAGCATCGGCCATGACCTTCTTGCCGGTGCCGACCTCGCCGGTCAGCGAGACCTTGGCGATGCCGGGGTGGCGCGACAGCAGGCGGCCGGTGTCGGCCTTGCCCTGGACCACCTGGAACAAGCCATCGGGCAGCCCGGCGTCTCGGTAAGCCTTTTCCAGCTCAATTGCGGTCAGCGGGGTCAGCTCGGCCGGCTTGAACAGCATCGCATTGCCGCAGGCCAGCGCCGGGGCGCTCTTCCAGCAGGCGATCTGGATCGGATAGTTCCACGCCCCGATCCCCGCGACCACGCCCAGCGGCTCGCGCCGGGTATAGCCAAAGGCGCCGGGCCCAAGGTCGAAATGTTCGCCCGAAAGAGTGCGGGCGATCCCGGCGAAGTACTCGATTGCATCCGCGCCAGAGAGCACGTCGACGGCGATGGTTTCCTGAATCGGCTTGCCGGTGTCTTGCGCTTCAAGCCGGGCGATGCTCTCGTTGCGCTCGGCCAGCAGCTGTGCCGCGCGATTGAGAATGCGTCCTCGTTCAACGCCGGGAGTGCGGGCCCACAGCTTCTGCGCTTCGGCGGCGCGGGCCACGGCCTTGTCCACTTCAGCCTTGCCATCGATTGTGATCGTGGCGAGCACTTCGCCAGTAGCGGGGTTGAGCGTATCGAACGTGCCGCTGGCTTCAACCGCGCCGCTGGCGGGCAGCTGTGCGGCGGCGATATCACGGTCGATTGCCTCGAAGATCCAGTCGACCGGGATTTCGACGTCTGGTTTCCATGCGCCTGCCAGCGCCGAGCGCAGCCAGAAACCGTCGATCAGCGCCGCGATTGTTTCGGCTATCCGGTTTACCGCATCGGGTACGACCAGTGCGCGCAGCTCATGCTTGAGGTTCGAGACCATCCGCTCCTGGTGCACGCGTTGCAGCCGGGCGAGGGCAGGGGTGTAGAGCGCCAACCCCCAGAACGACAGCCAGGCGCGCGAGCTTTCCGAACTGAGCTCGCCGGGATTGAGGTGGGCGAGCACGAAAGCGCGCAGCCGGTCTTCGGGTTCCTCGCCCTGGGCCAGCGCTTTCATTGGCAGCGTGGTGACGCGCTCGACCAGCTGGCGGAAGGTCGCCTCGATCAGCTTGTCACGATCACCGAAATAGTGGACCACCAGCGCCGGGGACACGTTTGCTCGGCGCGCGACTTCGGCCATGGTGAATTGCTCGATGCCGGTCTCGGCCAGCGCGGCCAGCGCAGCCTTGAGCAACTGGACCTTGCGGTCCTCCGGTTCGCGTCGGCGCATCGCCACTCCCTTTCCCAAGCGTCTTGAACATGCGTTCAATAGCAAGCGAAAGGTTACTACGCCACGAGATTCGTGCGCGCCGGGGCTTCACATTAGTTGAATTGATTAAGCGGATTACCCGGCGGCAAATGTTTTCTTTGGATGCGGAAAACGCACCGAAATTCGGGCTTTTTCGAGGACATCTCCACGCGCGAGCGAAACGCGCGGTCGAGAGCACTGGAGACTCACGGAATGCCGCGGTCAAGCCCTCTTGCACGTGCGTTCAATATGTATCATCCTAACTGGCAGGATTAAGGTCGATCGGTGGCCTCCCATTGGCGCAAAAGGCCAGGGTCGCCCCGAAAAACGGGAGGGTAATGATGGCCATTCGTTCGCATTCTTCGAAATTCACCGCTGTGCTGCGTGCGGGGGCTTCGCTCGTGATTGTCGCAGGTGGGCTGGCTGGCACTGCTGCCATGGCTCAAACCGCGCCCGAAGCTGAAGAGGCCGAGGTCACCGACATCGTGGTCACCGCCCAGAAGCGCGAGCAGAAACTGCAGGATGTCGGTATCGCGGTTTCGGTGCTGAGCGAGAAGGACCTTCAGAACCGTTCGATCAACAGCGCAACCGATGTCGTCTCCGCGATCCCCAACCTCAAGTACAACGCCTATTCCTCGTCGCAGGTGGTGTTCAACATGCGCGGGGTTTCGCAGAACGATTATGGCGATCAACAGGAGCCGCCGGTCGCGGTCTATCAGGATGACAGCTACGCCAGCTCGATCACCACGGCGAGCTTCCCGATCTTTGACCTCGCCCGGGTCGAGGCGCTGCGTGGGCCGCAGGGTACGCTGTTTGGCCGCAATGCTACTGGCGGTGCGGTGCAATTCGTTTCGAACCAGCCGACCGACAGGTTCGAAGGCTATGCCAGCCTGACCTATGGCCGTTACAACCAGACGATCATCGAAGGGGCCCTGTCCGGACCATTGGGCGAGAACCTCTCGGCCCGCATTGCCGGGGTCTACAACCGCGACGATGGCTACATCCAGAACATTACCCCGGGCGAGAAGGACCGCGGCGCCAACAACCATTGGGCGCTGCGCGCAATCTTTGCGCTGGAGCCATCGGACAGCTTCAAGGCCAAGCTGACCCTGCGCTATGCCAAGGCCGATCAGGAGCGGCAGGCCGGGATCTACAACTACGCGCCGACCTGTCCCAACGCCCAGTTCCAGGGCGAATTCATGTCGCCGACCGATAGCTGCGCCTATTGGGGCACCACCGGCACGGCCGGCCCAGGCTATTTCAATCCGTCGATCGCCGCTTCGCAAGGCGGAGACCCCTGGGCCACGGCGGGAACCGGCGATGCCTATGTGAACCGCGAATTGTTCGGTGCCACGCTGCGGATCGATGCGCAGCTCGGCTCGTTCGATCTGGTTTCGATCACCGACTACCAGCACATGGACAAGTTCTACATCGAAAGCGGGGACGGCCAGCCCGAAATCCCCTATGTCGAAAACGTCACCCCGCCGGCCACCGCGCCGTGCCCGGCCCCGGCTTCCAGTGTCACTTGCTATGCCTCGGGCACAGTGTTCTACCAGGGCGCCAAGGTGAACCAGGTGTCGCAGGAACTGCGCCTGTCGCGCAGCACCGACAACAACTTCTTCACCGTTGGCGCCTTCGGGATGATCATCGATGGCGATTACCGCGCAAAGTATGCGGTGCCGTTCATCGCCTACGATCCGCGGGTCGATTTCACCCAGCGCACCGAAAGTTTCGCTGTGTTCATGCAGGATGAATTCGAGGTCAGCGAGCAGGTCAAGCTGATCGGCGGTCTGCGTTACTGGCGCGACAAGAAGGAAGGCGACTACACCGCCGTCCACACCCTCGCGCCCTGGGCCTTGTCGCTCCACTTTGGCCCCGGCGGCATATCCTATACCGACCTGACCGGGACCAATACCCCGGCAAGCTGGACTTATGGCAGCGGCACTTCAGGGGTAACCATCACCCCGGCTGATGCCAGTCCCACTTATGACGGGATTACCGCCAAAGCTGAAATCGACTACAAGCCCAGCGACAACGTGCTGCTTTACGCGAGCTACAACCGCGGTTCGAAATCGGGCGGGTTCACCTTCTCGACTGGGACGCCGTTCCCCGGCGCGTTGGTCGATACGCTCAACAACCTCGGCTACCGGCCCGAAACGCTCAATGCCTATGAACTGGGTCTCAAGTCGACGCTGGCCCCGGGCACCACTTTCAACGTCGCCGCGTTCCATTACGATTACCGCAATTACCAGGCCTTCGTGCAGGTCGGCTTCACCCAGGTGGTGCGCAACCTGCCAGCCAAGGTGACGGGGGTCGAGGCGGACTTCACTGCACGCCCGGCCGATGGGCTGACCCTGCAGCTTTCCGGTGCTTACCAGACCAGCGAGGTCAAGGGCGTCTTGCTGCCCGATGGTGTGACCCTGGTGAACCATGATCTGCCGCAGACCCCCGAATTCTCGGGCAGTGCGCTGATGCGCTATGAATTCGACCTGGCCGGCGGCAAGGCCTCGATCCAGGGCGACGCGCTGTTCCAGACCTCAATGTGCTTCACCGTGATGTGCGCCCCGGTCGAAGAGGAAGGCGGCTATGCCGTGGCCAATGCACGCATCGGCTGGAGCAGCGCCGATGACAAGGTCAGCATTGCCCTGTTCGTCAACAACCTGTTCAACCGCCAGTACCGGGTCTACGCGTTCGACGGGTCGCTCTATTGGGGCGATACGCTGGGCGTCTATGCCAAGCCGCGGACCTGGGGCGTGAACCTGCGCTACAACTTCGGCAACTGATCCCACCGGGACGGATGCCAGTGGGGGCCTGCCTTTGGACCTGATCCGAAGGCGGGCCCCTGTCACTTGGGGATGGGGGGAATTGCAGCGTGGCTAGTCAGGCGGAGCCGATGAACTCGGCAGACCAGTTGGAATTGCGGCGCCAGCTTGACTGGAAGGACGCGTTCTGGGCATCGAGCGGAGTGCCCGCGGGCGTGCTGCTGACCATGGGCGGGATCGCTACGGTGATCGGTCAGCCCAGCTGGGTGATCTGGATCGCCTCGATCTTCATGGGCTTCATCCAGTGCTTCGTCTATGCCGAGATCGCCGGGCTCTATCCCAACAAGTCGGGCGGGGCGTCGGTCTATGGCGCGGCGGCCTGGTTGCCCTATGGCAAATTCATCGCCCCGATTTCGGTCTGGTGCAACTGGCTGGCCTGGTCGCCGGTGCTGGTGCTGGGGAGCAGCCTGGCGGCGGGCTATGCCATGGCCAACCTGTTCCCGGCCGATGCCGCGATCCGCACCTGGCAGATCCAGCTGATGGACCTTGGCCTGATCCGCGACGGACTGACCCTGCGGCTTAACGCGGTGTCGATCATTGGCGCGGGCTTCCTGCTTTTGACGTTTTTCCTCCAGCATCACGGCGCGGCGCGCGCGGCCAATTTCCAGAAAGTGCTGGGGCTGATCTGCATGCTGCCCTTGTTGCTGGTCGGGCTGGTCCCGCTGCTTACTGGCGACATGCCGCGCGATCACCTGTTCCCGCTGTTGCCGATTGCTCGCGATGCCGCCGGGAACATCGGCTTCGGTACCTGGGATGGGGCGGGGCTGGCAGTAATGGCAGGCGCGATGTTCGCCGCTGGCTGGTCAACCTATGGGTTCGAAACCGCGGTCTGCTACACCCGCGAATTCCGCAACCCGGCCAAGGATACGGCCAAGGCGATCATCGCGGCGGGCCTCTTGTGCATCGCGATTTTTACCTTGGTGCCGCTGGCTTTCCAGGCCTCGTTGGGGCTGGACGGATTGCTCGATCCGACGATCTATGACGGCACGGGTGTGGCCGCTGCTCTGGCCAAGATTGTTGGCGGTGGCGCGGTGATCGGCAATCTGGTGATCGTCATGCTGGTGCTGGCGCTGCTGCTGATCGTGATGACTTCGATGATGGGGTCCAGCCGCACGCTCTATCAGGCTTCGGTCGATGGCTGGCTGCCCAAGTACCTGTCGAAGGTCAACCAGCACGGTTCGCCCACTGCGGCAATGTGGACCGACCTGGGGTTCAATCTGATCCTGCTGCTGGCGTCGGACTATTTCGCCGTGCTGATGATGTCGAACGTCTGCTATTTCATTTTCAACTTCCTCAACCTGCAGGCCGGGTGGATCCACCGGATCGACCGCAAGGACT
>CAZOSI010000177.1:0-6518 GCA_964582485.1 uncultured Novosphingobium sp.
CCAGAGTGCCAAACGAAAATGGCACAGATCACTCTGTGCCATCCACGCGCGAAATTTCTCCTGCATCAGAGAGAACTGTCTAGCGCCGCTACAATGGCATTTCCCATTTCGCTCGTCGAAACTGACCTGCCGCCTTCCGGACCCATCAGATCTGCAGTGCGCACACCGTCCGACAAGACCTTTTCGACCGCCATCTCAATTCTTTCTGCTTCGCGGCCCAAGTCAAAGGAATAGCGAAGGGCCATCGCAAAGGAAAGGATACAAGCAATTGGATTGGCCTTGCCTTGACCAGCAATATCCGGTGCAGAGCCATGTACGGGCTCATAAAGGGCTTTTGGACGACCATTTGTCATCGGAGCGCCCAGCGAGGCGGAGGGCAGCATTCCAAGAGAACCGGTAAGCATCGCCGCCGCATCGGACAAAAGATCGCCAAATAGATTATCGGTAACAATGACATCAAATTGCTTTGGCCAGCGGCAGAGTTGCATGGCTCCGGCGTCAGCGTACATGTGAGAAAGGGCGACGTCCGGATACTCCTTGTCGTGAACCTCTTGAACGACTTCACGCCAAAGGATGCCAGATTCCATTACGTTGGCCTTCTCCATCGAGCAAACCTTGTTGCTGCGGCGGCGGGCCAACTCGAATGCTGAACGGGCAACTCTGGCAATTTCACTTTCGGTATAGCGTTGTGTGTTGATACCTACTCGCTCGTTGCCTTCCACAAAGATGCCCCGAGGCTCGCCGAAGTATACGCCGGAGGTAAGCTCGCGCACGATAACGATGTCGAGCCCTGCAACAACCTCTTTCTTCAGAGAAGAAAAATCTGCAAGCGCATCAAAGCACTGGGCCGGGCGCAAGTTGGAATAGAGATCCATTTCCTTGCGCAGGCGAAGCAGACCTCGCTCTGGTTTCACACTGAAGTCGAGTTTGTCGTACTTTGGTCCGCCGACAGCCCCTAGCAGAACGGCATCGACTGCCTGAGCCTTGGCCATGGTGTCGTCATGAAGTGGGGTACCGTGTTTGTCGTAGGCACATCCACCAACCAGATCCTCTGAAACGTCGAAATGAATTCCACGCCTATCGCCAAACCACAGGATGATCTTTTTGACCTCTGCCATGACTTCCGGGCCGATGCCGTCTCCGGCAAGGATGAGGATAGATGGATTAATCACGGTAAGCTCCTGCGCTTGCAAAACAGATGGGCGCTGGCGTAGCCCCTCAGGGGAATTGGGTCAAGCGCACAGGCGTCGCCACCGGCAGCAGCGATCGTCAAGCAGGATAGGGTTCTGCCTCGGCAGCCGGGTTCAGGCTACGGCGTTTTTCGGCAATCATCGCCGCAATCCGGCCCATAGCAATTCCCCGCATGAAAAGACTGGCAGGAAGAAAAGCCCAGGCTGTCATGGTCCAGATCAGTGTGTGCGGACTTTCAAGGGTAACCGGAGCAAACGAAACGGCCGCTAGTTTCAGAATTGCGGGAATGAGGAATGGCAAGAGAAATCCAAGCGCCACATTGAAGCGAGCGTCACGCTGAAGTCTGTCCACCACATCACCACCGGTTGTGGGGTCGAATGTCGGCAGATTAATCCAGACATTGAACGTCCCCATCCTACTAGGCCAGCCTATAAGTCGCATCACAAGGATAAAGACCACCAGGGTGATAAGGGAAATGACATACGAAATGCCTGCAGCGGTTCGGACCAACATCAAATGGTGAGCTTCCATGTCATCTGGCAGCATCAACACCACCAGCCGCACCGGGCTGTATGGAACGTCGATTGATGCACCAAGCTTGTTGCCAACAGCTTCAATGAACATTGTAAGCGTTGTGGACTGGGTCTGGCCGCGGACGATGATTGACAGGAGCAGTACCGTTGCCAGAAGTGACAGGAAGCGCAGTCGATTGAAAGGCGGGGCGTCACGGAATTCAACGAGGCCCGGATAGGTTGAGGCATACTCGAAGAACGTCAGGGCGGCAGCAAACAGAGCAACTAGCGCAACGATCTGCGTCGTGTCACTGCTGACGCCAGGCACCAGAAGCGACGGAATGGCTATCAGCACCATTACCAGCGCCGCGCGAACGAAAGCGCCCGTGATCTGCGAGAACACTGCCTTAACCCTCATTTGGACGGATGAGGTACATGGCCGCCATCCTGTTCCAAGACGACCAACCAATTGTGGCAGGTTGCCTTATTCTTGCCACAGTTTTGCCCACATCCGATCCCCCTGACAACCATTGGTTAAGGTTAAGAGTCGGAAAGCGGCGTTTTGATGGAGAAACTGGTGCGGCTTTGCATCAAAACCGGCGCATGAATCGGGCTGGATTGTGGCAAAAAGAAGGCCACCCCGACGGGTGGCCCCACATGTTGTATATCTACGGCGCATCAGACCCACGGGCGCGATTGCGCAGCCTGATTTTCGAATGTGTCGATCGATGCAGCTTTTTCCAACGTAAGGCCAATGTCGTCCAAACCGTTAACTAGGCAATGTTTCTTGAACGGGTCAACCTCGAAGGAAAAGCTGGTTCCGTCCGATGCCGTGACCGTCTGGTTTTCAAGGTCTACGGAGATGCGCGCATTTGCACCCTTGCGAGCGTCCTCCATTAGGTGATCAACAGCTTGCTGCGGAAGAACGATCGGCAGAATACCGTTTTTGAAGCAGTTATTGTAGAAAATGTCAGCAAACGAAGTCGAGATCACCGAGCGTATGCCGAAATCCAGAAGTGCCCAGGGTGCGTGCTCCCGAGATGAACCACACCCGAAATTGTCGCCAGCAACGAGAATCTGAGCTTGCCGATAGGCTGGTTGATTGAGGATGAAATCCGGGATTTCTTTGCCATCCTGAGTGAAGCGCATTTCGTCGAAGAGATTGGCCCCAAGCCCTGACCGCTTGATGGTCTTCAGGAATTGTTTGGGGATGATCATGTCGGTGTCGATGTTGACCAGCGGCATGGGGGCCGCGATGGCGGTTAACGTGGTGAATTTTTCCATTTTTCTAATCCCTTATGGGCAGGCCTTAAGGTGTTCCCAACGTATTCCGTACGTATTCCAAACGTATGGCAAACGTATGGCTGTCCACATCCCTTTTCGGCCTACCAGGAGCATTACATCAGTTCGCGAACATCGGTGAGGTGGCCAGTCACAGCTGCCGCCGCCGCCATCGCCGGGCTCATCAGATGGGTTCGACCGCCCCGACCCTGACGACCTTCAAAGTTGCGGTTTGATGTGGCGGCACAGCGCTCACCCGGCGACAGCTGGTCGGGGTTCATTGCGAGGCACATCGAGCAGCCCGCAAGGCGCCATTCAAAGCCCGCGTCGATGAAAATCTGGGCCAGACCTTCTTCTTCGGCCTGAGCGCGGACCAGTCCCGAACCCGGAACCACCATTGCGCGCATGCCGTCCTTCACCTTCTTGCCCTTCAGGATCGCGGCGGCGGCCCGCAGGTCCTCGATCCGACCGTTAGTGCAGGAGCCGATAAAGACCGTGTCGATCTTGATGTCGCTGAGCTTTTGACCGGGGGTCAGGCCCATGTAGTCCAGCGAGCGCTTCGCGGCCTCGACCTTGCCACCCTTGAAATCCTCGGGCGCCGGAACGGTGCCTGTGATCGGCAGCACGTCTTCGGGCGAAGTGCCCCAAGTGACAACCGGGGCGATCTCCTCGCCCTTCAGGGTCACGACCTTGTCGAAATGGGCGCCCTCGTCGGTGTAGAGCGTTTTCCACCAGTTCAGCGCAGCTTCCCACTGAGCGCCCTTGGGGGCGTGGGGGCGCCCCATGACATAAGCGAAGGTCTTTTCATCCGGTGCAATGAGGCCTGCTCGCGCGCCACCCTCGATGGCCATGTTGCAGACGGTCATGCGACCTTCCATCGACAGGTCGCGAATGGCTTCGCCGCAATACTCGATGACATAGCCGGTACCGCCGGCAGTGCCCGTGGCACCGATGACCGACAGGGTGATGTCCTTGGCCGTAACGCCGGGGCGCAGTTTCCCGGTGATCTCGACCTTCATGTTCTTGGACTTCTTCTGGATCAGCGTTTGTGTCGCCAGAACATGCTCGACTTCAGAGGTGCCGATCCCGTGGGCCAAGGCGCCAAAGGCGCCGTGTGTCGCAGTGTGGCTATCGCCGCAGACGACAGTCATTCCCGGCAGTGTCCAGCCCTGTTCCGGGCCGACGATGTGAACGATGCCCTGACGGATGTCGGACACCGGATAGTAGTTAATGCCGAAATCCTTGGCGTTCTTGTCAAGCGCCTCGACCTGAATCCGGCTTTCCTCGTTTGCGATGTGCTTGTCACGTCCGGCCGTGGTCGGCACATTGTGATCGGGCACCGCTATCGTCTTCTCTGGTGCACGGACCTTTCGCCCGGCCATCCGCAGACCTTCAAAGGCCTGAGGCGAAGTGACCTCATGCACGAGGTGGCGGTCGATATAAAGCAGACAGGTGCCGTCGGCGTCTTCATGCGCGACATGGGCGTCCCAAATCTTGTCATACAGGGTTTTAGGGCCAGACATGGCTCACTCTCTCGATGTTTGGACTAGGAAAGGCGAGGGGAACGCGGAGCCCTTCAGGCGCGCGCAAGGATCGAGACGGTGGCACCGTAGAAACGCCAAGGCAGGCGTGCGCGATCACCGATGTCGAAAAATCTCATCATGGAGCGGGCTTTTACGCCCGAATCCCCTTTGACGCAAGGATGCGCCACACCGGATTGCCTCTGGCTCGGCGTGCCGCCATTTCCCTCGGCCTGTCGGCAGAGTTGAAAAACCATCGAACCATCCTTCATTGAGATTTTGCAATGGGGATGATAGGCTTTGTACAGGCCCGGCATCGGGGCAATTTGAACGATGCGCAGCACAGGAGGACAATGATCTGTCCAGTCTTAATAATGCAGCCGGATTGTCGGCTGCGCGGGCAGCGCCGATGACGGCGCGGCTCTCCGATGGGACAAGCGAAGAGTTGCTTACCCGGATTCTCTCTTCCCTCGACGATGACAAGGCCGAGAACGTGGTCACGATCGATCTGCGGGGAAGGTCTTCCGTTGCAGATTTCATGGTGGTCTGCTCGGGTCGTTCGTCGCGTCAGGTCGCCGCCATTGCGGAAAAACTGACCGAGCGGCTGAAGCAAGAGCTTGGCAGAAGCTGCAAGATCGAAGGTAAGGAACAAGGCGACTGGGTGTTGATCGACACTCAGGATGTAATTGTCCACGTGTTCCGCCCGGAGGTTCGCGAGTTCTACCAACTTGAGAAGATGTGGATGCCCAGCAGCGCAAGCGCGGGTGCTCAGGCCTCGCCGACTGCCTGATGCGGGTTACAATCTGCGCGGTGGGCCGGCTCCGGGCCGGGCCTGAGTTGGATTTACTGAACGACTACCTGCAACGATTTGACCGAACCGGACGGCCGTTGGGGCTTGGCCCGGCCCGCGTCGTCGAAGCCGAAGACAAGAAGGGCGGCGGCATGGCAGCGGAGGCCGAGCTTCTGTCACGAGCCATCCCTTCAGGGGCGCTGATCGTTACGCTCGACGAGCGCGGCAAGGCGATGACATCGCCGGAATTTGCAAGCGAGTTGGCGGCCGCGCGCGATCAGGGCCGCCAGGATCTGGCGTTGCTAATCGGTGGTGCAGACGGGATCGCGCCGGAATTGCGGGCGCGGGCCGACTGGTCCTTGTCGTTCGGACGGATGGTTTGGCCACATATGCTGGCCCGCGTCATGCTTGGCGAACAACTGTATCGGGCGGCAACCATCCTGTCCGGATCGCCCTATCATCGGGTTTGATCGGGCCTTTCGGACAAAAGTTCGCACGTTTGGGTCAAGACGGACCGAGGGCCGTTGCCGCCCGCCACATCGCGGCTTAGAAGAGGCGCGACCTGAGCCGGGAGCACGCCATGACCATTCCGAAACCCGTTGTTCTGTGCATTCTTGACGGCTGGGGATTGCGCGCTGACACGACGGCGAATGCAGTGGCTCTGGCAGATACGCCGACCTATGACAGGATCATGTCGACGTGCCCTCACGCGCAGTTGGTGACACATGGCCCCGATGTCGGGTTGCCGTCCGGCCAGATGGGCAATTCGGAAGTCGGCCACACGAACATCGGTGCAGGACGGATCGTAGCAATGGACCTCGGCCAGATCGATCTGGCAATCGAGGACCGAAGCTTCTTTTCCAACGAGGCGATCCTCGCCTTTGCGCACACGCTGAAAGCCTCCGGGGGGACAGCGCATCTGATGGGCGTTATCTCTGACGGTGGAGTGCACGGACATATCGAGCATGTTCTTGCGGCTACGCAGGCGCTTGTGTCGCAAGGCGTGCCGGTGGCGCTTCATGCGGTAACAGATGGGCGTGATGTGGCACCGACATCAGCCGGGAAATTCGTGGCGGACCTTGTCACGCGCCTGCCGGACGGCGCCACCGTCGCCACAGTCTGCGGCCGGTACTTCGCCATGGATCGCGACAACCGCTGGGACCGGGTCGAAAAGGCCTATCGGGCCTTGATAGGCGGACAGGGTCTGATGTCGGTGAGTGCGAA
>CAZOSI010000178.1:0-6506 GCA_964582485.1 uncultured Novosphingobium sp.
GTTGTTGCTGACTTTCTTCCACCGCCAGATGCCCGAGATCATCCGGGGCGGGCACCTCTTCATCGCCCAGCCGCCGCTCTACAAGGTCTCCAAGGGTCGCAGCGAGGTCTATCTCAAGGACGCGCGCGAGCTGGACGAACATCTGGTCGATGCGGGCCTAGCCGGCCGGGTGCTGGAAGGCCCCGGAGGAGCGCGCGCGGGCGCGGACCTCAGGGTGCTGGTCGATCACGCGCTCAGGATGCGCAGCCTGATGGCTTTCGTGACCCGCCGCTATGACCCCGCCGTGATCGAGGCCCTGGCAATCGGCGGCGTCTTCGCCCCCGATATCGACAAGGCCGAGCGTCTGGCCGCGCTGGAGCGCGCTGCCAAGCTGATGGGCCTGACCGACCGCGAGGCGGTGTGGAGCGCAGGCTTGCGCGAAGACGGCTCGGTGCTGGTCGAGCGGATCTGGCGCGGGGTAACCGATGCCTTCCCGATCGAGGCCAGCTTCCTGACCAGCGCCGAGGCGCGCAAGCTGGCCCGGCTCGCCGCCGAACAGGCCGATGCCTATGTCGGCGCCGCCAAGCTGGTCCGCGCCAGCACTGCAGCCGTGGAGGAAGCCCCGGTCGAGGTTGTCGAAGCAACTGGCGAAGTGGGCGACGATCAGACCCCGATCGCGGTCCGCGGCGACGGCAAGAACGAAGGCATCGCCCGCCCCTCGCAGCTGCTCGAAGCCGTGCTGGCTGGCGGGCGCAAGGGCCTGGCGATCGCGCGCTACAAGGGCCTGGGCGAAATGAACGCCGAGCAGCTTTGGGAAACCACGCTCGATCCCACCGCGCGCGTGCTGCTGCAGGTCAAGGTCGAGGACGCCGACGTCACCGACGAGATCTTCACCCGCCTGATGGGCGACGTGGTCGAACCGCGCCGCGACTTCATCCAGGAAAACGCGCTCAACGTCGCTAATTTGGACGTTTAGGGGGTTATTCCGCCAGCGGTTCCGGGAAAAAGCGCGCGATCACTTCGCGGGCCAGCCGGGCCGGGCGCAGCGTTTCGGCATCAACGCAGCACCAACTCGATTTGACTTCGGCCAGAATTTCCTCGCCGCGGCGGATCACCGTTTCATAGCTGGCGCGGGCGCCGTGAAATTTTTCCAGCAGCACGGTCGCAATCACCTCGTCGCCAAGGAAAGTCGGGCGGCGATAGGTGATTTCGTGCTTAAGCGCGACCCACAGGTGCGCGGCAACCGCATCGGCCGGGGCAAAGCTGCGCCAATGGTCGATCACCGCGTCCTGGACCCATTTGAGGTAGGAGGCGTTGTTGACATGACCCATGAAGTCGATGTCGGCGGGCTCGATCCCGATCGGGAAGAAGTGGGGCAGCGCGGTACTCACATCCCTGTCAATAATGCTTTGCAGCTGCATTGACCAGCGTTCTGCGCCGGAAAGAGAGGAATTTCAGGCAGCCCTCAGCCCGCTGAGCGCCTTGGCTCCGCGATCCGTAGCGGAAAGGCCGTCGAACATCGCGTCGATGATCCGCGCCAGCTTGTCGGTGCTGAGCTTGGGCATCAGATAGGCCATTGCCCCGATGTTGACGTAGACATTGACCATCTGGTTGATCAGGCTCAGCGCCTCGTCGATTTCCAGCCCGGCAAAATGGCCCTCGGCCATCGCTTCGCCGATGATTTCTGCCAGGTAGTGATCGCCAAGATCGATATAAGACCGGACCAGTTCGAAATTCTCGCTGCCCAATTCGGCATAGGTGGCGAAGGCCAGCGGATCGCGTTCCCATTCGGCTTGCATCAGCGCGAACCGGCGGGCGAAGAATTCGAACATCTTGCGGCGCGGGGGCAGATCGCTGGCAACGACCTCTTCCATGATCGCAACCTTGGGCTGGAACCAGTGCGCTGCCACCGCTTCGACCAGCGCGTCCTTGCTTTCGAAATAGCGATAGAAGCTGGCCGGTGACATACCGGCGCGGGCGGCGATCTCGCTCATCGTCATGGCGCTCGTGCCGCGCTCTTCGATCAGCGCTATCGCCAGTTCGACCAGGTGCTGGCGTCCCGCGTCGATATCGGATTGCGGCCGGGCCATGCTGTACTCCCCAGGGGTTTCGACATCATATAAACAAAGACCGGAAATTTTCAAGAAACTGTATTGTCATAATAATACGCAGCTCTTGCGGAGCGCGGCCCATCGGCTAGGTGTCTGGCATGCCCAGCACGACCCCTCGCACCCTGCGATTCGCCCGATTCGTCCCCTTGGCGCTATTGCCGCTGGCGGCTGCCTGCGCCCAATCCAGCACAATGCATTCGACAGGAGGCGGATCGGGCACGGTCACGGTCGGGATTATCGCCCTCAACGATTTTCATGGTGCGCTTGAGCCGCCGCGGACGGCGGTGCTGATGCCCGCGCCGGCCGAAGCGGATGGTGTTCGTCCAGTTCCGGCCGGCGGCGCGGCGTTCCTTGCCAGCGCGGTCGATTCGATCCGTGCGCGCTATCCGCATTCCGCCACAGTCGCCGCTGGGGACCTGATCGGGGCATCGCAGATCACCTCGTCGCTATTCCTTGATGAACCGGCGATCGGCGTGCTCAACCGGATCGGGCTCGATTTCAACGCGGTCGGCAATCACGAATTCGACAACGGCACCGAGGAATTGCTGCGTAAGCAGAACGGCGGCTGCGCCCAGCATACCGCGCGCAAGCCCTGCCAGGTCGAGCAATTCAGCGGGGCGCGCTTCCGCTATCTGTCGGCCAGCACCCGCCGCCCCGACGGCACCACGCTGTTCCCGGCAACCGGAATCAAGACCTTTGGCAAAGGCCGCCAGGTGGTCAGGGTTGGCTTCATCGGCCTCACGCTTAAAGACGCCCCCAACCTGGTTTCGCCCGACGGGATCAAGGGTCTGAGCTTTGGCGACGAGGCTGAGGCGATCAATGCCCAGGTGCCGCGACTGCGCGCTGCGGGAGCGGATGCCGTGGTCGTGATGATCCATGAGGGCGGCTTTACTTCTGGCACGCCCAATCCGTCGGGCTGCGAGAGCCTGACCGGGCCGATCAAGGCCATTCTCGACCGGCTCGATCCGGGGGTCGACGTGGTCGTCTCTGGCCACACCCATTGGTCCTACGTCTGCGATTACGGCGCCATCAATCCGAAGCAGCCAATCTTGCTGACCAGCGCCGGGGTCTATGGCCAGCTGGTGACGGACATCACGCTGGAAATCGATCCTGCCGCCAGCCGTGTCGTCGCCAAGCGGGCGCGCAACGTGGTGGTGCAAAGCGATCCCTACCAGTCGCCCCGCGGCTTCGTTGATGAAGCCAAGGATCTGCCGCGCTTTGCCGCCCGGCCCGATGTGGCCGAATATGTCGGCAAGTACAGCGAAGCAGCCAAGGCCTATGCGCTGCGCCCGGTCGGCAAACTGGCCGGCCTGGTTGATCGCGCGCCATCGGCGGGGATTCCGAACCAGGGCGGGCCGGAAGGGAACCTGATCGCCGATGCCCAGCTTGCCGCAACTGCGGGGGCCGGTGCCCAGATTGCCTTCATGAACCCGTTCGGGATCCGCAAGTCGATTGCGCCAGAAGCGGATGGCACGGTGACCTTCGGTTCGATCTATGCCGCGCAGCCGTTCAACAATACGCTGATCACCCAGTCACTAACCGGTGCCGAGCTGAAGGCCGTTTTGGAACAGGGGTTCGACGAAAGCGGCCCGAACCAGGTGCTGACCCCGTCTGCCGGATTTTCCTATACGATCGACCTTGCCCGCCCGGTCGGCGAACGGGTGGTGGCGATGACGCTGAACGGCCAGCCAATCGACCCGACGGCGACCTACCGGATCACCACCAACAGCTTTCTGGCCGGCGGGGGCGACAGCTTCTCCCTGTTCAACCGGCAACGCGATGCAGTGGTCGGTATTTCCGATATCGACGCGCTGGAAGCTTGGCTGAAAGCAGTCCCGCCGCGCCCGGTGCCGAGCGAGGACCGGGTCAAGAGGGTCGGCAGCCAGACCTGAAGTTCACGCTTTCTTGGGCGGCCAGGGAATGAACGATGAGGTGCGGGCGATATAGTCGGCATACTTGTCGCCGCGCTTCTTCTTCATACCCTTTTCCAGCAGCGCCGCGCCGGACCATTTGGTTAGCGTGAAGGTCAGGAACAGCGGCCCGGGCAAGGTATAGAGCGCATATTGCCAACCCGCCGCCGCGCAGCACAGCCAGATCCCCCACCAGGCGGCGCAATCGCCGAAATAGTTGGGGTGGCGGGTATAGCGCCACAGGCCGGTATCAAGGATTTTACCCTCGTTGGCCTTGTCGGCCTTGAACCGAGCCAGCTGCCAGTCACCCAGCCATTCAAAGAACACGCCGACCAGGTAAAGCGCCAGTCCGGCCCAGGCCAGCGTGGGGATCACGGCTGGTGCGCCGCTTGCCAGGATGCCGACCTGCGCTGGGCTGGACACCAGGAAAAGCAACACGGCTTGCCCTAGCCAGACCTTGGTCAACGCGGCCCAGGCAAAGCGGCCAGCCTCGCGGTCCTTGCGCAGAATCAAGACATAGCGCGGGTCTTCGCCCTCGCGCCGCCAACGGCGCAGCAGATATATTCCCAGGCGAAAGCCCCAGGCCGTGGTCATCGCCATGATCAGGGTGGCCAGCGCGCCCGGCATGGGTTCAACCTGCAACCAGCTGATCAGTGCCATCAGCCCCATCCCGGCGCCCCAAAACGAATCGATGAACGAGACGTCGTTGATCTTCACCGAAATGGCCCACAGCAGCAGAACGGTTGCGATCAGGATCGCGGCATTAATTGCCAAGGCTTCAACCATTGCTAGTTCCTTCGAGGATTCCAGCTTCGCGATAAAGAACCGCCAGCTTGGGATGGTCGGGCATGTGTTCTTGATAGAACCGCGCGATCTTCTTGAGATCGGCGGCATAGTCGCCTGTCGGCATGATCTCGGGCCCGATGCCTCCCTTCATCGTGGCATTGTCAACCCAGGCCGGGACGATCGGCACGCCCGCGCGGTGCGCAATGTGATAAAACCCGCTGCGCCAGGCCTTTATCGGCCCGCGCGTTCCCTCAGGCGCGATCACCAGCGCCAGATCATCGGCCTGGGCAAAGGCATCGACCACCTGATCGACATAGTTCTGGTCTTTGGCCCGGCGATCGATCGGAATTCCGCCCATATCATGCATAAACCGGGTCAGCGGCGCGCGAAACAGCGATACTTTGCCCATGAAGCTCGGCCGGATCCCAATCGTCGTCACCGCGCCCAGAAAGAACACGAAATCCCAGTTGGTGGTATGCGGCGCCCCCAGGATCACGCACTTGCGCGAAGGTGGCGCAGTTCCGGTAAAGGTCCAGCCCTTCCAGGCATAGAGCGCCAGCAGGAACCGCTTGACCAGGCGGGAAAGAAGGGTGGGCCGGGATTCTCCCATTATCGTTATTGTTCCTCGTGATTTTCAAAGATGTGACCGCAGCTTTGCGTCACATTCGAAACACTCCGAAAGCTGGCCTATCGGGAAAAGGGGCCTCCAGCGCCGCAGCCAAAGCCAGTCCCAGCACATCCCGCGTCTGCGCCGGGTCGATCACCCCGTCGTCCCACAGCCGCGCGGTGGCGTGGTAGGGGTTGCCTTCGTCTTCGTATTTCTGGCGGATCGGGGCCTTGAAGGCCTCGGCCTGCTCGGGGGTCCAGTCTTGCGCATCGCGGTGGACGGTGGCGAGCACCGAGGCCGCCTGCTCGCCGCCCATCACCGAGATCCGGGCGTTGGGCCAAGTGAACAGGAAGCGGGGCGAATAGGCCCGCCCGCACATGCCGTAATTGCCCGCGCCGAAAGAGCCGCCAATCAGCACGGTCAGCTTGGGCACGGTCGCGGTGGCGACAGCGGTGACCAGCTTGGCGCCGTGCTTGGCGATGCCCTCGGCCTCATATTTGCCGCCGACCATGAAGCCGGAGATGTTCTGCAGGAACAGCAGCGGCACCTTGCGCTGGCAGGCGAGCTCAATGAAATGTGCGCCTTTGACCGCAGACTCGCTGAACAGCACGCCGTTGTTGGCCAGCACGGCCACCGGCATGCCCCAGATGTGCGCGAAGCCGCAGACCAGCGTCGAGCCGTAATGCGCCTTGAATTCGTGGAACTGGCTGCCATCGACGAGGCGCGCGATCACTTCATGGACATCGTACGGCGCGCGGACATCGTCGGGGACGACCGAATAAAGCTCTTCCGCATCGTACTTCGGCGCGCGCGGATCTTTCAGAGGCAGGCCGTGCTGGTGACGCGGGCCAAGATGCGAAACGATATCGCGTACGATGGTCAGCGCATGCTCGTCATTCTCAGCGAGGTGATCGACCACGCCAGACTTGCGGGCATGGAGATCGCCCCCGCCCAGGTCCTCGGCGCTGATTTCCTCGCCGGTCGCGGCCTTGACCAAGGGCGGGCCGGCCAGGAAGATCGTGCCCTGACCCCGGACAATCACCGTCTCGTCGCTCATCGCGGGGACATAGGCCCCGCCGGCGGTGCAGCTGCCCATCACGCAGGCGATCTGGG
>CAZOSI010000179.1:0-6416 GCA_964582485.1 uncultured Novosphingobium sp.
CGACGGGTAGGCTCGAGCAACAGCTGGCCCAGAGCCTTTGGCCCTAATTCATGATCCCAGAGCGGAAATTCTTCGGCCATCTGGCGCCAGCGAGAAGGCAATCTGTCGCTCCGCGTTGCGCAGTAACGGGCGAGGTCGGCAAAAATTGGGAGTTCTGGATTGAACCTATTCCAATAAGAGCGAGCTAAACATTTGTCCAAAACGCGCTTCGACCTCGTACCGCAATGTTCCAGCAAGCTCGGCCCAAACCGCTCTAGTTCCGGATAAGACCAAAGTTCGGAGGCAAGCCTCTTGAGGTCCTTTAGTCCAAGTTCGGACGGTTCAGCAGGATTAATCCGAATGATGAAATCGTCCCACGACTCGAGGTCGTTGCGTTCCTCTATTCCCAAGTCTCCCAGTTCACGCACTGCTTTGGGCAAGGATCTAACAGGTGCAGGAGGCGGCAAACCCAAGCGTTCGCTTGATAATGTCCTGATCGTGGAAAGAAGACCAGCCATCAGCGCCCTTCAAGCATTCTACTGGCGTTCTGCGCCGCATCACTTTTGGGCGTAACCATAATGAAGCGCAGGTCGATGCGTCGATGTCGAGATTTCTCTGTGTCAGGCAAGGGCTTGCCCGACTTGTCGACCACCGGACGGTGCGGCCCATAGCCTGCAACTCCGAGGACGGGCATAGGCTGAATTTTATCGCCGTTGGTCAACCTGTCGAGGCCTGGCTGAGCTTGAGTCAAGGCTAAGTATGTCCTTGTCGCGCGCCGAGCGGACAGATCGAGATTACCTAATCCGGTCATGTCTCCGCGAATTGGATCCTTGTCGGAATGCCCTTCAACTAGCAATGTATCAATCTTGTGGGGCTCTTCGCGTCCTTTGCAGCGAAGCAGGTTCGGTTCGCTCGACCTGGTGTAACAAGGAAGCCGGTCAGCTAGGATTGAAGCGACGATCTTGACCGCATCCTGCCCCCGCGGACTCAGTTCATATTCATTGGAATCGAATAACACCTCTTCGGGCAGCCGGAGAATTCCGGTTTGGGTATCGATCACCACATCGACGCCAGGAAGCTTTTGTTCGATATCCTTCTCTAGCTGCTCGAGAAGTTTCTTGCGGGCTTCGCCAGCGCCGACGAGAAAGTCTTCCTTTTGTTTGAAGGTAACTGCGAAGTAAACGAGCAAGATGATGAAAACAAACAGCAGGCCAACGAGCATATCGGACATCGAGACGAAATAGCTCTCTTCCTCGGTTTCGCTCTGGCGTCGCCGTGTCGGACTCTCGGACATATCAGGCGTTCAGTTTTTCTAGCAACGAGGAAATCTCGCCTGCCAGCTCTTCTAGCGGGTCGAGCGTGTCTTTGAGATTGCTCACTGCCTTGGCCAATTCGAGGTCGAGTACACCTACTTGCTGGTTGACAGCAGTAGCATGTTCAGCGGTGGCCGAGACCAGGCCGTCCAGTGTCTTGCCTAACGCTTCGTCCACTTCATCAAAGCGACCCTGGTAGCTCGACCAAGCACTTTCTGCTGAACTCGCCGTCGCGATTAACTGGCCGGTCAGCTCTTCGGTTGCTCGCTCGTGTGCCTGAAGCGCGGTTGAAATCGCCGATGCGGCGTCACTGGCCGACTTAGCCGCCGAAGCGATAGGACCAAGCACTGTGTTGAGCTCGTTTGCAGCGGCCTTGAGCATTCCTCCCGCCTCCTCGGTCGAGCGCCCAGCAATTTCCAGTCGCTCAGCTTGCTGGTTGGTCGCTGCTGCTGCCTTAGCCATTGCATCGCTCAGCGGTTCGGCATTGCTGGCGAGCAAGGCAAGCCGCCGGACCAAGTCATCGGTCGATGCCGACATTTGCTCGCCGAATTTAGAGAATGCTTGATTGAGAGCTTCGCCGCTAGTGTCTGCCGCAGCACTTATAGTCGCTTTGAGCCGGTCGCTGAGATCCTCTGAGAACTGTCCCGTAACGCCTTCAAGACGTTCGGCCAGACCGCCCAGCTGACCGAAAAGTTGCTCACTCGCTTCGGCATGCCTACGACGAGAGTCATCTTGTTCGGTTTCGAACTGAGACCGCATTTCGCGCAATGTGTTCTCCAATGTTGCCGGTACGGCCGTCAGTCCGGTCGAAAGTTCATCGAACTTCGTTGCCATTACGCCCAATGTTGCACCCAACTCTTGCATTTCTCGACCCGCATGTTCTCCCAGCGCCTTCCCAAGGTCTTGACTTATCTGATTGAATCCTCCGCTTCCGAATTTTTCGATATTCTCGCTGATGTTGCCTAACACAGAGACAACGGGCGAAATCCTATTGTTTAGAGCGTTATCGACGGCGGCAGCCAAATCAGTGCCGAGTACTTGGAATGCTTCGGTTTGCCGTTTCATTTCACGTAATTGCGCTGCGGCGAGCTGCGGACCAGATGTGAACAGTGTTCCACGGTCGAGAAGCTGACACAGATTTTCGAGTTTTTGCTGCAGTTGCTCATGCCAGTTGCGGTCTGTGCGTCGCAGCCAAAGCGAGCAGATAATGCCCGTTACCGACATCCAGAATTTAGCCGCGGTGACCTGCAACAAATCGCGAAGCGCCGTTGCCGTCTCAGTGCCATCAGTTGCACCTGACAGGGCGGTTGTCGCTCCTGTAAGCGCCGCAATGAGTCCCAAGAATGTTGCCGTAAGACCGAGGCCGACGGCAATGTTAGCCCCCCATGCAAGCACCCGCGTGTCGTCAGCTAGATGCAGAAAATATGCCTCCGATCGAGCGGTGGTGCGGATAATCGGCTCTTGTTCATCGATAAAGGTTTCGCGGAACTGTTCCCAAGCGAACGCAAGCTCTTTGCGGTCTTGGCGGGACATTACGTCAGCTATGGCATCGAAATCGTCTGCAAAACGTTTTTGAGCCTCTACAGGATCATTCGCGGCAGCGACGCGAAAAAGAGCTTCTTCCCGCGACTGCAATCCGTCCATTGCCTCGACAAAATGCGTTTTCTGATTTCGGCGAATAAAATACCAGCACCACAGAGCTCCTATCAAGCATACGAGCAGCACGACCACATCAAACTGCAGAACAGAAAATAGTACTTGGCTGGCCCAATGTATTGGCGCGCCCAGCCAAATTACGATGTCACCCATTCCCTAGAACCTCCTGAAATGATTATGCGAAATACGGCGTTCTATTTCGCACTTGGCTGGTTTACATTTGGTGCGTAGGTCGCCTGAAAAACTGCATCGGTTAGCCAGCGCTTGAATTCCCGATTGTCGCTATATTGTTTGAATAGCGTAGCATCATCCTTCATCAAGTTGATGACGATACGGTTAAGTGCCCGGTCATGCTCCAGCCTCGCGGCGTTTCGATCAGAATTTGCGCGTGCGTTCTGGTAAGCAGCGTCGGCGGCAACCCGTCGTGGTATCTCCTCGGTAATCATCAGGCGGACCCGATCTGCATCAGTCCAGTCAATACCTCCGAACAGATCATTGAACTGCGCAATCACGTTGGAGAGCCGATCAAGTTCCGGTTCGGGCCGCTTGCCGCCAACGTCGGTCGGCACGGGTTCGATCTGGGCATCCTGATCGGCCAGTAATATTTGCTGCACCGCCTGTTTTTCGACGCGATAGCTGTCCATGTCGATTGCCTCGAGCACGCCCTTCGACAAATCCTCAGATTTTGGCGCGGGGAGCTTTGGGATCAGGAAGTTAAGGAAGATTGAGAGGCGTTCGAGGTCTGCGTCGCTATACGGCAGGATCGCAGACAGGAAGCCATAAGTGCGGACAAAGCTCTTCGCGCTGCCTTTAAAATTGACCTGCCCATCCTCATCCAGTTCCGACAGGTAAACGTGCACACAGGCATCAAGCATTGGATCAAGCTTTTCGCGTCCGGCCCCTGCGATATACATGTCGGCGAGCGTTTCTACACGCTGCCAATCATAGACAGTTGCCGCATCAAGTAAAGATTTCAGGTCGTGAAGCTTGTTGGGGTCGGTCTCCGCGCTCAGTAGTGTTGTGCGATAATAAGGTTCAAAGCTCGCCTGAATGGTATCAATGTCGTTCGCAAAATCGAGCACGAAAACATCATGCTTTTGCGGATGAGCGCGGTTGAGCCGTGACAGCGTCTGGACCGCCTTAACACCCGACAACCCTTTGTCCACATACATACTATGCAGCAATGGCTGGTCATAGCCCGTCTGGAATTGGTCGGCGCACACCAGAAAACGATAAGGGTCCTCCTCGATCCGGTCCGTAATGTCTTTGGATGGAAAGCCGTTCAAGCTTGCCTCTGTCAGTTTCTCTCCACCAAATTCATGCTCGCCAGAAAAAGCCACAACGGCGCGCCACGGGCTTTTGCGTTCCTTCAAATAGGCCTCAATGGCGCGATAATAATCTACCGCGCGTTCAATACCGCTGGTGACCACCATCGCGCGCGCTTTGCCGCCGATTTTATGAGCGGCGATGACCTGTTCGTGAAAATGGTCGACCATGATTTCAGCCTTTAGCCGGACGGCATGTTCATGCCCCTCGACATAGCGGCGCAGCTTTTTCGCGGCGCGTTTGGTGTCAACCTCTGGATCATCGTCGATGATCTTGGCAAGCCGGTAATAGCTGTCGATGGGTGTATAGTTTTGCAGCACATCCTGGATGAAGCCCTCCTGGATCGCCTGTTTCATCGAATAGTTATGAAACGGTCGCCGCCCTTTTGCATCCCCATTGTCAACCGGCTCGCCAAATATTTCCAGCGTCTTGTTCTTGGGCGTTGCGGTAAAGGCGAAATAGCTGGCATTGGGCAACAGCTTCTTTGCCTCCATCAACCGATTAATTGCATCTTCCGCATCCTCGTCCTCAGTCGCCTCGCTGCCTGACAACGCAGCGTTGAGCGCGGCGGCTGCCTTGCCCCCCTGGCTCGAATGCGCTTCGTCGATAATGATGGCAAAGTGCCTGTCCTGATGTGCGCTGCCAATATCGGCCAACACAAAGGGGAATTTCTGCACCGTGGTGACTATGATCTTTTTGCCTGCTGAAATGAATTGCTTAAGGTCGCCCGATCGATCAGCATGGCCGATGTTCGAGCCAACCTGCGTAAAACCCTTTAGCGTCGCGTTCAGCTGCGTGTCCAATATCCGCCGGTCGGTGACTACGATGACGCTGTCGAAGATGTTGGCGCCGGCTGCATCTTTTAGTCCTACGAGTTGGTGAGCTGTCCATGCGATGCTATTGGATTTGCCCGAACCCGCCGAATGCTGGATTAGGTAACGCCGTCCAGCACCATTCGCCTTTGCATCAGCAAGCAATTTCCGCACCACATCCAACTGGTGATAGCGCGGGAAAATTTGCGTGCGCGCCTTTAAGATGGAACGCTTGCCCGTTTTTGGATCAATGCGGCGCTTTTCTTCCTCCACAATCTGGGCGTAATTTTCGATGATATCGGTCAGGCTCTCACGCCGCAGCACCTGCTTCCACAAATAGTCAGTCTTGATGCCATCGGGGTTGACCGGGTTACCTGCGCCATCGTTCCAACCTTTATTGAACGGTAGAAACCAGGACGCCTTGCCTTTCAGATGCGTACAAAAGCGCACTTCGGCATCGTCCACCGCGAAATGAGCAATGCAGCGACCCATTTCGAATAGCCGCTCACGGGGATCGCGATCATATTGATATTGGCGGATGGCATCATCGACGGTCTGTTTGGTCAAGCTGTTTTTGAGCTCAAAGGTGAATAGTGGCAGGCCGTTGAGGAAGATCGCCAGATCCAGCGCATGGGCGGTGCCATCTTTTGAATAGCGCAGCTGACGCGTGACTATGAAACGATTTTCGGCGTTCAGCCATTGCGCCTGCGCATTGCCGGGGGTAGGAGTGCCATAGAAAAGCTCGACCGCATGCTGCCGGTGCCTCACGCCTTTGCGCAGGCAATCGACGATGCCGCGTTTGCCGATCTCGTCGCGCAGGCGAGCGAGGAAGGCGCGGGCCGCAGAGCCGTCGCTTTCGATATTCAGCGCGTCGGCGACTTTAGGCTGGGTGGCGCGCAGGAAGGCTACGAACTGCCCCACATCCATTGCATATTCGATCGAGTAATCTGCGGTTTTGCCAAGCCTATACCCGGCGAGGCCCGAAAACGGCATCGGTGTTTCGTTTAGGCCCGAACGAATGCTTTCCACGCTGCGGCAGGTCAGCGAAGCGACAATCAGGTCTTCCAGACCGCGCTCGCTGGTGTCGCTGGTCATGCCGCTTCGAGTCCCTCGGCGATGTCGTCCGCATCTTCGCTGTCGTCGGCCAGCAGGTCGGGCAGGGGGGTATCGTCAGCTATATCGGGCAATGCCGCCGCAGCCGCGCGCACATCACGCTTGCCGGTGACGACATCGGCGATCAGCCGCGTGCGATATTCTCGCAGTAGGGCAATCTCGGCACGCGCGGTGGCGATGGCACGGTCGAGGATGGCGGTTTCTTCAGTAACATGAT
>CAZOSI010000180.1:0-6405 GCA_964582485.1 uncultured Novosphingobium sp.
GTCATAGTTGCGCGCTTCAACCTTCTTCTGCGCGGTCTCGATCGCCTTGGACAGCCAGCGCGAACCGATAGCCTCGCCGTCGGCGAGGTTCGAATTCATCATCTTCGAAAACAGCGTGTCGGGACCGAAAATCCGCAGCAGGTCATCTTCCAAACAGAGGAAAAACTTGCTCGATCCCGGATCGCCCTGGCGACCCGAGCGGCCGCGCAGCTGATTGTCGATGCGGCGGCTTTCGTGGCGTTCGGTGCCGATCACGCAGAGCCCGCCAGAGGCCAGCACCTTTTGCCGGGAAATCTCAACCTCTTCTTCGATCTTGGCGATCGCCTTGCTGCGCTCCTTACCCTCGGGCAGGTCCTTCAACTCGTCCTCGACCCGGAACTCGACATTGCCGCCCAGCTTAATGTCGGTCCCGCGCCCGGCCATGTTGGTCGCCACGGTAACCGCGCCGGGCTGGCCGGCCTGGGCGACGATGTGGGCTTCCATCTCGTGGAAACGGGCGTTGAGGACGTTGTGTTTCACGCCTTCATTGTTGAGGAATTCGCTCAGCAGTTCCGACCTTTCGATCGAGACGGTGCCGACCAGCACCGGCTGCCCGTTATCGCTCTTTTCCTTGATCTGCTTGGCGATCGCGGCGAACTTGTCGGTGGTGTTCTTGTAGAACTCGTCCTCTTCATCCACCCGCAGAACGGGGACGTTGGTGGGGATGGTCACCACATTCATTTTGTAGATGTCGAAAAATTCCGCCGCTTCGGTGGCTGCGGTCCCGGTCATCCCGGAAAGCTTGGGGTACATCCGGAAATAGTTCTGGAAGGTAATCGAGGCCATGGTCTGGTTCTCGGGCTCGATGTGCACGCCCTCCTTGGCTTCAACCGCCTGGTGCAGGCCATTGGACCAGCGGCGTCCATCCATCTTGCGGCCGGTGAACTCGTCGATGATCACCACCTTGCCGTCCTCGACCACATAGTCGATGTCGCGCTTGAACATGACGTTGGCCTTCAGGCTCTGGTCCAGATGGTGGACCACCTGCGTGTTCTCGACGTCATAGAGGTTCGAGCCGACCAGCATTCCGGCGGCTTCAAGCTGGCGCTCGGCCCATTCGACCCCGTCTTCGGTCAGGGTGATGTTCTTGGTCTTCTCGTCCTTTTCGTAAAGCTCGGCCGGCAGCTGCTTCACGATCGCATCGACCGAGATGTACAGTTCGCTCTTGTCGTCGGTCGGGCCCGAGATGATCAGCGGCGTGCGCGCTTCGTCGATCAGGATCGAATCGACCTCATCGACGATCGCGTGGTTGAACGGACGGTGCACCATCTGGCTGCGCTCATGCTTCATGTTGTCGCGCAGGTAGTCGAAGCCGAACTCGTTGTTGGTTGCGTAAGTGATATCGCACTCATAGGCTTCGCGGCGTTCGTATTCGGACAGGTTGGGCACGATCACCCCGACGGTCAGGCCCAGGAATTTGTAGATCTGCCCCATCCAGTCCGCGTCGCGGCGGGCGAGGTAGTCGTTGACGGTGACAACGTGGACGCCCTTGCCCTCCAGCGCGTTGAGATAGACCGCCAGGGTCGCAACCAGGGTCTTGCCTTCGCCGGTCCGCATTTCAGCGATCTCGCCACGGTGTAGCACGATCCCGCCGATCATCTGGACGTCGAAATGGCGCATGCCGAGCACCCGCTTCGAAGCTTCGCGCACGGTGGCAAAGGCTTCGGGCAGCAAGTCCTCAAGCGTCTTGCCTTCCTCAAGCATGCGGCGGAACTTGGCGGTCTGGGCCTGCAGTTCCTCTTCCGAAAGCGCTTCGAGTATGGGTTCGTAAGCGGCGATCTGCTTGACGATCTTGTCAAGCGACTTGACGTAACGATCGTTGGACGAGCCGAAAAGGGCTTTGGCTATGGCGCCGAACATAGGAAATTCCTGAATAATTTGAGTGATATGGTGCAGGTTTACGCGGCACTAAGGTGCCTGCGCGGCTCGCCATGGGGCGGGCTGTCAACGCGGGCTATTCGCGGGCGCGATCAGCCTTAAGGCGGACCGCCGGAACGGCCAGCGGCGCAAAAGCCAGCGGCTGCAGGGCCGACTGCCCCTGTTCGGGCATGCGGGATTCTGATCGCCGCGCAACCTGGACCTGGACCGCAACCGCTGACCGCGCCGCAGAGCGCTGCGCCAGGACCGAGCCGATCTCGGTCTCCCCACGCACCCGCGCCTCGGCAGGGGAAACCTGCGCGGCGATTCCTGCGAACAGGGCCAGGATGGCAAGGACAATCCGGTTCATTGCCCGCGGCATATAGGGATCACGGCCTTCCGCGTCCAGTATCGCTGCACCGCAGTTGATCTTTATCCGTCTTGCTGTTGTAAGGTTCAGGCTGGGAGGGACGGGGTATGGACACACAGGCAAAGCCAACGGCGCATGCGCCGCGGATGTTCCAGCTGGACGGCCTGCGCGGCATCGCCGCCTTCATGATCGTCTTCTACCATCTCGACATAGTATACGGTATCGGCGGTCCATTTCAGCGCGGCTATCTGTTTGTAGACCTGTTCTTCCTGCTTTCCGGCTTTGTGTTGACGGTATCGACCGAAAAGAAGCTGCTGACCGGGATCGGCGCCATCGAATTCACCTGGGCGCGCTTCAAACGGCTCTGGCCACTGGTTGCTGTAGGCGCGGGTGTAGCAGTGGTGCGGGCCTTCTATATCGGAATGGCCGATCCGCTGACATTGCTGTGGTGGCTGGCGCTGGACCTGGCCATGATCCCGGTACTGACCGGCATGGGTCCGTTCTACCGCTACAACGGGCCGCAATGGACGTTGTTCTATGAACTGCTGGCCAATTTCCTCCATGCTGCCGTGTTGAAGCGGGTGGCGACGAACCTGATGCTGGCGCTCGCGCTGATCATGGGGGCCTGGTTGGTCCATACCGTGCGCAATCACGGCGCCGACACCATGGGGGTCAATGCCCCGACCTGGAAAACCTGGTGGAATGCCCTGCCCCGGGTATTCTGGTCCTATTTGCTGGGCGTCTGGATCGGCCGCAAGTACCGTGAAGGGCTGCGCAGCCCCGGCCTGCCATGGTGGGTGGCGCTGATCCTGCCGATCATCGCGATTGCGGTCGTTCCCTATGTGCCGCTGGGCAGAGCAACCGGCGATCTGGTCTTTGTGATCCTGTTCCTGCCGTTGATGATGTGGGGCATCGCGATGAGCCAGCCGCCGCAAGGCTTGAAGGCCCCGCTCGAATGGCTCGGCAACTATTCGCTGCCGCTCTACTGTGTGCACCTGACCGTGCTGGTCTGGACCAAGGAACTGGCCGGCAGTAACAGCGGTGCGATAGCCGCATTAGCAGTGGGGATTGCCTTGGTGCTATCTTGGCTGTTCTCAAAGCTGATCAGCTTTTCAAGCAAGCCGACGGTGGCGAAAGTGACACCGAAACCTGAAGCTTGAGCCGACCGCTATTGCGGCGGCTTCCACTCAACCTTTCCGGTCCAGGCACCCTCGACCGTATTGCCGTTTTCATCCGTCGCCGGTGAGAAACGGGCGCGCCTTACCGTCAGCATGCAGGCCCGTTCATCAAGGCTAGGAACGCCCGACGATTTGACGATCATGCATGAATAGACTCGCCCGTCCGGCCCGATCGTCAAACGGTATTGTATTCTGCCGGCCTCACCATTCTTGAGGGTGGCTGGATAGTCCGCAGGCATAATCCATCCCGCCGCATTTCCCATTGGCATGGCCGGGCGTGGCGTGATTTTAGTCGCTGGAGCAGGAATTGGCTGCGTTGCCGACGGATCTTTCCGCGGCCAGATCAGGCGGACCAGAGGGGGCCCCTTGATCAGTCGTCCATCGCTTGCGACCACCCGGTCCCAGGCGATTCCGTCGACGTAGACAGACGGGATCGCCCGACCATTGGCGTCACGCGCCGGGACAAATTGCACGCGCTGGCGAAGCAGCTTGCAAGTCAGGTCCAGCCACTGCTGCGCAGCCCAGTGACCACGCACCTCCTGACGGACCGCGTCGCAAGCTGAGATTTGGCCTTTGGCGTTAACATCCAGGCGCACATAGAGCAGTGCGGTGTCATCCGGATTGGCTTCGGCGAGAAAAGTCCTCGGGATTGATCGCATCGAACGGCGTGATCGTGGGCACGGGCGGCGTTGCGCCAGCGGGCAGGTCAGGCAGTGGAGCGAGCAGGAGGAGCGCTGTGAGGATCGGCATGGTCCAAACCTACCTCGAAAATGTTCACAGGCGATCAAACATTTGCCTTGAAACAAAAAGCCGCGCCAACCCGAAGGCGGCGCGGCTGATTTGCGACCAGGGCGCGAGGCGAAGCGGCCCGGGGTCCGGCTTTGACCGTCTTAGTTGACGGCGTCCTTGAGGCCCTTGCCAGCCTTGAACTTGGGCTGCGATGAAGCCTTGATCTTCATCGGTTCGCCGGTGCGCGGATTGCGTCCGGTCGAAGCCTTGCGCTTGGCAACCGAGAAGGTGCCGAAGCCTACGAGGCGAACTTCATCGCCGCTCTTCAGGGCGCCGGTGATGGCGTCGAAAACGCCTTCAACAGCCTTGGTGGCATCGCTCTTGGTGAGACCGCTGGCGTCAGCAACTGCGCCGATCAGTTCATTCTTGTTCATGTCGGGAACCCCCTACCTTTCTAGTGCTTTGGATCTTGTGATTCGCCTCAAAAGCTGGGCGGAATTGAGCGACTTTTGCGGGGACTGTCAAAGCCAAAAGGCCGAAAAAAGGCTAGATTATCCACGATTCCCGACGCTTTTCGACGAATTGAGGCCTCAATGCGGGGTCACATGGCCAATGCCGCATTGCAGCACGGTCCGGACCACCGCAAATCGCCGCAACGCCACGCGAATCAATGCGCCGTGGTTGAGGACCCTGCAGCGCTGCCGGAAGCCGCGCCCGGCTGGCTGGCAAGGTCATCCGCCTCACTCCATTCGATCGCTTCGAGCGGCTGGATCAGCGCCTGGGCCAGCACCTCGTCAACGTGACTGACGGGCACGATTTCCAGCCCCTCCTTCACGTTGGCCGGGATCTCGGCCAGGTCCTTGACGTTCTCTTCCGGGATCAGGACCAGCTTGATCCCGCCGCGCAGCGCAGCAAGCAGCTTTTCCTTGAGGCCGCCAATCGCCAGCACGCGCCCGCGCAACGTCACTTCGCCGGTCATCGCGATATCCTTGCGCACCGGAATCCCGGTGAGCGTAGAGACCATTGCGGTTACCATGCCGACGCCCGCGCTGGGGCCATCCTTCGGAACCGCCCCTTCGGGCAGGTGAACGTGGATATCCTTGCGGTTGAAGATGGTTGGATTGATCCCATAGGCCGGCGCCCGGGCCTTCACGAAGCTGAAGGCCATTTGCACGCCTTCGCTCATCACTTCGCCCAGCTTGCCGGTGGTCTTGATCCCGCCCTTGCCTGGCACAGTGACGCTTTCGATCGTCAGCAATTCGCCGCCCACCTCGGTCCAGGCGAGGCCTGTGACCGCGCCAACCTGATGCTCTTCCTCGGCCACGCCATAGCGGAACTTGCGCACCCCAGCGAAGTCGCCAAGGTTTTCCGACGTGACGGTGACCGCCTTGGTCTTGCTTTCCAGTATCTGGCGCAGGCTCTTGCGGGCCAGCTTGGCAATGTCGCGTTCCAGCGTACGGACCCCGGCCTCGCGGGTGTAATAACGGATCAGGTCGCGCAGCGCCTCGGTTTCAAGCGTGAACTCGCCCTTCTTGAGGCCGTGAGCCTTGACCTGCTTTTCAACTAGATGGCGGGTCGCAATCTCGACCTTTTCATCCTCAGTATAGCCTTCGAGCCGGATGATCTCCATCCGGTCGAGCAGCGCCTGGGGCAGATTGAGGCTGTTGGCGGTGCAGACGAACATCACGTCCGACAGGTCGTAGTCCAGTTCCAAATAGTGGTCCTGAAACTTCGAGTTCTGTTCGGGATCGAGCACTTCGAGCAGCGCCGAGGCCGGATCACCGCGGAAGTCCTGACCCAGCTTGTCAATCTCGTCGAGCAGGAACAACGGATTGCTGGTCCCGGCCTTCTTGAGGTTCGAGATGATCTTGCCCGGCAGCGAGCCAATGTAAGTGCGGCGATGGCCGCGAATCTCGGCCTCGTCGCGCACCCCGCCCAGCGACTGGCGGATGAATTCGCGGCCCGTGGCATTGGCGATCGACTTGCCGAGGCTGGTCTTGCCGACGCCCGGCGGGCCGACCAGGCACAGGATCGGCCCTTTGAGCTTGTTAGTCCGCGCCTGGACCGCCAGATACTCGACGATCCGGTCCTTGACCTTGTCGAGCGCATAGTGATCGGCATCGAGCACGGCCTGGGCCGCGCCGATATCCTTCTTGAGCTTGCTCTTCTTGCCCCACGGCAGGCCGAGCAGCACATCGAGGTAATTGCGGATCACGGTGGCTTCCGCGCTCA
>CAZOSI010000181.1:0-6392 GCA_964582485.1 uncultured Novosphingobium sp.
AACCGCTGACCCTCTCGGTGTAAACGAGATGCTCTACCAACTGAGCTAAGCGCCCTGACACAAGGTCAAGGCCGCAGCCCCTAACCGATCATTGCCGCTTAGGAAACCCCTAAACCAGCCGCGCGGCATTGCTGCCCAGTTCGATAAAATAGCGGGCCATGGCATCGGCAGCCTTGTCGGTCAGGGTGATGAAGGCGCGGCGGCGGTCTGCTTCATCCTCAACCCGTTCCAGCAGGCCGGTCTCGATCATCTGCCCAATCCAGCGCAGTGCGGTGGTGGGCGGAACGCCGCTGGCAATGCACAGGCTGGTGACCGAGACCCGGTTGTGCTCGGCTCGCGCAGCAGTCAGATCGAGCAGCATATCCCAGGCTGGATCGGCAAACAGATCGCCATCGAAAAACCTTGCGCGCAATTGACGCTGGCGGATGATCCGGCGGATCAGGCGCGGATCGGGCAAGGCCGGGCGGGTGGTTCGAACCAGCCGCGCATTGCCATCCTCGGCATCAACATTGGCAAAGGTCGGGCGCGGGCTTTCGAAGCGGAACGCGCTGTCCCCATCGCCCAGGCCGAAATCGCGCACCGGACCTTCCAGCTTTTCGAGTCGCTGGGCGATCTGGCCAACCTGCTCGGTGAGGCGCAACAGCACCAGCCGGTCTCCCTCGGACAATCCACGGACCCGCAGCTGCGCAGCTCCGGCCATGGCCCGGCCCAGTGCAATCACCCGGTCGGCCCGGCTGGGATCGACCAGCAGCTGCGGATCTGACTGATCAAGGCAGCCGAACACATCATCGAGCGCGGCAACCGAGGTCGAGACGATCAGCGGGGTGCCGCTGTGCGCGGCGCGCGAGTCGAGCCGAGTAAGCGCCGCCAGCGTCGCGGCATCGGGCGCGGGGCAGTCAACTAGCACCAGGTCGCCGAGCGGTCGTTCTTCCGCCTCAAGCAAGCTACCCACCGGCCCTGCATCGGTAATCCGGAAACCTGCCGCGATAGCATCATCGCGCAGTTGCCCCAGCAGATGAGGCCGATCAGCATAAAGCGCAAGCGCCAAGGGAACACCTGAAGAACCAGGCAAGGAATTGCCATAAGCGAAGTTGGCTTCGATCATCATCTGCACTCCCTCAAAAGAACACTTAGAGAACAAACGATCTTCGTCAAGCGCTTTTAGCGAGAATCACACTTACATTTCACCCGTGCATCGATTCAGCGTTCTCAAATTAGGACGCAATCCACGCAATCGACCAGACTGCCTTCGTCGACCGCGATAGGAGAGTCATCGCTTCCTCAAGATGTGCACCCGAAGTGGCCACATCGTCGACCAAGATAATCCGGCCTTCCGGTACCTCACGAAGCTTCATCTTGGGTCGCTTTGGATTGGTACGCGGATGTGAATTGCCGTGTACCTGGATTGGTTCGAATGCTGCAACTAACGGAATACCAATCATCTCTGCCAATTTGGCTGCGATGAGCTCGGATAGGCAACCCGGGCCCGAATGGCCGCAAGGCACCGGTACGACCATTGAATCTTCGAGATTGCCGTGCACGGCTTCGACAGCTGCACGCATCTCGATCGCAATGCGCTCCACGAACGTGGACGAGGGGTTTCGCTTCAGAGCTTTGAGTGCTGCGATCTGGTGGTCCTTGATCGCGCTACGCCACGTTCGCAAAGCAAGATAGTTGTGGTTCTTGCGCTGCAGCAGGCGTTTTCGAATCGTCAGTGTTTCAAACAAGAAGTCCGCGACCACTTCAGGACTTTCCGGGGCGGTGGCGAGCGACAAAAACGGCGCCGATTCTGGTTCCCTCAAACTGGAACCGGATTCGCGGACCGAATGCAAATGAATGCTGAAAACGCCCAGCTTAAGCCTTGCATCAGGAAAAGACAGGGTATGGAAATCATATACAATCGGCTTACCCGCGCCATCTGGATACGAAATGAGTTCGGTTGCAATGGAGCTTTCGCTCATTGCCTTGCGGACTGCAGCCTCGCCTACATCGTCAACCCAGGTTTCGAACAGCGATTGACCGATCAGGGGAGGTTTGCCAAGCGCGGTTTGCTGGAAGTCGGCCAGACCCGGACTGAATTCTATCAGCTTGAATTCCTGATCGATCAGCGCCATCGGCGCATACGTTTGTCGCAGACCTTCGATCAGAACACGAGCAGCGGCTGCTTTCCTGTCTGCTTGTTTGGTTTTCGTATGCAATTGCATCGCAAGCCAGACGACATCGGAAAAGTGTGTCGCCATCTGGTTGAGCTTCATCAGGGTCGGGCCAGCCTGCGCCCGGGTTTGGCGATCGGCAACTGAAAGCGCCAGTACCCCCCCATCAGACAGCGGGTAGTTCAACCGGATCGGCACATTGGCGCCATAACGCCAGCTGTTTCCGATCGGCACACTGGTTAGAGTGCGAAAGTTGGGTTCCTTCGAAAGGTCTGGCACTTCGATCGCGATAGCGAACAGCGATTTCTTCAGCTTACCCGCTGGTACCTGGTCGACCGAAGAACTGAAAGCGAATCCTTCACTGGCAATAAAGTAATAAAAATTATCGTTCCGCAAACCCAAAGTCACGAATTCGACTTTGGCTGTCTCAGCGACGGTTCTGACCAGCCGATCGATCATTGGGCGCGCAGGACCGTTGCGCAGATATTGCGCAAGTTCACTTGAGCTCTACAATTCCACGGACTCCGGGATGACCTTATCATCCCTTCCTGCAAAATTGTGAATCGATTTGCCCCTTTCAGCCAGACGAACACTCGACGGTAGTTACGATTCGCCAACCCGGACTAAGACATACACTGATGGTTGCTAGAATAATACCCGTATTTGAAATTTTCGTTCAAAATTTACCAAATTCAATGACTTCAGATTCAGCATCGAAATCGAAAAATTTTTTTAACTCTGACAAGTCGCTGTATTGAGGACATTTCTTCTGCCTTGCAGGACAAGAGGCAAAAAGGCACCCGCAGGAGCGATAACCAAAGCCAGAAGTGATGGAGCTGCCAATCGCGGTCAATGTGTACAATGGGCCAGATCAGGAACCTCAAATCAGCTCAAAAGGTTTGATTCGATGCATTCCGCGCCGCAGCGGGTGTCACACGAAACCCGGACACACGAAAGCGGGTGGATCCCAGCAGGCATCCTCTGGCTTGCCAAGCGGATCAGGGTCCGATCTCGATCGGCGTGCCATCGCCCACTGCTTCCCACAGCGCGTCCAATTCTTCATTTGAGAGAGCGATGCAGCCATCGGTCCAGTCGCCCGGGATACGGCCCGCAGGCAGGCTGTTGGGTTGGCCGTGGATCATGATCAGCCCGCCCGCGCTGCGGCCTTGGGCTTTGGCATAGGCATTATGCTCGGCGTGCGGGTAATCAATGTGCAGCGAGAGGTGGTAGTTGGAGTTCGGATTGCCATAGTCGATCGTGAAATGCCCCTCGGGAGTCTTCTCGTCGCCTTCGAACTGCTTGGGCCCGACCGGCTGATCCCCTAACTGGATGTTGCGGATCACGCTGACTGAACCATCAACGCCGAACAGGGTCATCGTCCGCGCGGACTTCTCGACCAGAATATGGTCAACTTCGGGATAGCTGAGCGGCGGCGCGGGCGTGGCGGCACCGGCAAGCAGCAGCAGCGCCCCGCAAAGAACCAAACGAACAGTCAGCATTGCGCTTCTCCGCTGGCGAAACGCTAACTTGCCAGAACACTGCGGACCACAAAAGTGGGCATTGGGTGCAGGTTCAATCCACGAAGGGATCGCGCACCAGAATCGTATCCTCGCGCTCGGGGCTGGTCGAGACCAGCGCCACCGGCGTTTCGATCAGCTCCTCGATCCGGCGGATGTACTTGATCGCCTGAGCGGGGAGATCGGCCCACGAACGTGCACCGGCAGTGGTGCCGCTCCAGCCTTCCATTTCCTCGTAGATCGGCTCAACCGCGGCCTGATCGGCAGCGTGACTGGGGAAGTAGTCGAGTTCCTGCCCGCGCAGCTTGTAGCCGGTGCAGATCTTCACCTTGTCGAACCCATCAAGCACGTCGACTTTGGTCAGCGCGATCCCGGTGACGCCGCTGATTGTGCAGCTTTGCCGGGTCAGCACTGCATCGAACCAGCCGCAGCGGCGCTTGCGCCCGGTGACCGTGCCGAATTCATGCCCGCGCTCACCCAGCCGCTGTCCGGTTTCGTCTTCCAGCTCGGTCGGGAACGGGCCCGAACCGACGCGGGTGGTATAGGCCTTGACGATACCGAGCACGAAGCCAGGCGCGCTGGGGCCCATGCCCGATCCGCTGGCCGCAGTGCCGCTGACCGTGTTGGAGCTGGTGACGAAGGGATAGGTCCCATGATCGACGTCGAGCAGCACGCCCTGCGCGCCTTCGAACAGGATCCGCTTTCCGGCCTTGCGCGCCTCGCTCAGCGTGCGCCACACCGGCTTGGCGAAGGGCAGCACGAAAGCGGCGATATCCCACAGGTCATCAAGCAGGCGCTGGCGGTCGATCGGCGGCTGGGCAAAGCCTGCGCGCAGCGCATCGTGGTGGGCGCAGATCCGGTCCAGCTGCGGACCCAGATCGTCGAGGTGGGCCAGATCGCAGACCCGGATCGAGCGGCGACCGACCTTGTCTTCATAGGCCGGACCGATCCCGCGCCGGGTGGTGCCGATTTTCCCTGCGCCGCTGGCATCTTCGCGCAAGGCATCGAGATCGCGGTGGAACGGCAGGATCAGCGGGGCGTTTTCGGCGACCTGCAGGTTCTGGGGGTTGATATCGACCCCCTGCCCCTTGAGCTTGGCCACTTCATCGCGGAAGTGCCACGGATCGAGCACCACCCCGTTTCCGATCAGGCTGAGCGTGCCGGTGACGATGCCGGAGGGCAGAAGGCTGAGCTTGTAGACGTTGTCGCCAACCACCAGCGTATGTCCGGCGTTGTGCCCGCCCTGAAAGCGGACGACGGCATCGGCTTTGCTCGCCAGCCAGTCGACAATCTTGCCTTTGCCTTCATCGCCCCACTGGGCGCCGATCACGGTTACGTTGGCCAATTCACAGGCCTTTCCTTGCAGGTGGAAACCGTGCCGCGCCCTAGGGGAAGCGCAGGCCAAGGGCAAGGCAAGCCTGCCCGATTTGGGCGACAATCCGCGACAATTTGGGACTGGTCTTGAAACCTTGTGGCAATAGTCTGCGCGCAAACGGAGATTTGCCATGAAACGAACCCTGATCCTCGCTCTCGCCGCCGGTGCCTTGATCGCCGGAACCCTGGCCCAGGCCCGCCCCGGCGACCGGCTGCGCGAACGCCTGGGCGGCGGGCAAGGTCGCGCGCAGGTGGCACCTGCGCCGGGCAAACAGACGCTGACTTATGGATCCGATGCCTTGCAGCAGCTCGATTACTGGCCCGCGCAGAGCGGCAACAAGCGCGCCCCGCTGGTCCTGTTCGTCCACGGCGGCGGATGGAAGCGCGGCAACAAGGACAATGCCTCAGGCCCGTGGAAGGCGCCGCATTACACCCAGGCAGGCTATGCCTATGCCTCAATCAACTACCGGCTGGTTCCGGCCGCCACAGTTGAGCAGCAGGCCGCCGATGTCGCGGCATCATTGCGCTATCTGATCGACAATGCCGCACGGCTTGGCTTCGATCCTTCGCGGATTGTGATCATGGGCCACAGCGCCGGGGCGCACCTGGTAGCGCTGGTCGGGACCGACGAGCAATACCTCAAGGGCGTGGGCCTCAGCTTTGCCAGCATCGACGGCGTGCTGCCGATCGACGGCGCGGCGTACGATGTCCCGCGCCAGATCGCCGAGGGCGGCAATTTCATGAACGACACCTATGTCCAGGCCTTCGGCACCGACCCGGCCCGCCAGCGCGCGCTAAGCCCGACATTCCAGGCCCAGAGCCCCAATGCCCCTGCCTTCCTGCTGATCCACGTCCAGCGCAAGGACGGGATCGCCCAGAACATCGAACTGGAAGCAGCGCTGCGCAAGGGCGGCACCCGGGTAGAGCGGCGCGAGTTCCCGGGCTCCGGCCTCAAGGGCCACGGCGAAATCAACCGCAACCTGGGCGATCCGAACTATGCCGCCACCCCGGTGGTCGATGAATGGCTGAAGCGGGTGTTTGGGGCCTGATCCTCCCCCTTGTGGGAGGGGGACCATGCGCAGCATGGTGGAGGGGTACGGGCGAGTGGTCCTGAGGTGTCGGGATCACTCGCGCGTACCCCTCCACCACCTTCGGTGGTCCCCCTCCCCGTTCCGGGGAGGATTTAGCCGACCTTCACCGCTTCCCCATCCCGCAGCTCGTGGGTGCAGCCCAGCGCCAGCGCATTGCAGCAATCGCCCAGCGCGGCCACGGTACGCCTGCCGATGGCGCGCTGGCGGGCGTAGTGTTCAGGGCTGTGGCCCAGCGGGAGAAACAGCGCGTCGCGGGG
>CAZOSI010000182.1:0-6385 GCA_964582485.1 uncultured Novosphingobium sp.
TACACCAGCCACGAAGCGCTGCATCTGGCCTATGAGCAGGCGATGACCCGGCAGGATTCGCTTACCGGGCAATGGTACGACACTTCGGCCCACATGCTGTGGATCGGCGACCGGACCCGTTTCGAAGGTTCGGCTCATGTCGAATATCTTCGCGGAGTGGGCAACCCGATCGGCTTCAAGTGTGGACCCAGCCTGGCGCCCGACGAACTGCTGCGCCAGCTCGATCTGCTCAATCCGGGCCGCGAGGCCGGGCGGATCACCCTGATCAGCCGGTTCGGCGATGACAAGGTCGAAGCCGGGCTTGCTCCGCTGGTCCGCGCGGTGAAGCGCGAAGGACACCCGGTGGTCTGGTCGTGCGATCCGATGCACGGCAACGTGATCAAAGCGGAGAGTGGCTACAAGACCCGGCCGTTCGACCGGATCCTGAACGAAGTGCGCGGCTTCTTCGCGGTGCACCGGGCCGAAGGCACCCACGCCGGCGGGATCCACATCGAGATGACCGGGCAGGACGTGACCGAATGCATGGGCGGCGCGGTGGCGATTTCGGATGCGGCGCTGGCCGACCGATATCACACGCACTGCGACCCGCGGCTTAACGCTGCGCAGTCGATCGAACTGGCGTTCCTGCTGGCTGATATGCTCAATCAGGAAGCCGTCGACCGGGCGCAGCGCGCGGCGTGAGCAGGTGGGCCACAGATCCGGCCTCGGGTTGGATTGTGCCCCTCATCCTGTTCACGGTCCACAACCTTGAGGAAGTGCTGTTCGATCTGCCAGCATGGGGCAGGGAGCATTTCGAAGTGTTCCGCGGTATCGATATCTCGGTGATGGACTTTGCCGTGGCTGTTATGGCCTTGACGTTGGCACTGCTTGTTGCTGCCTTTGCGATGCGCCATCGCCGCGAGACGACCTTGCGTATGCAGCGGCTGTTTCTGATCGCGATCTCGCTTGTCTTTTGCTGGCATATCGGGGTCAGCCTGTGGTCCGTGTCTCTGCAACCGGGCGTGGTAACATCTGTTCTGTTCCTTCCGCTGTTCGTTGCTCTCAAACAACGCGTGCCCAAGTCCGCCGAGGATAGTGCCCAATGATCACCCGCGAACTGCTTGGCACTGCTCAGGTCCCCGGGGGCGAGGAGCTGAAGCTCTATTCGCACGGCCGCGATTTCATGATCGTGCTAGGGCATAACGAGCTGATGAGCACCCGGCTGCGCCATTCAGAAGAATCGCTGGCGACCATGACGCTCGATCGGCTCAAGCGACCAGACGAAGCGCGGCTGTTGATTGGCGGCTATGGCATGGGCTTTACCCTGCGCAAGGCGCTCGCCGCGCTGGGACCCAAAGGGCATTGCACCGTGGCGGAATTGGTGCCCGAAATCATCGAATGGGCACGCGGGCCGATGGCCTCACTGGCCGACGGTTGCCTCGACGATCGCCGCGTCACGCTGCGGATGGACGATGTTGCGGAGGCGATGCTGCTGGCACCAGAGCCATTCGACGCGATCCTGCTTGATGTCGATAACGGCCCCGATGGGCTGGTCCGGGCCGACAATAACCGGATCTATTCCAAGTCAGGTCTCCACAATGCCCGCCGTGCGATGAAGCCTGACGGGGTGCTGGCGATCTGGTCAGCCGCGAAAGACCCGAAGTTCGTCCGCCGCATGCAGGATGTCGGCTTCGAGGTAGAAGAAGTCGAAGTTCGCGCCCGGATCGACAAGGACGGTAAGGGCAAAGGTGCGCGCCACGTGATCTGGTTTGCGACGACGCCTTAAACGCGGTTCCGCACCATCACGGCTGCCAATTCACGCACCAGTTTGGCGGCGAGGATTGCGGTCCGCTCGTTGCTGTCAAACCGCGGATTGAGCTCAACCACATCAGCCCCAACAATCGGCGCGGTCTGGCGGCGCAGCACGGCGAGCACTTCGCGGACCGTGAGCCCGCCGGGTTCGGGGTGCGAAACGCCTGGCGCTTCGGCGGGATCGATCCCGTCGAGATCGATGCTGATGTAAAGCGGGCCTTCGAGCACCGGGACCTTGTCCGCTGCGAAATCTGCCATCGTCACGATCTCAACCCCGAACCGCTCTGCCTGCGCGCGGCAATGGGCGTTGAGGGTGCGGATACCGACCTGGACCAGCCGGGTGGCGAGGCCGGCTTCCATGATACGCGCGAAGGGCGAGGCGTGGCTGCGTGGATTGCCCTCGAAATCGTCATAGAGATCGGGATGCGCGTCGAAGTGCAGGATTGTCACGGGGCCATGGGCCGCGTGAACTCCGCGCACCGCCGGATGGCTCACCGCGTGGTCGCCGCCCAACACGAGCGGCGTTGCCCCGGAGCGGATCGAGGCTTCGACCGCCACTGCGATTGCCGCATCGTCCGACGCGGTTTCAGTCAGCGAAAGGTCTCCGCGGTCTTGCAGTTCGAAGTCGATCCCGATTTCCTGCCCGTCCTCGCAGGCCAGATTGCCCCGGTCGGACCAGAGCGCACGGCGGATTGCAGCAGGGGCCTCGGCCGGTCCGCGCGCGAATGAGGAGTTCACGTCGCTCGGCAGTCCGATCAGATCGATGACGGGCAAGGTCACGGCAGCAGCAGGGTTGAGCCGGTGGTCTTCCGCGCTTCCAGATCGCGGTGCGCCTGGGAGGCTTCATGCAAGGGATAGGTCTGTCCGATCCTGACCGTCAACTTGCCGCTCCCGACCATTTCCCACAGCCGCGCCGCGCCGGCCATCGCTTCGGCAGGTTCGCGGTAGTAGTCGAACAGGGTCATGCGGGTCACGAACAACGATCCGTGCTGGGCCAAAGTGCCCAGGTTGACGCCGGTCACAGGCCCGCTGGCATTGCCAAAGCTGACGATAGTGCCGCGCCGCCGGACCGATTTTAGCGAAGCATCCCAGGTCGCCGCGCCAACCCCGTCATAGCTTGCCGCAACGCCTGCGCCGCTGGTTGCCTCGCGCACTTTGCCGGAAAGTTCGCCATCGCCGGACAGGAAAACCAACTCCGCACCCGCGCCGCTTGCCAGCGCCATCTTTTCCTCGCTGCCAACGGTGCCGATCACGCGCACACCCCGTGCCGCCAGCCACTGGACAAGCAACTGACCAACGCCGCCCGCCGCCGCGGGAACCAGCGCCCATTCGCCTGCGGCGAGCGGTGCGCATCGTTCGGCCAGAGCTTCCACTGTGGCGCCCTTCAGAAAAACGGCTGCGGCGGTCTTGCTGTCGATCCCTTCGGGCAGGGGGAAATACTGCATTGCCGGGGCTATCCGTGCGCTGGAATAGGTCCCGATCGCGCCGAAAGTCACCGCACGCTGGCCCGGTGTCAGATGCGTCACGCCTTCGCCCACCGCCTCGACCACCCCGGCCGCTTCCATGCCGAGCCCGCTTGGCATGGCGGCGGGATAGAGCCCGCTGCGGAAATAGGTGTCGATATAGTTCAGCCCGACCGCCTCGTGACGGATCAACACTTCGCCGGGTCCGGGCGCGGGCAGATCCACTTCACGCCACTGGATCACTTCGGGGCCGCCGGTCTGCTCGATATAGGCCTGGGTCGCGCGCATGAGAATCTCCTTTGCAGGAAAGCCTAACGCCCGCTTATCGGAGCGCAATCGCCGATCGCTTGGTTCAGACGCGAAACTGGAGATTGCTGGCTGAAATCGGGCTGTTGCAGCAACCGCAGGTGCTGACCATTTCCAGCCGCATGCCGCAGGGCCGATGATCCAGCAGCAGTGGCGGTCCCTTGGCATCGGAATACCAGACATCGCCCCATTGCAGCAGGGCGAGCAAGACCGGGTAGAGATCGCGGCCCTTTTCGGTCAGGCGGTATTCGAAGCGATCGAGGTGGGTCGAATAGGTCTGCGTTTTCAGGATGCCATGCGCCTGCAGCCGGCTCAGCCGGTCCGACAGGATGTTGGTCGCCATTGCAGAATCGCGCTGGATCTCGTCAAAGCGGTGAATTCCGGTGAAACAGGCCCTGACTACCAGAGTTGACCAGCGATCGCCGAACAGCTCGATCACTGAATCGACCATCATCCGGTTGCCCCGCTTGGCGCTGGCCGCCGCGGTTTGCATCCGGCGGCGGGCATAGACCGGAGTGACCTGACTCAGGCCAGGCCCCGGCATCCAGTCCACCTCCTTTGCGACAACCTCGCTTCCGCAGCAGCGGCAGGCGGGGATGGGCTGCATCGCCTGGCCGCAGTCGCGGTGAACCAGGCTGACATTGATGTCGCGCGAACCTGCTTCCCAACGGTGCTGCCAGCGCAGGATCATCAAGGCGACCGGGAACAGGTCGAGCCCTTTTTGGGTCAGGCGGTATCCGCCGTGCCGCGCTGGCTGCTTTTCCAGAACCTCGGCTTCGACCAAGCGTTGCAGGCGGTTGCTGATTACCGAGCGGGCTACCCCGGTTTGCTCGACAAATTCGTCAAATCGGTGCCGGCCCAGAAAGGCCTGTTCCAGAATCAGCATGACCGGCACATCGCCGACCACGTCGAGCGCGCGCCAGATCGAGCAGGCCCTGATCGTCTCGTGCTTCATCCGGCCTCCCGCGCTCAGCGCCTTGCCGCGATCACCACCGGTTGCAGTGGATAGGGGCGATAGCGGACCTCGGCTACTGGCAGGCTGTTACCCTGGCGCTGCGAAGGCCGGGCGACAATCTGTTTCGGCGCCTGTCCGCGCTCGACCCAGTCGGCGATCGCGGTCAGCGGGTCGAACTCCTCGGGCGCGGACGCCGATGGCGCCTCCCAGCAATGGCCGAGGCCAGGGGCGAGGAAGAAGCGGTAGAATTGCTGGACCCTGGCGACGCCGCCCATCCGCTTGATCACGCTGTCATAGTAGGCCACCGATTGCGAAGGCACGACCAGCGGATCGGCCATCCCGTGCCACATCAGCATCTTTCCGCCCGCCGCGCGAAAGGCGGAGAGATCGGGATCGGTTGCGTTGAGCATGGCAAAATCGCGCGCCAGCCGGGCGGGATCATTGTCGAAATCGAAATTGCTGGCCGAGAACCCGGGATAGCGGGGATCGTGCACGATCTGGCGGGTGAAGCCGTCGGCCAGCTGGGTGCCGACCGCCTTCGTGGGATCCTGCAGGTACCAGACCTTCCAGAACTCCTCGCTGCCCACCGGCATGCCGCCGAACAGGCTGCGGCCCTTGCTGTCAACCGGCCCCTGGTACCATTGCCCGATCACGCGCTTCTCATCGGCGGTCAGGCAAAGGCCATCCTGCGCCCCGGCGGCGGCGGCGGCGGCGACGGAGCAGGACGGGATCCGAGCGAGGTCGACCCGGCAGGCCCCGGGGCGGGCGATCAGGCCGTCGGCCTGGCCGTCGCGCGAATCGCACTGCGCCCGGACCGCTGCGATCAGCAGCGGCAGCTTGCGGTTGAAATCGGGGCTCAGCACCGGGGCGGTCGCATCCTGGTTGGTCTTGAGCTTCCAGGCGCCGAAGGCTCCGCCCGAGTTGGTCAGGTCGACCGCCGGGCAGCCGCTGATGATGCCGTGGAACAGGTTGGGATAGCGCTGCGCCGCGACCAGGGCGATCCGGCCGCCGTTGGAGCAGCCGACGAAGTAGCGGTATTTCGGCTCGCGCCCGTAGAGCCCGTGAGCGATCGCCAGGCCTGCGGCATGGCTCAGCGGGACCCAGCGGTGCGCATAGAGTTCGAGCGCCTCGCGATTGCCCGGAGCCCAGGATGCATCGCCCTGCGAAGTGCCGCTGTGGCCGCTGTTGGTATGAATCGCGGCATAGCCGCGGCGCACCGCATCGACGATGCCGTTGGATGCGCGCGGCGTTTCGGGGGTCAGGATCCCGCAATATCCGCCGCAGCCGGAGACGTAGTAATTGCCGTTCCAGCCGGTGAGCGGCAGGCGCATTTCGAAACCGATGGTGGGCCGGATCGTGCCCTTTACTCGGCAATAGGCCGGCATGTCGCCCTTGGCCGCGACCACCGCGCTGGTGGCGACAGCGAAGGTGCCACCATCGAGCTTGCCGGCGAGCGCGGTGCAATCTTCGGGCGATGGCGCGGGCGCCGGCTGGGCTGCCGCGACCGACAGCGCGGCAAGAATGGTCAGCATTGTGGTCGCTCCGGCATATTCGGGAGATTGGGGTCGGGGGCCGGCAGGTGCAAACCCGCCGGCCTCCGCTCGTCAGGTCAGAACTTGACCTGGAACTGCACCGCAATGTTGCGAGGGCGATCGAAGATGCCGGTGTAGGCTACGCCAGTGCCGCCGGTCAGGTTGGTTGAAAGCGGCAACTGGCCCGAGGTCAGGACGATCCGCTCGTTGGTCAGGTTGCGGCCAACCAGCGCCACTTCCCAGCCATCATCGATCGTGCCGAGCGACAGACGCGCCCCCAGCTTGGCATAGCCGGCCTGATCGCCGAACGGATCAAGCACGTTGCCCGAACGATAGCT
>CAZOSI010000183.1:0-6357 GCA_964582485.1 uncultured Novosphingobium sp.
GGCGGTCAATTTTATACTTCGATGACTTGCGCTTCGACATGGCGCGTCTGTCCTTCAATTTGCATACCGCACATTGTGTGCAGCTTCTGGTCCGGATCCGCACCATTCCGCCAATTTACGGAATGCGAGACAGGCTTCACCGGAGTGCCCGCTCAATTGCGAAGGCGCGCCTTTGGCCGCGAAGCCCGCGAAAGTCAACCCTTGGGGAGGTCCTTGGTGCTGGGCCGTCGTGGCCCCTTGCGCAGGGCGGAGAGCACGCCGCGGAAGGTCCGCACCTCAAGATGGTTCCAGCCGGGCTTGGTGAGGAGAGTCCGCAAGGTCCGGCGCGTTGCAACGGCGCGCTTTTCGGGCAGATAGTAGCCGGTTGGTGCCAACATCTCCTCCAACTGTCCGATCAGGCCTTCCAGCTCCTCTTGGGGCGCCGGGGGCAAAAGCTCTTCGATAGGTGGCTGTTGCAGCGCGATTGGCTTCGACCACTCATAGGCCATCAGGATCACCGCCTGCGCCAGATTAAGCGAACCGAATTCAGGGTTGATCGGCACGGTCACGATTGCCCTGGCCAGCGCAACATCCTCAGTCTCCAGCCCCGAACGTTCCGGTCCAAAGACGAAGGCCGAACGGCCTTGGTCGGTATGGACCGTGCGGGCGGCCTGTTCGGGGGTCAGCACCGGCTTGGTCACCCCGCGTTTGCGCACGGTGGTGGCATAGACATGGGCGCAGTCAGCCACGGCATCGGCCAGCGTTTCGAAAACCTCGGCCTTTTCCAGCACTACATCGGCCCCGGCAGCCGCCGGACCCGCACTGGGATTTGGCCAGCCATCGCGCGGGGAAACCAGCCGCAGTTCGCTCAGCCCGAAATTGAGCATAGCGCGTGCGGCCTTGCCGATATTCTCGCCCAGCTGCGGACGGACGAGGACGATGATTGGCCTGGCCGGATCAGGATTTGCCGGCATCGCGCACCGTGCTGGCGAAATCCTCGAAATCCTTGGCTTCGGTAAAGTCGCGGTAGACGCTGGCAAAGCGGATATAGGCGACGGTATCGAGCCCGCGCAGGCCCTCCATCACCATTTCCCCGATTCCCCGGGTGGTAACCTCGCTTTCGCCCATGGTCTCGATCTGGCGCTGCACGCCGGAAACCAGCTGGTCGAGCCGTTCCTGCGCGAGGCCGCGCTTGCGGCAGGCGAGGGCAACTGACTGGTCGATCTTGGAACGGTCGAAGCTTTCGCGCGTGCCGTCTGTCTTCACAACGGTGATTTCGCGCAATTGCACGCGTTCAAAGGTGGTAAATCGCGCACCGCAGCTGTCGCACTGGCGGCGGCGGCGGATCGCCGTGTTGTCTTCGGTCGGCCGCGAATCCTTTACCTGGCTGTCATCGTGAGCACAAAACGGACAGCGCACTTAGGGGCGGACCCGCTTGTAGAACATGACGCCTGCACCCAGCGCCAGACCAACCGGAATTGAGAGCACCGGAAGTAGCAGCCCTGCCGCCGCGCCCACCGCCGCCCCGGTCAGCACCGGTTTGGTCGAGGGGTGCCGCATGCCTTCCTTGGCCATGCCGCTGATTTCCGCCTTGGCGTCGTCCACGAAGTTGTCGCTCATGATCAGAGTCCCGGATAGATCGGATAGGCGGTGCACAGCTCGGCCACACGGTCGCGGACGCGCTGTTCCACCTGACCATCGCCATCATCGCCGTTGCGGGCCATGCCGTCAACGACCTCTGCAATCAGCTGGCCGATCACGCGGAACTCTTCCTCGCCAAACCCGCGGGTGGTGCCGGCCGGAGTGCCGAGCCGGATCCCGGACGTGACGAACGGCGAACGGGTATCATAGGGAATGCCGTTCTTGTTGCAGGTCAGCCAGGCGCGATCGAGGCCCTTTTCAGCGGCCTTGCCGGTAACGTTTTTGGCCGAGAGATCGACCAGCATCAGATGGTTGTCGGTTCCGCCAGAAACCACCCGCAGACCATGCTCTGTGACGCTGGCGGCCAGCGCCTTGGCATTGGCGACGACCTGCGCTGCATAGGCCTTGAATTCAGGCTTTAGCGCATCGCCAAAGGCAACCGCCTTGGCCGCAATCACGTGGACCAGCGGCCCGCCCTGAAGGCCGGGGAAGACCGCCATGTTGAGCTTCTTGGCCAGATCCTCGTCATTGGTCAGGATCACACCTGAGCGGGGCCCGCGCAGCGACTTGTGCGTGGTGGTTGTGACCACATGCGCGTGCGGGAAGGGCGAGGGGTGCGCGCCGCCTGCAACCAGGCCTGAGAAGTGCGAGATATCGGCCAGCAGCCAGGCGCCCACCTCATCGGCGATGGCGCGGAAGCGTTCGAAATCCCAGTGCCGCGAATAGGCCGTTCCGCCGCAGATGATCAGCTTGGGCTTGTGCTCGCGCGCGAGCGCCGCGACCTCGTCCATGTCGATCTGTTCGTCCTCGGCGCGCACGCCATAGGGGATCGGCTTGAACCATTTGCCGCTCATGTTGACCGGCGAGCCGTGGGTCAGGTGTCCGCCGGCATTGAGGCTCAGCCCCATGAAGCTGTCACCGGGATTGAGCAGCGCCAGGAACACCGCCTGGTTCATCTGGCTGCCGGAATTGGGCTGGACGTTGGCAAAGTCGCAGCCGAACAGCGCCTTGGCCCGCTCGATCGCGAGGTTTTCTACCACGTCGGCATATTCGCAGCCGCCGTAATAGCGCTTGCCCGGGTAGCCCTCGGCATACTTGTTGGTGAAGACCGAGCCAGTAGCTTCAAGCACGGCCAGGCTGGTGATGTTCTCGCTTGCGATCAGTTCGATGTTGTGGCGCTGGCGGCCCAGTTCGTTCTGGATTGCGGCGTGAACCTCAGGGTCCGCTTCGGCGAGGTGCGCGGTGAAAAAGCCGGCCGAACGCACCGGGGCAGCGGCAAGGGTGGTAGTCACGGGAGAGTGCTCCTCAGCAGGAAGGGTTGGATAGCTTGTCGACGCGGCCGGCATGGCGGCCGTCGCCGAATGGGGTCGAAAGGAAGGCGTCGAGGCAGGCCTTGGCCATATCGCCACCGGTCAGCCGCGCGCCCATCGCGATGACATTGGCATCGTTGTGCTCACGTGCCAATGTGGCCGAAAGGGGTTCTGACACCAAAGCACAGCGGCATTTGGGTTCGCGATTGACCGCGATCGAAATGCCGATGCCGCTGCCGCACAGCGCAACGCCGCGCTCGGCCGTGCCATCGGCCACTACTGCGGCCAGACGATAGCCGAAATCGGGATAGTCGACCCGGTCGGCCGTTTCCGGCCCCAGATCGGCAACCTCATGCCCCAGTTCGATCAGGTACTCACGCAGCTCGGCCTTCAGGTCAAAGGCGGCATGGTCTGAAGCAATGGCAATGCGCATGGGTGGGGCTGAAGCCTCAAAACCGGAGATTCGGCAAGTCCCTTACGCGCTAATGGTGCGATCCGCCAAGTGCGCAGACGCGCAATATGGTGAAGTCAGTCGTAGTCGTAGAACATGTCTGCGACGGTGACTTCGGGGTTGCGCACTTGCATGATGACCGCCGGACCAACTAAGTTGGCGAAAGCGTCATTCGTGAAACCAGCGGGCACTTTTCCTGGCTTCAATTTTGCGATGTAGCCCTCGACCGTCTTGATGAGGGCGTTAGCCTCATCTTGAACAAACGGCGTTTTTTCAGCCAGCAACGCTGTCGTCATCGCGCTCATTGCGCATCCCCCACGGCCATAGAAACAAAACCACCGGAGACTGTCCGATGGCGAAAACATGATACGCTGTGGCCCTTAGGGGTTAACATTCCCCTGCGCAATGCCGGAAAATTGGGCGCAGACTGCATCGTAGGTGCAGTTAGCATTCAGTGCCTACCATTCCGTTCACATCCGCTGGCTGAGGTCGCCATCGCAGCGGCGACCGAGTAATTGCTTGCGATACACCAAGAATTTTCCAACAAGTCAACAAGGCTGGGACAAGCAGTGCAGGATTCGGGGGGAAAATGTCAGGTACCGTTAGTGACCGCGATGCTGTCGATCAGACAAACAGGTCTGGGATGCAGCTTGCGACAATGTTGATGCACGTGTTCCCCAATGGCACAAATGCACCGAGTGATGGAGGAACTTTACCTCACAATGACATCGGGCCCTGGGAAACGATTCCAGCCTTAGCCGCCGATCTGTTCGGATTTTGCGGGTATCTTGTCCAAATAACTGGAATGATGGGTTATTTCGACCCAAATCCGAAAGCTGAGACGGAGTTTTCGCGGGACAAAATTCTTAATATTGTTATCGACGATCCGCAACGAGATGCAATCAAGAAGGCAAGCCAGAAATGGCGGACGAATGGCATTCCCGATGACTACACTCGAGGCCTCTGGGCTGTAATCATTGCCGCAGAGCGCAGCATCATTCGGCTGAAACCATACCAGTCGTACCATCAACGACACTCGAAAAGTCGAACTGCGGCGCCGCCTTGGTGGAGGGCCGTGATCACGTTGCTGGTGATTGCGGATGAGGCTTGTGATGGAATCGGTCACCAGCATTGGCCGGGACATGAAAATTCGAATTCGATCCTGCCTGATTTCAAGTCACTCCAACAGAGAGTCATGGCATCTCGCGAAAAGGAGAAGACGGCTGACACCATCCCACTGGGCAGCGATAATACCTTGCGGATCCACAAAGCTGCCCGGCAGGTTTCGAGTCTCACCTGGGCAGCGAACAAGGAAATCGTCTGCGTACAGCCGAAAGGGCGCGTAACCGGGGTGGGCTGCGCAACACGCAATCTTTCGCGCAACCTCTCACTCACTGGGCCTGTCGGGGGCGTTCGTTGCAGCTGGCACCCTGCATTGCGCAAACCCAAGGTAGGCAAGCGGCAAAGCCTGAATCTTTTGCTGATCCCTACACCGCTTGAGATCAAGGCGAAGTGGTTCGAGACCTCCGATCAAGCGACAACTGCGAAATGGGGGCAGTTCGAACTGAAGCAGCAATGGTTGGTCCCACAAGAGGAATTTATTTACCGTATCCATCAAATCGTGAAAACTGCCGCAGAGGATGTCGGACAGATTCACGGCATAGTTTTTCCAGAATATGCCCTTACGTTTGAGGTCTTTGCGAAGATCCTTACGGGCTCGTTCGAGGCGTCGGGCCAGACCCTCGAATTCGTTGTCGCGGGTGCCAAAGGAAATTGCGACCAAGAAGCGGACAATCACGTGCTGATCGCGACATGGGAAGACGATTCCGGCGACACTGCGGGTGACAGATCGAAGTATTTTCGGCTAGTGAGCCAGAAAAAGCATCACCGCTGGAAACTCGATCGAGACCAGATTTCCACCTATGGCCTTGGCGCATCGTTGAGCCCGTCGTTGGAATGGTGGGAAAAACACTCTATCGACACGCGCGAGATCAATTTTTTCCAGATTCGAGAAGATGCTGTTTTCACGAGCCTTATCTGTGAGGATCTAGCGCGAAACGATCCATGCCACGACATCGTAAGGTCGGTCGCGCCGAACCTGGTGTTCGCTCTGCTGATGGACGGTCCGCAATTGCCCAATCGCTGGTCAGCGCGCTATGCTGGTTCACTTGCAGATGATCCTGGCTGCACCGTTCTTACATTGACCTCGTTCGGGTTGATCGATCGAAGCAATGATCACCGCTCCCGTGACAAGTCGCACAGCGTGGGACTGCTGCGCGACAGCAAAGGTTCGACAACCGAAATCATGCTGCCAACCGACAACGACGCGGTGTTGCTGACGCTCGGTTCAGAAGAGGCCAATGACTACACGATCGATGGGCGTTCCACCACCAACGCTTCCAAGTGGTTTTATGTCAGCCAACGGCCAATCAAGTTGCCAGCGAAAAAGCCTGACAGATCGCGAAAGCGAAAGCCAAAACCGGCGCCAACCTGATCGCTACTGATCCAGGAAGCTCCGCATCTTGCGTGACCGGCTCGGGTGCTTGAGCTTGCGCAGCGCCTTCGCTTCGATCTGGCGGATACGTTCGCGGGTGACCGAGAACTGCTGGCCGACTTCTTCCAGCGTGTGATCGGTGTTCATCCCGATCCCGAACCGCATCCGCAGCACGCGTTCTTCACGCGGGGTGAGGCTGGCGAGCACGCGGGTGACGGTTTCCTTGAGGTTGGCCTGAATGGCCGCATCCACCGGGATCACCGCGTTCTTGTCTTCGATGAAATCGCCCAGATGCGAATCTTCCTCGTCGCCAATCGGCGTTTCGAGGCTGATCGGCTCCTTGGCGATCTTCATCACCTTGCGGACCTTCTCGAGCGGCATCGAGAGGCGCTCGGCCATTTCTTCGGGCGTGGGCTCGCGGCCCTGCTCGTGGAGGAACTGGCGGCTGGTGCGGACCAGCTTGTTGATCGTTTCGATCATGT
>CAZOSI010000184.1:0-6297 GCA_964582485.1 uncultured Novosphingobium sp.
CGATCAGCTTGCCGAACTGCTTGCGCTGCTTGAGGTAGGTGGTGGTCATGTCGAAGCTGCCCTGGGCCACGCCGACGCTTTCCGCCGCCGCACCAACGCGGCCCGCGCGGACCACGCGGTTCAGCACGTCGCGTCCGCCATCGACTTCGCCGATCACCGCATCGGCATCGAGCTGGACCCCGTCGAGCTTCACATGCGCGGCCTGCGAGCTATCAACCAGCCGCGCGTTTTCGACGCTGAGCCCGGCGGCATCCTTCGGCACCGCGAACAAGGTGATCCCGGCGTCATCCTCGTCACTGCCAGCAGTGCGCGCGGCGACCACCAGCATGTCAGCCGATCCGCCCTGGACCACAAAGCTCTTGGCGCCGCTGAGCTTGAAGCCATTGCCGGCGCGTTCGGCCTTTGTCGCAATCCGCTCAGGCCGGTGCTTGGGGCCTTCATCGATCGCAATTGCAAAGACGCTATCGCCCGCCAGAAGGCCAGGCAGGTAGCGTCCTTTGAGCTCGTCCGATGCCGCGCCCAGCGCAGTCGCGGCCATGACCGAGCTGGTCAGGAACGGCGAGGGGGTGAGGTTTCGGCCCACTTCTTCGAGCACGATCCCGGCCTCGACATGGCCCATGCCCAGCCCACCGTCAGCCTCGGCCACCAGGATTCCGGTGAAGCCCAGTTCGGCGAACTGCTTCCACAAGGCGTGGCCAAAGCCGTCCTTGCAATTGATGTCGCGGTAGTGGCGCAGCTGTTTGGCAATGTTGCCTTCCTCGGCCATGAACTGGCGTGCGGTATCGGCGAGCATCGCCTGGTCTTCGGTGTGGTAGAGTGCCATCGTAATTCCCTCTCCCCTTGAGGGGCGAGGGCCGGGGAGAGGGGGAGTCTGCCGCCGGCCCGTGTCTGAATTGGTTGAGAGAGTCCCCCTCTCCCAACCCTCTCCCCTCAAGGGGAGAGGGCTATTGGGTCAGGCTCCCGGCAGGTCGAGAATGCGTTTGGAAATCACGTTGAGCATTACCTCGCTGGTGCCGCCCTCGATCGAATTGGCCTTGGTCCGCAGCCACGAACGCGCCTTGCCGCCATGGTTCGAAGCTTCGCTTTCCCATTCCAGCGCGGCCGAGCCGCCGGCCGCCATCAGCAGTTCGTGACGGCGCTTGTTGATCTCGGTCCCGGCGTATTTCATCATGTTGGGCTGGGCCGGATGTGCCTTGCCGACCTTGATTTCATCGAGGAACTTTTCGCCCATCGCGCTGAACGCCAAGGCATCGACATCGAACATCGCAAGTTCAGCGCGCAGCAGCGGGTCTTCCAGGCCATTGCGTTTGGCGAAAGCGCCGATGGTGTTCATCCGGTCGTTGCCGCCCGCGCCCGAAATCATCTCACGCTCATGGCCGAGCAAGTACTTGGCGACATCCCAGCCGCGGTTGAGCTCGCCAACGATCTGGTGCTTGGGCACTCTCACATTGTCGAAGAAGGTTTCGCAGAACGGCGAATTGCCGCTGATCAGCAGGATCGGCTTGGTCGAAACGCCGGGGCTCGCCATGTCGAACAGCAGGAAGCTGATGCCCTGGTACTTGTCGGCCTTGTTGGTGCGGACCAGGCAGAAGATCCAGTCGGCCTTGTTGGCGTAAGAGGTCCAGATCTTGCTGCCGTTGACCACCCAGTGGTCGCCCTTGTCTTCGCCAAAGGTCTGGAGCGAAACCAGGTCCGAGCCTGAACCCGGTTCGCTGTAGCCCTGGCACCAGCGGATTTCGCCGCGCGCAATCTGGCCCAGGTAATGGACCTTTTGCTCTTCGGTGCCGAACTTGAGCAGCGCCGGGCCGAGCATCCAGATCCCGAACGAGGACAGCGGCGGGCGCGCACCGATCCGGTTCATTTCTTCGCGCCAGATCTTCGCTTCGGCGGGCGACATCCCTGCGCCGCCATAGGCCTTGGGCCATTCGGGCACTGTGTAGCCCTTGGCCACACAGCGTTCGAGCCAGAGCTTCTGGGCTTCGTTCTTGAACTGGAAGTTGCGGCCGCCCCAGCACATGTCGTCGTCGTCGCGCACGGGCTCGCGCATTTCGGCGGGGCAGTTTTCTTCCAGCCAGGCGCGGATTTCCGCGCGGAAAGCTTCAAGGTCGGACATGGTGGGAGCTCCTCTCTTAATCGAGAGGTTAAAGTGACTCGGGGGGCACTGGCAAGCGCGGATTTGCTGGGCTTGGCCCTATGGCCCATTGCCGTAACGTAAACGTCAAGGGCGTTGACCGGGCGCTGTCGCGCCCTAAGCTGGCGGCAAATCGAAACCGAGGAGAGGTCTAGTGGAAACTGGTTCGCGATTCGCCGGCAAGAGCGTTGTGGTGACCGGTGCGGCATCGGGAATCGGCCGCGCGGCAACGTTGCTGTTCGCCCGCGAAGGCGCGACTGTCTTCGCTGCCGACCTCAACCTGGCCGGGGCCGAAGCGGTTGCGCGCGAAGGTGAGAACATCATCCCCGTGGCCTGCGATGTCTGCGATCTTGCCCAGATCAAGACGCTGATGGATCACGCCGCCGGAACGTGTAGCGGGATCGACGTGCTGTTCAACAATGCCGCCGCTGGCGGTGCGGGCGGTCGGATCGACGAAGTCGATGCTGAAGGCTGGGATTGGACCATGAACCTGGTCCTGCGCTCGGTGGCGATGGGGATCCATCATGCCGTGCCGCACATGAAGCACCGCCGGGGGGCGGCGATCGTCAACGTCAGCTCGATTGCCGCATGCGGCCCGGGTTATTCGCCCACCGCCTATGCCGTGGCTAAGGCCGGGGTGCTGCACCTGACCAAGTGCGCCGCGGCTGACCTGGCCCAGTTCGGGATCCGCGTAAACGCGGTGCAACCCGGCTTCATCAACACCAACATCTTTACCGCCAGCATGGAAATGCCGGCCGAACTGGTCGATCAGGCCAAAGCGATGATCCTGCAAATGACGAGCGCGGCGCAGCCGGTTCCCCGGCCGGGCATGCCCGAAGATATCGCCAATGCCGTGGCTTTCCTCGCCAGCGATGCGGCCAGCTTCATGACCGGCGCTTCGATGATCGTCGATGGCGGGATCACCGTTGGCCCGCGCCATTCATGGGATCCTGAAGCGCCGGGGATGTTCGATGCCCTGACGGCCATGGCCGAAGCAGCGGGTGTGGGCCAGCCGCAGTGAGCGCAGCCATGGCCAAGCCGCTGCCGCGGCGCCTGACGCTGTTCCACGGCATGGGTTCAATGGCCTATGGCATCAAGGAAAACGGCTTTTCGACGTTCCTGCTGCTCTATTGCAACCAGGTGTTGGGGATGGACCCGACCGTGGTGGGCTATGCGCTGCTGATCGCACTGCTGATCGATGGCGTGGCCGATCCGGTGATTGGCTATCTTTCGGACCGCACCGTCACCAACTGGGGCCGCCGCCTGCCCTGGTTGATCGGTGCCTCGATCCCGCTGGGGATTGTCTGGAGCTACCTGTGGTCAATGCAGACCGCGCCAAGCTTTTGGGAACTGGTCGCGATCGCGGTGGCCGTGCGGCTGCTGGTATCCTGCTGCGAAGTCCCGTCGCTTTCGATGGTGCCGGAACTGACCCGCGATTATGACCAGCGCACCACCTTGTTGCGCTATCGCTACCTGTTCTCCTGGGGGGCGAGCATGCTGATCTCGTTCCTGGCCTATGGCGTGTTCCTCAAGCAGGGACCGCTGGCCGGAGAGGGATACCGCGCCTTTGGCCTGTTCGGTGCCGCGATGATCACCGGATCGGTGCTGATCTCGGCGCTGGGGCAAAAGCCTTGGGCAGCTGTGCGCCCGCCGCCTCCAGCCGCCCCATTCAGCCTGCGCAGCGCTTTTACCGAACTGGTCGAGTGCTTTTCCCACCGCGCCTTCCTGATCCTGCTGCTGGCCGGCGCGCTCGCCTATACCAGCCAGGGCATTACCTTTTCGATGGCCAACTACCTCTACAGCTACGTTTGGCGCTTCACCCCAGGGCAGTTCCAGATCTACACCGTGGTCCTGCTGCTCAGCGTGATCGCCTGCTTCATCGTGCTGCCCCGCTGGCATGCGCGCTGGGGCAAGCGCGAGACGGCAGTGGTCACCGCGGTGCTGGGCGCCATTTTCTGGGTCGCCCCGTTCCTGCTCAAGGTAGCCGGGCTGTGGCCCGAAGTGGGCAGTCTGGCCTCGACACTGGGAGTCTTCAGCCTGTTCTTCATCTGCAACGTCTTCTCGGTCGCGGCGATGGTTTCGGGCACCTCGATGATGGCCGACGTGGTCGAGGCATCGGAAGAACAGACCGGGCGGCGCAACGAAGGCGTGTTCTTTGCCGGCAACTTCTTCATGACCAAGTGCACCACCGGGATCGGCATTCTCGTCACCAGTCAGCTGCTGGCTTTCGCCGGCATCTCACAGAAAGTGAAGCCCCAGGACGTACCGATCGAGGTGATCGACAAGTTGTCACTGGCCTATTGCGGCGCGGTGATTGTGTTCGCCGTGGCCATGGCAGCGGTAGTCCGCCGCTTCCCGATCACCCGCGCCGACCACGAGGCGCGCCTGGCAAAGCTGGGCGCATCGCGGATCAACCCGGACGCGGATGGCATGCACCCTTAACCGAACGATTAAAACGTCCTTGGCGCAGGGCCTCGCGCGTGGCACTGAGGGCAGCGAGATTCGACAGTATCAGGAAAGGAAAGTCCCATGGATTTCGATCCCACCGAACGGCAAGTCTACTGGCGCGACCGCGTGCGCGCTTTCATCGAAAGCAACGTGCGCCCGCGCGTCGGCGACTACAAGAAGCAGGACGCCGAAGGCGAGCGCTGGAAAGTGCTGCAGGTCGTCGAGGATGAGAAGGCCAAGGCCAAGGCCGCCGGCATCTGGAACCTGTTCATGCCGCCGCAGATGGGCCGCAGCCACGTGGACGATACTTTCGAATTCGAAGGCCCGGGCCTGACCAACCTGGAATATGCGCTCTGCGCCGAGGAAATGGGCCGGGTCGGCTTTGCCAGCGAAGTGTTCAACTGCTCGGCCCCCGATACCGGCAACATGGAAGTGTTCCACCGTTACGGCACCCGCGAACAGAAGGAACAGTGGCTGAAGCCGCTGATGAACGGCGAGATCCGTTCGGCCTTCCTGATGACCGAACCGCAGGTAGCCTCGTCGGATGCGACCAACATCGAATGTTCGATCAAGCGCGAGGGCGATGAATATGTCCTCAACGGCACCAAGTGGTGGTCGTCGGGCGCAGGTGATCCGCGCTGCAAGATCGCGATCGTGATGGGCAAGACCGATTTCGAAGCCAAGAAGCACGCCCAGCAATCGATGGTGCTGATGGAACTCGATAGCCCCGGCGTCGAAATCGTCCGCCACCTGCCGGTGTTCGGCTATGACGATGCGCCCCACGGGCACATGGAAATCAAGCTCAACAACGTCCGCATCCCCGTCTCGAACATGCTGCTTGGCGAAGGCCGCGGGTTCGAGATCGCGCAAGGGCGCCTTGGGCCGGGCCGCATCCACCACTGCATGCGCACCATCGGCGTGGCCGAAGAAGCGCTGGAGCGGATGGTCCGTCGGCTTTCCAGCCGTGTCGCTTTCGGCAAGCCGATCTCCACGCACTCGATCTGGGAACAGCGCATCGCCGAAGCCCGGATCGAAATCGAATGCTCGCGTCTGCTCTGCCTCAAGGCCGCTGACATGATGGACAAGGTCGGCAACAAGGCCGCCCAGGCCGAGATCGCGATGATCAAGGTCAAGGCGCCCAACATGGCGCTGAAGATCATCGACGATGCGATCCAGGCCCACGGCGGCGGCGGCGTCTCGGAAGACTTTGGCCTCGCCAAGATGTACGCCGGCCAGCGCACGCTGCGCATCGCCGACGGACCGGATGAAGTCCACAACCGCTCGATCGCGCGGCTCGAAATGGGCAAGTATGCGCCGCAGGCACCCACTGGTCCGTCTTCGGGTGACCTTGGGGTTGCGCGGTAACGCAACTGCGCCGACCGCAGGGAAGGCGCACCGCAATCTCCCCTCCCGTTTACGGGAGGGGCTGGGGGAGGGCCTGTTATCAAGGCCGTCGATAACAGGCCCTCCCCTAACCCCTCCCGCTGGCGGGAGGGGGACTTAGAGAAGCCCCTCCGGCAAGCGGGAGGGGAACTTTGGAATGGAGAGAATACGATGAAAGCCGCAGTCCTGGTTGAAGCGGGCAAGCCGCTCGAAATCGAGCAATTGCAGATCAGCAAGCCCGGCCCGCACGAGGTACTGATCCGCACTGCGGCTTGCGGCCTGTGCCATTCGGACCTGCATTTCATCGAGGGCACCTATCCCCACCCGCTGCCCGC
>CAZOSI010000185.1:0-6231 GCA_964582485.1 uncultured Novosphingobium sp.
CTTGCGGCGGATCTCCTGCGCGCGCTCAGTCGCCAGAAAGCTCAGCGCCGCATCATAGACCCCGCGCCAGGGCAGCGCTTCGAAGATCGGGGTGACCTTGGAAGTGTCTTCCTTGTCCTTCACCAGCTCGCGGAAATTGCGCCAGGCCTTGGGAAGGTCATAGCGCATCTTCGGGCGGCCGGGCAGCATCACCGGAAGGTCCGGCGCGGCAAAGTCGACATGGGCCTGCCGCTGGGACGGCAGAACTTCGGGAGTGGCGGTCATCATGTTCATGGCGGAACCTGTTACTGCGACTTACTTACAAAAGTGTCAATACAACCAATTCTAGTGGCGATCAAGTTGCATTTTCGCTACCTATCTTGCCGCATTTCAACGAGGGGGGAGAATGCCGATGGCGCGACGTTGGCCAATGCTGCTGGGCCTGCTGCTGGGGCTTGGGACGCTCTATCTGGGGCTTTCGACCGGCACTGACGCGGCCGATGCCTGGGGCCGCGCCGCGCGCTGGACCGCGCGGATCGGGCTGCCGGTGTTCCTGCTGACCTATGCTGCTTCGTCGCTGGGCAGGCTCTTGCCGAACGATCTGACCCGCGCGCTGTGGCGCGACCGCCGCTGGTGGGGCCTGGGCTTCGCGGCCTGCCACACGGTCCACCTCTATGCCCTGGTTCAGGCGCTGGAAGCCAGCGGTGAGCAGCGCACCTTCGCCTCGCTGGTACCGGGCGGCACCGCTTACCTGCTGATCTTCCTGATGGCGGTGACTTCCAATGACGCGGCGATGCGGGCTTTGGGCAAGAACTGGAAACGGCTCCACCGCTTCGGCATCCATTACGTATGGCTGATCTGGACGCTGGCCTATTCGCTGCGAATCGGCGATCCGGAGACTCGGCCTGAAGGGATATATGGCGCGGCGTTGTGCTTCACTGCGCTGGCAGTGCGCATTGCCGCCTGGCGCAAGGGCAAACGGGCCTAGGCCCACTCCCCTTCCGGAATACCGAGAAGCCGCAACACGCTGGTCAGATCGCCGCGGTCAATCGCGCCGTTGGAGGCTGCGCGGGCCTTGGGCTTGGCGTGATAGGCCACGCCGTAATGCGCCGCGACCAGCATCGGGATATCGTTGGCACCGTCCCCGGTGGCGAGGCTGTGCGCGCCATCGGCGGCCTCTACGCATTCGCGCAGCACGCGCTCCTTGACGGCGCTGTCAACGATGTCGCCGACAAGCCCGCCGGTCAGCTTGCCATGCCCTGTGGCCAGACGATTGCCGACCACGCGCTGGAACCCCAGCCGCTCGGCCACCGGATCGGCGAATTGGTGGAACCCGCCGGTCACCAGCACAGTCTCGCAGCCGCGCGCCCGCAGCGTCGTCACAAGTGTCGCCGCCCCCGGCATGTCGCGAATTCGCTCGTCCAGGCACTGCTGGATCGCATCCTCGCTCAGCCCGCCCAGCAGCCGCACCCGCTCGCTCAGCGCCTCGGCAAAGTCGAGCTCGCCCTGCATCGCACGTTCGGTGATCGCGGCGATCTGGTCCTTGAGCCCGGCAAAATCGGCCAGCTCATCGATGCATTCCTGCCCAATCATGGTTGAATCCATATCCGACACGAAGACGCCCGGGAATTGCGGCAAGTGATCGGCAATCAGCAGGTCGGTTGGGGTCAAGTGCCGGTCGATCACCCCGCGCAGCACCCCGGCGGCGGCATCATCGGCCATGATTTGAAGCACACTATCGTCACCCGGCAGTGGATCGGCCCCCAGCACTTTTGCGCCCGAAGCTTCGATCGCGTGGACCACGCTTTCCAGTCTTGCGGACAAGTCCGCCTGATCTGCTATTACCCGCGCGATGAGCACTGTTCATTCCCCTGACTCGGCCAAAAGGCCGCTGGCGCTCATCGCAGGGCCGACCGCCAGCGGCAAGAGCGATCTGGCGGTGCGGCTCGCGCTGGCCCTCAAGGCGCGCGGCCGCGAAGGCGTGGTGGTCAATGCCGATTCCGCGCAGGTCTATGGCGATCTGTCCGTGCTCTCGGCCCGGCCATCGGTGGAGGAGATGCTAGGGATAGAACACCGCCTGTTCGGCACCTGGGACGGCGCGGAGGCTTGCTCGGCCGCCGACTGGGCCAAGGCCGCACGAGAGGTGATCGGTGAAGCCCATGCCCGCGGCGCAGTGCCGATCCTGGTTGGCGGCACAGGGCTCTATATCCGGACCCTGCTCGATGGGATCGCCCCGGTTCCGCCGATCGATCCAGCGGTGCGCGCAGAAGTGCGCTGCCTTCCGGTCACGGAAGCTTATGCGGCATTGCAGAGCGAAGACCCTGCCAGCGCTGCCGCACTGGGCCCCAACGACACCACCCGCGTCGCCCGCGCGCTTGAAGTGGTACGTTCCTCCGGCAAGCCGCTCGCGGATTGGCAGGCTGACCTCAGCGGCGGGATCGGCAACGACATCACCCTGCACCCGTCGATCCTCTTGCCCCCACGCGAATGGCTCTATCCGCGCTGCGACTTGCGGTTCGCGCGAATGCTTGAGCTGGGTGCGATCGAGGAGGTCAGGACGTTGCTGGCACGCGAACTCGACCCTGCCCTGCCCGTCATGCGCGCCATCGGCGTGCCCGAGATTGCCGCCTTCCTGCGCGGCGAATGCAGCCTTGAAGAGGCCAAAACACGCGGAAGCCAGGCCACCCGCAACTATGCCAAGCGCCAATACACCTGGCTGCGTAACCAACCGCCCCTCGACTGGCCGCGCATTGCGTTGCAAGATTACAACGCCGAGGATATCTTTGTATCTTTATTGCGCGATTATGCCTTGACATGACATTTCGTGTTACATAGAGGCCCGTCGCATATCTGCTCTTGCCAGAGCGCCCCGAGTTGGAGAGGAGACCCGGCACAGCCCCCTGTGCCGGGTCCGTCCTTTAAAGGCCCCTCCCCAGCATGAGACCACCTGGCAGGGCATGAAACGAAAGGTTGAGTAACGTGAGCGAGGAGCGCAGCGGCGCCAGCATCCTGGTCGAAAGCCTGGTCCGCCAGGGGGTCGAATTCGTGTTCGGCTATCCCGGCGGCGCGGTGCTGCCGATCTATGACGCGCTGTTTGGCGACGAGCGGATCCGCCACATCCTGGTCCGCCACGAAGCCGGCGCGGCCCATGCCGCCGAAGGCTATGCGCGCTCGACCGGCAAGCCCGGCGTGGTGCTGGTCACTTCGGGCCCGGGCGCGACCAATGCGGTTACCGGCATTGCCGACGCTTTCATGGATTCTATCCCGTTGGTGGTGATCACCGGGCAGGTCCCCACCGGCCTGATCGGATCCGACGCCTTCCAGGAAGCCGACACCATCGGCATCACCCGCCACTGCACCAAGCACAACTATCTGGTCAAAGACCCGGCCGACCTGGCCGCGATCATCGACGAGGCGTTCCAGATTGCCACGACTGGCCGTCCCGGCCCGGTGGTGATCGACATTCCCAAGGATGTGCAGATCGCCTCGGCCACGTTCAGCGACGCGCCGCCGCAGCGCAAGATCCGCTATGCCCCGCCCTCGACCGGCAGCGAGCGCGATATTGCCCGCGCGATCGAGTTGCTGGCCAATGCCAAGGCACCGATCTTCTATACCGGCGGCGGGGTAATCAATTCAGGCCCGCGTGCGTCGGAACTGCTGCGCCAGCTTCAGGCACTGACCGGCGCTCCGGTGACCTCGACCCTTATGGGCCTGGGCGCCTTCCCTGCCGACCATGCTGACTGGCTCGGCATGCTGGGTATGCATGGTACCTTTGAAGCCAACATGGCCATGAACCGGGCCGACCTGATGGTCTGCATCGGCGCACGCTTCGATGACCGGGTGACCGGGCGGCTCGATGCCTTTTCGCCCAACTCGACCAAGATCCACATCGATATCGACCGCGCCTCGATCAACAAGACGGTCCATGTCGACCTGCCGATCCTGGGCGATTGCGCGATGGTGCTGGAGCAATTGATCGCGGCCTGGGGCAACCGCAAGCCGCAGAACCTGGCCGAATGGAAGGCCCGGATCGGCGGCTGGCGCGCGCGCAAGAGCCTGGCCTACCCGGCCCGCAAGGAAGCGATCATGCCGCAGCTGGCGGTAGAGCGGCTCTACGAGCTGACCAAGCACCACGATCCGGTGATCGCCACCGAAGTCGGCCAGCATCAGATGTGGGCCGCGCAGTATTTCCCGTTCTTCAAGCCCAACAAGTGGCTGACCTCGGGCGGGCTTGGGACCATGGGCTATGGCCTGCCGGCCGCGATCGGTGCGCAGCTGGGCAATCCGGGCAGCCTGGTGATCGACATTGCCGGCGATGCCTCGATCCAGATGAACATCCAGGAACTGGGTACCGCCACGCAGTTCCGCCTGCCGGTGAAGGTCTTCATCCTCAACAACGAATGGATGGGCATGGTCCGCCAGTGGCAGGAACTGACCTATGAAAGCCGCTATTCGGAAAGCTATTCGGACAGCCTGCCCGATTTCGTCAAGCTGGCTGAGGCCTATGGCTGGAAGGGCATCCGGATTGAGAACGAAAGCCAGCTCGACGCCGGTATCCAGGCGATGATCGACCACAATGGTCCGGTGATCGTCGATTGCCTGGTGGCCAAGGAAGCCAATTGCTATCCGATGATCCCATCGGGCGCGGCACACACCGACATGATCCTTTATGGTGACAAGGTGGCCGGCACGATGGACGATGAAGCGAAGGCTTTGGTGTGATGGGCCCGGTACAGCAGTCTTTAAATGGGGACAGTCCCTATTTAAATCTCGCCGTTTTTCGGGGTTCCGCGCGGAGCAAATTAATTAGGGACTGTCCCCATTTAAACCGTGGGGCAGGAATTGAGTGATGATGAGAATCAAGAAGGAAGCCTCAGAGCGCCACGTTCTGACCATCACGGTCGATAACGAGGCCGGGATCCTGGCCAAGATCGCCGGGCTGTTCACCGCGCGCGGTTATAACATCGACAGCCTGACCGTGGCCGATATTACCGAGAACCACACGGTCAGCCGGATCACCATCGTCACCCACGGCCCGCCCGCAGTGATCGACCAGATCCACGCCCAGCTGGACCGGCTGGTGCCGGTGCACAAGGTGATCGACCTCACCGAGGCCGGCGACCATGTCGAGCGTGAGCTGGCGCTGGTCAAAGTGGCCGGAGTGGGCGACGCACGGGTCGAAGCCCTGCGCCTGGCCGAAGTGTTCCGCGCCTCGGTGATCGACACCACCACATCGAGCTTCGTGTTCGAACTGACCGGCGCGCCCGACAAGATTGACCGCTTCGTTGCCCTGATGCGCGAGCTGGGGCTGGTCGAAGTTGGCCGCACCGGCGTGGTCGGCATGATGCGCGGGGCCAAAGCGGCTTAGGAATTGAACCCCTCCCTCTCCTGCATCGTCACCCTGAACTCGTTTCAGGGTCCATGGTGCCCCAAGGACAGGGCAGGATTTGTTGCACAATGGATGCTGAAACAAGTTCAGCATGACGTTTGAATAGGAAGCGGAAATGAAGGTTTACTACGACGCCGATGCCGACCTGAACCTGGTCACGGGCAAGAAGATCGCCGTGCTTGGCTATGGCAGCCAGGGCCACGCCCATGCCCAGAACCTGCGTGACTCTGGGGTTAAAGAAGTCGCCATCGCGCTGCGTCCGGGCTCCGCCAGTGCCAAGAAAGCCGAAGGCGCCGGTTTCAAGGTGATGGACAACAAGGCCGCAGCGGCCTGGGCTGACGTGCTGATGATCCTTGCCCCCGACGAGCACCAGGCCGCGATCTGGGCCGATGACATCAAGGGCAATATCCGCCCCGGCGCGGCCTTGGCCTTTGCCCACGGCCTCAACATCCACTTCGGGCTGATCGAGGTTCCGGCCGACATCGACGTAATCATGATCGCGCCCAAGGGCCCCGGCCACACCGTGCGCGGCGAATACCTCAAGGGCGGCGGCGTGCCGTGCCTGATCGCGGTCCACCAGGACGCGACCGGCAATGCCCATGACGTGGCGCTCGCCTATGCCAGCGGCGTCGGTGGCGGCCGCAGCGGGATCATCGAAACCAACTTCAAGGAAGAGTGCGAAACCGACCTGTTCGGCGAACAGGCCGTGCTCTGCGGCGGGATCACCCACCTGATTCAGGCCGGGTTCGAAGTGCTGGTCGAAGCCGGTTACGCCCCGGAAATGGCCTATTTCGAATGCCTCCACGAGACCAAGCTGATCGTCGACCTGCTCTATGAAGGCGGTATCGCCAACATGCGCTATT
>CAZOSI010000186.1:0-6224 GCA_964582485.1 uncultured Novosphingobium sp.
CCGAGTACGAATAGTGATAGTATCCACCGCCATTGGCGCAGGAGCCCATCGAGATCACGTACTTCGGGTCCGACATCTGGTCATAGACCTTGCGCAGCGCCGGGGCCATCTTGTTGCACAGCGTGCCGGCGACGATCATCACGTCGGACTGGCGCGGGGACGCCCGCGGGGCGACGCCGAAGCGTTCCATGTCGTAGCGCGGCATGTTGACGTGGATCATCTCGACCGCGCAGCAGGCGAGGCCGAAGGTCATCCACCACAGCGAGCCGGTGCGGGCCCACTGGAACAGTTCCTCGGTGCCGACGACGAGGAAACCCTTGTCATTCACCTCGGCATTGAGGCTGTTGAAGAAGTCGGCGTCGGGCGGGGTAATGTCGGGCCGGTTCCACAGCGGACGGCCGATCGCGTCGAGTTGGTCGGTCATTCCCAATCCAGAGCCCCCATTTTCCAGGCATAAGCCAGGCCCACCACCAGTTCGGCGATGAAGACCATCATCGTGATCCAGGCGGCCCAGCCCAGATCAAGGAAGCTGACCGCCCAGGGGAACAGGAAGGCCGCTTCAAGATCGAAGACGATGAACAGGATCGCGACGAGATAGAACCGCACGTCAAAATGGCTGCGCGGTTCCTCGAACGCGGGAAAGCCGCATTCGTACTCACTTTCCTTCTCGGCGTTCGGATTGTGGGTGCCGGTCAGGCGCGCAACCCCCATCGGGGCGAACACGAACAGGGCTGAAAGGCCGAACGCGATCCCCAGGAAGATCAGGATCGGCAGGTATTGTGATAGATCGACCACGTAGAATCCCGCTGCTTGAGAGTCGGCAACGGCCCGCCTCTAGGCCCCCATATGGCCTAGTGCAAGGGTAGGATTGGCCCAATTCAGTGGTTTGTTTTGCCCAGCGGCAGTACCCGCAGCTGCGTTGCGGTGGGCGGATTGCCGGACAGCGGCTGGCCCTTGTCAAAACGGTCCCATTGCCCCATCGCGACATAGAGCAGTGATTTGCCGTCCAGGCTGCCCGAAAGCGGTTCGGTCCAGGCCGGATTGGCTTGCTCGAGGATCGCCGCGCGAAAGATGCTGGTCCCGCCATAGCCGATCGAAAGCCTTACGATCCGGCGCGGCGAGGTTCCGCTTTGCACCGCGATGAGGTCATTCCCGACCCGCCACAGGCCGTCGATCCCGTCGAGCGGAATTGGCAGTTCGGCCGTAGCTGAAACGCGCAGCACCCGCTTGGTATTGAGGACGATCGCGGCCAGGCCATATCCGTAGTCGCTGACATAAAGTATCGAGCAGCCCGCGCTTTCGACCAGACCCTGCGGCGAGCGCAGCGTGCCCGGCACGACCAGCGGCGATAGCTTCGTATCCCCCTTCGCCGCACGATAGACCCCGCCGCCCAGCGGGTCACTGGCATAAGCAGTGCCGTCGCAGCCAAGCGCAATGTCAGATGGATTGACTCCCTTGGGGGCCGCAATCCGGCGGGATTCTTTCAGCGTCGCGAGATTGAGCGCGATCAGGCCGTGGAAGGCATCCGCAGGCCCCTCACCCATGTCAAGATTGCCTGAAGCCAGCCACAGCAGTCCGCGCTCGCGGTCGATCGCCATGCCGCTAAGGCTGTCGGCGCCAGGGATTTGCAGCGGCTTCCACGCGCCCTTGCCTTCCTTGACCCACAGCTGGCGCGAGACGACTGTGGTGGCGAACAAGCGGTTGTAGCGGGCATCGCGCACCACGCTTTCGACCAGACTGGCTGCGGCAGGAACGACGCCGAGTTCACGGCTGGCGGAAACGACTGGTGCTTGTTCAGCCAAAAGCGGAACCGCAAGCCCCCAGCCCTGCACTTTCTCACGCAAACGATTTCGCGAAGCCGGGGAAAACAGGTGGCCGTGCCTGCTCAGCCAATCCAGCGACTGCAAAGCGCCTTGCTTGTCTTCGGCCTGGACCTGGGCGTTGAGCAGCCGCAGCCGCGCGGCCGAGCTATCGGGAAAATCGCGAACCAGTTTAACTGGATCGCTGGCGGCCATACCCCCCTTGGTTGATGTCCAGTCCCATGCGGGCGGCAGAACCGGGCTGGCCGGACCGCCCGTCAATCCCGAGCAGGCGGGCAGCATCAGCAACCCGCCTGCCAGGAACTTTCTCATTTCTTCAATTCGCGCGCCAAGGTCGACTGGGTGGTCTTGCCATAAGGCGGCTTGAAGCCCGAAAGCTTGCCGACATCGAGCCCAACCTGGCGATAGACCGCGCGGGCATGGCTGAAGGTCTTGAACCCGTCGAGCCCGTGGTAGTTGCCCATCCCCGACGGGCCAACTCCGCCGAACGGCAGGTCTTCCATCGCATTGTGGAACACCACATCGTTGACCGTGACCCCGCCCGAGATGGTGCGGCTGAGAACCTTTTGCTCCTCGGCCTTGTCGCTGCCGAAGTAGTAAAGCCCCAGCGGACGATCATGCGCGTTGACGTAGTCAATCGCCTGGTCGATCGAGTCATAGGTCATCACCGGCAGGATCGGGCCGAAGATTTCTTCCTGCATGACTTTCATGTCATCGGTGACATTGCGCACGATGGTCAGCGGCATCTTGTTGCCGTTGGTGCTCTTGAAGTCTTCGCCCGCGGGGTTGACCTCGAGCAGCTCGGCGCCCTTGTCCTGGGCATCCTTGAGGTAGCCTTGCAGGCGTTCGAAGTTACGGCCGTTGACCACCGAAGTGTAGTCGTCGTTGGCCAGCAGGGTCGGGTACATCTCGGCCACGCCGTTCTTAAGGCTTTCGATGACATCGCCTTCCTGGTCCTTGGCGACCAGCAGGTAATCGGGGGCAAGACAGATCTGCCCGGCGTTCATCATCTTGCCCATCGCGATCCGCGACCCGGCCTTGGTCTTGTCGGCGCTGCGGCCGATGAAGGTCGGGCTCTTGCCGCCCAGTTCCAGCGTTACCGGCACCAGGTTATCCGCCGCGGCGCGCATGATGTGCTTGCCTACACTGGTCGCGCCAGTGAATATCAGGTGATCGAAGGCCAGTTTCGAGAAGGCCGAGCCGACTTCGACCCCGCCGGTAAACACCGCCATTTCCTCTTCGGCGAAATACTGCGGGACCACCTCGGCAAAGACTTCGGCGACGCGTTCGGTGAACTCGCTCGGCTTGATCATCGCCCGATTGCCCGCGGCCAGGATCCCGGCCATCGGCACCATCACCATGCCCACCGGGAAGTTCCACGGCGCAATCACCCCGACCACGCCCTTGGGCTGATAGACAACTTCAGCCTTGGCCCCCAGCAGGCCCAGCGGGAACATCGCCTTGCGCTTTTCGTTGCGGCTCCAGGCTTCGAAATGCTTCTTGGCATGCTTGAGCGCGCCGACCGAGGGCATGATATCCGTCATCAGCGTCTGTTCGGTGCTGCGGTGACCGAAATCGGCGCTGACCGCTTTGGCGAAGGCGTCCTTGTGATCGATCAGCAGGGCAATCGCCCGGTCGATCCGGTCCCGGCGAAGGCTATGGGCTTCGGGAAGCGCTTCGGTAAAAGCCGCGCGCTGACTGGCCAGCACCTTGCCCATGCGTTCGACTTCTGCTGCACTCATGGTCAAATCCTTCCCCGTTTCACTTTGTCACGCTTTTCATGCATGGTTACGGCTTCCGCAAGCTTCTGCAACAAGCGATCTGTTCGTAATGTCCAATTTCCAGGTGCGCACGGAGAATGTAGCAATGCCCAAACTGATTCGCTCAATCCTCGTCTTGCTTGGCGTATTTGCCACATTTGCCGCATCGTCGGCTATGGCAAGAAACATAGTCGCCGAAGTTGACCAGATAGCAGCCGTTCTGAAATCAAGCGGAAGGACCGCCGAGGTCAAGAATGCAGGCGGCGAACGATATGTCCTGTCCGAAGCTTCCGGGCACAAGTACGCAATTCTTGCACTCGGTTGCGACGATGATGGAGCATCGTGCCAATCCGTTCAGTTTTTCGCTGCCTTCGAAGCCGAAAACCGCCCAACGCTTGAATCCATGAACAATTACGCTCGTAACCTTCGGTGGGGCCGAATCTATCTCGACAATGAAGGTGAAGCGATCCTGGAATTTGATCTCGATCTGGAAAATGGAGGGATGTCGAGGGCGCTGTTCCTCGACAATGTCGCAAAATGGGAAGCAATGGTCGGCGGATATGCGAAGTACGTGACCGGCAAGCAATAGCGTCCGGGCAATTGCCAATGCTGCGACGCAGCATTAGATGGGAGAGGACTCGCCCTCTCCCATGAAAGGCTGCCTGACCATGGCTCAGATTTCCGCAAACGACCCGATCTTCATCCTCTCTTACGCCCGCACCCCGATGGGGGGGATGCAAGGAGCTCTTGCCGATGTCAGCGCGACTGACCTTGGCGCTACGGCGATCAAGGCCGCGGTTGAGCGGGCAGGAGTTGACGGCGGCGATATTGAGCGGGTCTATATGGGCTGCGTGCTCCCCGCCGGACTGGGCCAAGCCCCGGCCCGCCAGGCCACGATCAAGGCTGGCCTGCCCAAGTCGGTCCAGGCGACCACGGTCAACAAGGTCTGCGGATCGGGCATGCAAACGCTGATCATGGGCGCCGAAGCGCTGGCCGCCGGGACCATCGACCTGGTCGTTGCGGGCGGCATGGAAAGCATGACAAATGCCCCCTACCTGCTCAAAAAGCACCGCTCGGGCGCGCGGATCGGGCACGACACTGCTTACGACCACATGTTCCTTGACGGGCTGGAAGATGCCTATGAGCCGGGCCGCGCTATGGGCACTTTCGCTCAGGATACCGCCAATGCCTACCAGCTGACCCGCGAGGCACAGGACGCCTATTCGATCGAATCGCTGCGCCGTGCCCAGGCCGCGATTGCCGATGGGGCCTTTGTTGGCGAAATAGCGCCGGTCACTGTGGTAAGCCGCTCGGGTGAGATCGTCGTCGATACCGACGAGCAGCCCGGCAAAGGCCGCCCCGACAAAATTCCAACTCTGCGCCCAGCATTCGCAAAGGATGGCACGATCACCGCTGCGACCTCCAGTTCAATCTCGGACGGCGCTGCCGCACTGGTCCTGACGCGCAAAAGTGTTGCCGAGGCCAAGGGACATGCAGCAGTGGCGCAAGTTGTCGCGGTTGCAGCTCACGCCCAGGAACCCAAGGACTTCACCGTCGCCCCGGTTGGTGCGATCAACAAGGTGCTGGCCAAGGCCGGCTGGTCGCTGGGCGATGTCGATCTGTTCGAAGTCAACGAAGCTTTCGCTTGCGTCGCGATGTTCGCGATGCATGACCTTGGCATCGACCATGCCAAGATCAACGTCCATGGCGGCGCGACCGCACTTGGCCACCCGATCGGCGCTTCGGGCGCGCGGATCGTCACCACGCTGATCGCCGCGCTGCAACGCCACGGCAAAAAGCGCGGCATCGCGAGCCTGTGCATCGGCGGGGGTGAAGCCACTGCAGTGGCGATCGAACTCCTCTGATCCAGCGACAATTTGCGACCGATCGGCAGGCTTTTTATACAATTGGTTTGCCTGCCGTTCACGCGCGCGGCGCAATTTCATGGCTCGCGGTCCGGCATTCCCGCCCGGACGCGCCCTAACGGGAGAAACGCCATGAACACCAAGCTGATTGCCCTTGCCCTTGTTGCCGGACTGACCCTTCCAGCTGCCGCCCAGGCCCGCGTAACCCGCGCCGAACTGCGCCATGATGTCCATCAGGTCCGCGAGGAAAAGCGCGATCTGAAGGAAGAACGCCGCGAACACGACTGGAAGGGTGTGAAGGAAGAGCGGCGCGAGCTCAAGCGGGCCAAGGGCGAGCTGCGCCGCGATACCCACCGGTTCTATCACCAGCGCGGTCACTGATCATCGCAGCGCGCTTGCACATCGGGCCGGGCGGAGTAAGCTGCGGGAATCCCATAACTTGAAGGAGATTCCCGATGCGTCCGCTTGGTTCGATTGCCCTTGCTGCCTCGTTTGCTCTGGCCCTTTCCGCTTGCGGCAAAAAGGAAGAAGCGCCGGTTGCGGCAGCTTCTGAAACGGCCGCTGCCGATGCGTCCGCCGCTCAGTCCGCCACGATCACTCCGGGTACATTTGAAGTGTTCGATGCAGCCGGGAAAAAGCAGCTGACTTCAACCATCAATTCCGATGGCACTTATGCCGATGACCTCGTGAACGGCCAGCGTATTGCCGGAATCGTTAAGGTAGTAGACGGCAAGCTCTGCTTCGACCAGGCGCGGGTCGTCTGGAAGGACATCCAGGAC
>CAZOSI010000187.1:0-6213 GCA_964582485.1 uncultured Novosphingobium sp.
CGCAGGTCCTTGAACACGCCGTTGTGCATGTAGGGGCCGGTCACCGCCACATTGATGCTTGTAGCCACGCCGCGGTACAGATTGGGCAGGGTCACCGCATCGTCGCTGTCGGCGGAAGCGGTCGGGCTGTCATAGGCGCTGGTCTCGGTGGTGACAGCGCTGCCCATCTTCAGCCCGGCGAGTGTGCGGTGATTGGCCGCGCCATAGCTGGTCCCGGTCAGCGGGGCATCGGAATAGTCGTAGGGGGTCAGGATCCCGAAGGCTGCCGCCGTGCCGCCAGAGCCATAGTATTGCATGGAAAGGCTTAGCGAAGATGCGGTTGTTTCGACCGTCGCGGTGCCGCCGCCCGCATTCGCAGGATCGTAGATTGTGGTGCTGGTGCCAGCATTATTGACCGTGATCGAACCCGATTGCTCGACCGTGGCCCAGGCCGTTCCATTGGTTGTCGCCTGGATCGATTCGTCAGTGGCGAGGCCGCCTGAATCCTCCGCGTCCGCCATGACATAGCGCAGCGCAACCGGGCTGCCGTTCAATGATCCACTGAGCGTCAGGTTGAACGCCGGGTCTTCCCCGCCATTGTCCACGTTTCGCAGTCCGATCGGGTTGAGCCCGGCATGGCGAAGCTGCAAGGTGTCTCCGCCCCAGGTTCCCACTGTGTAAGGGAGCAGATCCTTGGTCGCTCCGGTGATCTGTCCGGTGAGGGTCAGACCGTCGCCCACAGTCCAACTCTTGTTCACTATCGCACCCGAGTTGAAAAGCGTGATGCCGCCGCAGCTCCAGTCCATCCAGAAAATCTGCCCGACGAAAGCGCTGGACCCGCTGGCAGCATAGCCTGAGCCGGTTGCCGTGGTGCCGGTGGGGCAATTGATCGTGTTGGCCCCAACAGTGATTGCGGCGCTGGAATAGTCATCCTCGGTGGTAACACCGTTGTTGACGGTCGAATCCGGATCAGACAGCGAGCTGGCGGTGATCTGTGCGGTGTTGGTCACCACTGTGCCGACCGGGCCGCTGGCCGTGGCTGTGATTGTCAGACTGGCCGATCCGCCTGCAGTCAGGCTACCTACGGACCAGACCCCAGTGCCGCTGTTGTAGGTGCCGGTGCCCGACGAACTGACGAAAGTGACGCCGCTGGGCAAAATGTCACTGACAGTCACCCCGGTTGCGGTACCGGTCGATGTTGCGGCGCTGCTGGCGGTCAGAGTGTAGGTAAACGTTGTGCCATAGGCGGGTGCCGCATTAGAACGGGTCATGCCCAGCGACAAGTCAGCCGTAGATGGGGTGGTCACGTACAGGTCGGCACGCAGAAAAATCCCGTCGTCCACACTTGGGAACAGGTCACACAGTTCAAGGCGCCAGGTCCCAGCCGCCGTTTGTCCATTGAAGGCCGAGAGGGCGGAGTTTGGACGAAAAGTATTTTGATAGGGCGGGGCCGACGTGGAATGGTTGGTGGTCGGGTCGCTGTTCACCAGCAGGCTCGCGGAATCGTCCAGTAATACGTTGAAATTCTGACCGCTTACGCCGGAAATGTCACCGTTCACCAGCTGAACCCGGGTTCCCGCCGGAGATTGCAATGTGATCTGGATGTCACCCCGAAAAGTGTGGCTGGCCAGGACGGCGAGGTTCAGATCGGTGACGGTGCCAGTGGCTGTTACGGTGAAATTGCGAACAAGTGCAGTAGGACATGCGACAGCCGAATTGATCGTGCCGGTGGTCGAATTGGTGTATTGGCTGGTGACTTGGGCCATTGCGGGATTGGCCAGACACAGCGCAGCCAGCAAGCACAGGCCGTAGCTGAGGCATTGAATCAGGGCGTGGTTCCAGCGGGCAGCAATCATGCCGCCTCTTTGCCGCCAACGTAGCTAACGCTCCTTTGAGCGCTGCCTAGGTATCAATCCGGGGTTCGGCCCCAATCGCCTGCCACGCCCATCCACAGCGCCGTTCCTGCAATCGCCGCTGTTTCGCCACGCAGCACGCGGGGGCCGAGTGTGATCGGGCGGGCCTGAGGCAGGGCACGGACAGCCTGGCGCTCGCTATCATCAAACCCGCCTTCGGGGCCGACGAGTAGCGCGGCGGGGCCCTGGTGCGTGCCGAACTGGCGCAGCGCTTCCTTGCCGCCTTCTTCATCGGCGAAGAACAGCGCGCGTTCGGCCTGCCAGTCTTTTAGCAAGGCTTCCAGCTTCACCGGCGCGGCCAGTTCTGGCAGCGCGGTGCGAGCGCACTGTTCGGCCGCTTCGGTCAGAATGCTGCGGGCGCGTTCGAGGTTGAGCTTGTCGGCTACACAGCGGCGGGTCAGCACCGGCTGGATCCGCATGACGCCCAGTTCGCAGGCCTTTTCCAGCACCAGATCGAACCGGTCCTTCTTGAGCAGCGCCGCGCAAAGCGTAAAATCGGGCACCTCCTCGCGCGTGCGGAGAAGTGTTTCGGCGGAGAGCAAGACTTCGCGCTTGCCTGCACTCAACACCCGCGCTGCCCATTCGCCGGTCACGTTGTCGCACAGCACCACCGTATCGCCCTCGCCCACGCGCATCACGCGGGCAAGGTAATGCGCCTGCGGACCTTCGATGGCGATCTGTACGCCAGCGGACAGATCCTGCGCCACGAACAGGCGGGGTGCGCTCTTGGGCGGCCAGGCGGGGGTGGCGGGCATTGGGCAGCGATAGCGCGGTGCGGGGCGGCAAGTAAAGCACACTCCCCGGTCCATCCTGAGCCTGTCCTACAGATCTGACTTGTGGCATGACGGTTCGATGAATGTCCTGCCACCTGCCATTTCCAACCCTGCGCCAAAATCGCACGTGGACCGCACGGCTTTTTGTGCATTGAACAGTGGTCCAGGCGGTCCAAGCGTTCGGTTTCATCGGCAAGGCGAAGCCAAATGACCGCCGAAGCCGTTCCCGATAGCCAGCACGTTCCCGATAGCGAATACGGGGGCCTGGTCGCCATGCTGCCGCAGCCCTTGCGGGACTATGCCCAGCTGGCCCGGTTTGACCGCCCGATCGGCTGGTGGCTGTTGTTCTGGCCCTGTGCTTGGGGCGTGCTGCTGGCGGGCGGGCAGGGCGAGTGGGAATTGCTCGGCTGGCTGCTGCTTGGCTCGATCGCGATGCGAGGGGCGGGTTGCGTCTACAACGATATCGTCGATGCCGATATCGATCGCAAAGTGGCGCGCACCGCGGCGCGGCCGGTGGCGAGCGGCCGGGTCAGCAAGCGTGCCGCCTGGGTCTGGCTGGTGGTGCTGTGCCTGGTCGGCCTCGTGGTGCTGTTGCAACTACGCTGGGAGGCGCAGCTGGTCGCGCTGGGCAGTCTGGCGCTGGTCGCGGCCTATCCCTTCATGAAGCGGATCACGGGCTTCCCGCAGGCCTGGCTCGGGCTGGTCTTCACCTGGGGCGCGCCGGTCGGCTGGGTGGCCCTGCGTTCGGACCGGCTTGATGTGCTGGCGGCGCTCTATGCGGGCTCGATCCTATGGTGCATCGGTTATGACACCATCTACGCCTGCCAGGACCGCGAGGATGACGCGATGGTCGGGATCGGTTCTTCCGCGCTGACGCTGGGCCGGCATATCCGGACCGGGGTTGGTGGGTTCTATGCCGGAGCCCTGGCGCTGTGGGCGCTGGCCTTCTGGCTGCTGCGGCCAGACTGGATCGCGCTGCTTGCGCTTTTGCCGGCTGCGGCGCACCTTGGCTGGCAAGTTCTGACGCTGGAGGATGGCGATGCTGACAATGCTCTCGCAAGGTTCCGCTCCAACCGCTTGGCTGGACTGCTCGTCGCGCTCGCCTGTTGGGTGGTGGGCAATGCGTAGCGTGATGGCGCTGGGATTGTTGTTGTTGGCGACGGGGTGCGATCGCAAGACCACGGTCGAGATCAGAAACGGCGAAAAGTCAGTCAACACACCTGGCGGCGATGCGACAGGACAGATAGAGGTCAAGCTGGCCGATCCAGCCAAGGAAAAACGCTATCAGGCGCTTGGGACCGAGCCCTTCTGGTCGATTGAGGTCATGCCGGGCAAGCTCCGCTATACCACGCCGGAGAACCTCGACGGCACAGCCTTTCCCGCCACCGAATCCGCACAAGGCAATGCAAGCCGCTATGCCGGTCTGATGGACGGAAAGGCCGTAACCTTGCTTATAGAGCCTGGGCAATGCAGCGATGGGATGAGCGACACGGTCTATCCCTACAAGGCGGTGCTGACGATCGAAGAGCGCTCCGAGCAAGGCTGCGCGCGGGAGAGATAGCGCGGTGTGCAACCTCTACCGCATGACCAAGGGCACCGCCGAAGTCGCCAAGCTGTTCGAGGTCGAGCCCGACCTGTCGGCCAACTACGCTGCTGAAGTCTATCCCGGCTTTCCCGGCTTGGTGGTGGCCGAGGGACGGGCGCGGGCGATGCATTGGGGCTTTCCGCTGGTGCTGAAAGGCAAGCAGGGCCAGCCGCTGAAGCCCAAGCCGGTCACCAACGCGCGCGAGGACAAACTGCTGACGGGCTTCTGGCGTGGCAGCTTCGTCAATCGCCGTTGCCTGGTCCCGGTCAGCCAATGGGCCGAGGCCGAGGGCGAGAAGGGGCGGATGACCCGCACCTGGTACGGCCTGCCCGGCGAAGAGGTCTTCGCGGTGGCCGGGCTATGGCGGGCCAGCGCCGAATGGGGCGATGTCTACACCGTGGTGATGGTCGACGGACACCCGCAGATGGCCGAGGTGCATGACCGGATGCCCCTGATCCTCAGCCGCGCCGCCCAGCGATACTGGCTGGACGGCACGGCGGACGAGGCGTTGGCACTATGTCAGACCTGGGAGGATGAGCTTACGGTGGACCGGACCTTGGAACGCTGGGCCGGGGGTGGTTCAGTACCGCGACAGGAAGGGCTGCTCTAGGCGTAAGAGACCATCTCGAACTCGATCCCGTCCCAGTCATAAAAATAGAACCGCCGCCCGGGCTCGTAGTCACCGTGGCTGAAGGGGATCAGACCGGCTTCCTTGATGATCGCTTCGGCACCGTCGAGATCGTCCACGACCAACGCAACATGGTTGAGCGGCTGGCCTTTGGCATAGCGCGGGATCGGACTTTGATGGGTGTAGAGCGCGATGTAATCACGTTCGCCGCCAACGTGAATCGTCCACCCGCCCAGCTGCGAAGGCCCGCGCCAGCGTTCGTGCCAGCCGCACAATTTCTGCAGCAAGGCGGAAGAGCGATCGGGATCGCTGACCGTGATGTTGGCATGTTCAAGAAAGCCTGTGGGCATAGGAAAGTCCTCTTTTCAGATGTTTACCGCGCAAACGAATCAAAGCGCTTTTTCTTTGTGCAACCTCAAGCTAACTTGAGGTCAAGCGAAAAGCGCGGAGGAGACCATGAACCGCAATAACCTGCTCCCGATCGGCGAACTGGCGCGGCGTACCGGCCTCGCGGTTTCGGCGATCCGGTTCTACGAGGACAAGGGGCTGCTTCAGGCGATGCGGACAATGGGCAATCAACGTCGCTTCCTGCGCAGCGACATTCGCCGGCTGAGCTTTATCCTGATCGCTCAGAAGCTCGGGCTCGGCCTGGCAGAGATCGAAGTGGAACTGTCCAAACTCCCGCTGGGGCGCACTCCGACTCTGGCCGATTGGCAGCGGATCAGCCGCTCGATGCGCAAGGCGATCGACGAGAAGATCGCACTGCTCAGCCTGACCCGCCGCAAGCTCGACGAATGCATCGGTTGCGGCTGTTTGAGTTTGGAACGCTGCCGGCTCTACAACCGCGATGACCGCGCCGGGACCAAGGGTACTGGGCCGCGGTTTGTGCTGGATTAGGGGGGCGTCATGAAGATCGAGATCATTTCTGACGGATTCGTCGTGGGCGACGGTGATCTAATCAACCTCGATCCGCCCATGGGGATTGCATTCGGGAGCTTTGTTCCAAGCGATCGGTATGATCGAAAGCTTCATGCAGGATTAATCGACGGAGAGGTTGTCGAAGGGAAACGAGATTCACTTTTTGTTAGAGCCTCTGGACGCGCCACTTTCGAGTTCGAGGAAGTCGTGATTCACGACATGGCCGATTCCACCGGTGAGATTGAGGTTACCGTGTTTGGCATCCCCTATCCGCAATTCGAGGATTACTTTGCTCACAATCCTCAGTACCAGGCTTACTGGAGCAATGGCGCCTAGGGTTGGTCTCGCATATTCCGGCCGCTTTCACTCCGCCGCCAGCAATTCCTCCGCCCCCTCAAGATCGACGCTGACCAGCCG
>CAZOSI010000188.1:0-6127 GCA_964582485.1 uncultured Novosphingobium sp.
CGCCACATGTACGGGCTCGATCATGTGCGGGCGATTGCAGCAGCGATCGAGGCAGCCGGGGTCGATGCGATCGAAGTGGCGCATGGCGATGGCCTGTCGGGCACCAGCTTCAACTATGGCTTTGGTGCGCATACCGATTGGGAATGGTTGGAAGCCGTCGCTGAAGTGCTCGACAAGTGCGTCCTGACCACGCTGATCCTGCCTGGCCTCGGCACGGTCGAGGAATTGCGCCGTGCTTACGACATCGGAGTGCGTTCGGTTCGCGTTGCGACGCACTGCACCGAGGCAGACGTTAGCAAGCAGCACATCGGCATCGCCCGCGATCTGGGTATGGACGTCTCAGGCTTCCTGATGATGAGCCACATGATCGAGCCTGAATTGCTCGCGCAGCAAGCGCTGCTGATGGAAAGCTATGGCGCGCATTGCGTTTACGTAACCGACAGCGGCGGCGCACTCGACATGGATGGGGTGCGCGCCCGGTTTGAGGCCTATGACCGGGTGCTGAAGCCCGAAACCCAGCGCGGGATGCACGCCCATCACAACCTTTCGCTCGGTGTGGCCAACTCGATTGTTGCCGCGCAATGCGGTGCAGTGCGGATTGACGCGTCGCTCACCGGGATGGGGGCGGGCGCGGGCAATGCCCCGCTGGAGGTGTTTGTCGCCGCCGCCGATCGCAAGGGTTGGAACCACGGCTGCGATGTCAACTTGTTGATGGACGCGGCCGAGGATCTGGTCCGCCCGCTGCAGGACCGTCCGGTGCGGGTCGATCGTGAAACGCTGAGCCTGGGCTATGCCGGGGTCTATTCCAGCTTCCTGCGTCATGCGGAAAAGGCTGCCGAAACCTTTGGTCTCGATACGCGGGCGATCCTGGTCGAGTTGGGCCGCCGCAAGATGGTCGGCGGTCAGGAAGACATGATCGTTGACGTTGCGCTCGACATTTTGAAGGCAAGGGAGGGCTGAGACTGTGGCGGAGATTTCGCTCTACCGGCCCTATCCCGCCAGCGAGGTTCCAGGCTGGGACTTCGAAACCGAGGTTGCAGTAATCGGATTTGGCGCGACCGGGGCCTGCGCTGCAATCGAGGCTGCCGATGCCGGTGCGCGGGTCATGCTGTTTGAACGCAATTCGGGCAGCGGCGGGGCCTCGGGCCTGTCTGGCGGCGAGATCTATATCGGCGGAGGCGGCGGTTCCGATGCCCAGCGCGCTGCCGGGTTTGAGGATAGTACCGAAGACTTCACCGCATACCTCAAGCTGGCCGGAGGCCCTTGCGCTGACGAAGCCAAGTGCGAGCTTTATGGCCGCGAGGCGCTCAACCACTACGCATGGCTCAAGTCACAGGGCGTGCCCTATCGCGGCAACTATCTGCCCGGAAAGCATATTGAACCGACCGACGATTCCACGCTGATCTGGTCCGGTAGCGAGGCCGCCGCGCCGTTCTGCGATCTCGCCAAACCGGCCCCGCGCGGTCATGTGATCCAGCACATGGGCTGGGGCGGTGGGCGTCCGCTGGTTGATGTGCTGGAAGCCAGCGCGCGCGGTAAGGGCGTGGAGGTGATGACCGACGCCCGCGCCATGGCGCTGGTTCGTGACGGGAACCAAATTGTCGGCGTGGTGGTCCGGATCGACAACCAGCCGCGCTTCGTGAAAGCGGCCAAGGGCGTGGTCCTGGCCACCGGGGGCTTCGTTTTCAACGAAGCGATGCGGCGCAAGTATTGTCCTGATACCTTCAAGCTGAACGATCCGATCGGCGACAAGGACGACGGGTCAGGGATCGAGCTTGGCATCGGTGCAGGCGGCGATGCGATCCACATGGAGCAGTTCTTCACCACCTGCCCCTGGACCATGCCGGAAAGCCATGCCTATGGGGTCTTCGTCAACACCAAGGGGCAGCGCTTCATCAACGAAGACTGCTATCACGGGCGGGTCAGCCGCTGCGCGGTCGACCAGCCAGATGGCAAAGTCTACCTGCTGCTCGACAATGCGCACTTCTTCCAGCCCATGGACTTCGCCCGGATGAGCATCGCCGGTACCGGCGAGACCTGGGAAGAGGTTGAGGCCGAGCTGGAGATGCCGGCCGGCACGCTCAGCGCGACTATGGCGGTTTACAACGAACAGGCCCGGCAGGGGCGTGACCCGCTGTTCGACAAGCGCGCGCCGATCCTGGTGCCGCTGGATCAGGGGCCGTTCGTGGCGCTCGAGCTCGATTTTCATGCCAGCTATTTCAGCTTCTTCACGTTGGGCGGTCTCAGGACATCGGTAGATGGCGAGGTGCTGGACCGGGCGGGCGCGCCGATCCCCGGTCTGTTCGCAGCCGGGCGCTGCACCTCTGGCCTGCCGAGCTGGGGGCATGGCTACTCCTCCGGGCTCAGCCTGGCCGATTGCACTTTCTTCGGACGGCAGGCCGGACGCAAGGCGGCTGGTGCCTGAAAGTGTTGCCAAGCGCCTGCGGGCTTTGGAAGACCGTGAGGCCATCCGCGAACTGATCGCGCGCTATGGTCCGCTGGCGGATAGCGGCGATGCGGCGAGCGTCGCTGCATTGTTCGCCGAGGAAGGGGTCTATGCTGTCGGAGGAATGGGTGAAGCGAAGGGCAGGGCCGCAATTGCAGCGCTGATTTCCGGTCCTGTGCATCAATCACTTATGGCCGATGGCTGTGCCCATGTGCTGACCAGCCCGGTGATCGAACTTGATGGCGACCGCTCCATAGCTCGCTGCCATAGCGTGGTGTTCCGGCATGACGAAGGCGAATGGATACCCGTGCGGGTCGCGGCGAACCGCTGGGACCTGGCGCGCGGCGCGTTTGGTTGGCAGGTGACAAGGCGCGACAATATGCTGCTGGATGGCAGCGCGGCAGCGCGCCTGCTGCTCAGCTGACCAGTTGCCCGCCGTCCACTACCAGAACGGTGCCAGTGGCCTTGCGGGCCTTGTCGGACGCGAGAAAGGCAACGGCTTCGGCGATGTCTTCGGGATCGCAGCTGCCATCGACCAGTTTTGGCATGCCGCGCATGACCATGCCCCAATCCAGCTCCCCGGCCGGCGGGGCCTGCTTGGTCATCGGTGTGTTGACGTGGCCCGGGGCGACGGCGTTGATCCGCACCCCTTTTGGCGCATATTCCGCAGCCAGCGCTGTGGTTATTCCCACTACGGCGTGCTTCGAAGCGCAGTAGGCCGCAGTGTAGATCATTCCGCGCAGGCCCGATGTCGAACCGATGTTGACCACGTTACCCTTTGACGCAACCAGGTGGGGCAGCGCGGCCTGGCACAGCACGAAGACGCTGGTGGTGTTGATCCGGAGGATCCTCTCGAAATCCTCGACCGCAAATGTTTCGGTCGGCCCCCACTTGAGCATTCCGGCCACATTGCACAGCACGTCAAGCCCGTCTGCGGCCGCATTCGCCACCAGCGCCCGGCACGAGGCATGGTCTTCGGCATCGTAAGGTACTGCTGTCGCGGCCTCGCCAATCAGCGCGGCGGTTTCAGCCAATCCATCCGCGTTGATATCGGCTATGATGACCTGGGCGCCTTCGCGGGCGAACAGCAGTGCTGTCGCTCGTCCGATCCCCGATGCCGCGCCGGTAACCAGCACCCGCTTGCCTGCAAACCGCATTACTTGTTCTCCTCAGCCGAAAGTTTCGGGCGCTTCGCCCATTACCGCCACGGTCGGCCGGCCCTCCGCATCGACCGCGTGGATCAGGCAGGACAGGCGGCGCGAGCGCGTTTCCGCGATCCACCAGCGGCCGTCCGCCTTCACATAGACGTCATCGTATTCCACGCCCATCTGGGTCAGCGTGCGGCTGGCCAGGTTTATGTTGTGGAACAGCAGCGACCAGCGCCCCCGCGCCCGGTCGCTGCCATCGAATTCGATCACCCCGTTGGCGCCGTGGTGGATATCGAAGATCCCCGGCGCGCAGCCCATCTCGGCATAGACCGCGACAAAGGCGTCGCGGCTGTCGAACGCCGGGAAGCCGTCATAGGCGATCACCGCCCCCTTGGGCAGCAGGCAATCGCGGACCGCTTCCGGATCCTTGCTGTCGCAGGCCCGCAGGTAACGCGCCTTGAGGTCGCGGATTGCCCGGTCGTCCTCAAGGCGCTGCAGCCGTTCCTCCAGGCTGGCCATCCGGCTCAGAACTTCAGCCCGACGGTGACCCCGAAGGTGCGCGGTTCGGGGAAGTAGCCCAGCAGGATCCCGCCAAAGCCCGGGCCAAAGTCGATGAAGTTGGACGGGTTGCCCTCCTTCGTCAGGTTGCGGACGAAGACCGAGACTTCGGCCTTGGCCCCGCCGATCGAAACGTCGCTCAGGCTGGCGCGCAGGTTGATGATCGTGCGCCCCTGCGACTGGCTGGAATGGGCGTTCTGGTCCGACAGGGTCGGCGTTACCAGCGGGTAGGGGAAGGTGTAGTACTTCGAGACATAGCTGAGATCGCCGTAGAGGTTCAGCTTGCCCGAGTCGCCGCTGACCGCTTCCCAATCGAACCCGAAGGAGGCGGTCGTCTTGGGGGCATGGGGGAAGGCGCGGTTGGCCGAGACATCCACGCCGCCATCGATGAAGCTCTTGTACTTGGGATCGAGGATCGCCAGCGAGGCGTTGAGCGTCAGGCTGTCGAACGGGCGCAGCACCGTTTCAAACTCCAGCCCCTGGATCCGCGCCCCGGCGGCGTTGCGGATGATCGAGGCGGCGCCGGTGGTGGCGGTAAAGACAGATAGCTGCATGTCCTTGTGCTCGCTGCGGAAGGCCGCGACGTTGAGGATCACCCGGCCATCGGCCAGCTTGGTCTTCATGCCCAGCTCGAAGCTGTCGACCTTTTCCGGCCGGTAGGGCGAGCACAGCTCGGTCGCGCCGCTCGGGCAGGCCGGGGTCGGGGCGACGAAGACATTGGTTTCCCCGTTGAAGCCGCCCGACTTGAAGCCGCGGGCAAAGCGTCCATAGATGTTGACGTTGTCGCTGACTTCCCAGGCCGCCGTCACGGCCGGCGAGAAGTTGTTGTACGTAGCCTCCGGGATCACGCCATAGGGTAGATCGGCGACGACCAGTGGCGTGAAAATGCCGTTGGCCGGATCGAAATTGACCCGGAAGTAGCGCCGCACGTCCTTCTTCTCGTGCGTGTAGCGGCCGCCCAGGCTGATCTTCACGCGGTCGGTCAGCTTGTAATCGAGCTGGGCGTAGAGCGCGAAGGCTTCGGTGTTGGAGCCATAGTCCGACTGCAGGTCCACCCCGCCGCCGAAGTAGGTCTGCGGGTTCAGCGTTTCGGCCTTCTCGTCGAAGTAGAACCCGCCCAGCACATAATTCAGCCGCCCGTCACCAGCCACACCGGTAAGCTGCAGTTCCTGGCTGAAGGCATGGTAGTTGGTGATCCGCTGGGTGAAGGCGACCGGCTGGGGCGATCCGTCAAGGTCCAGACCGTCCGCCCAGTCGAGATCGCGGTAGGCGGTGATCGACTTCAGCGTGACCGGGCCGAAATCGGCGGTCAGCGTCAGCGCGTGGCCGTAAGAGCGCGACCGCTCATAGGCCGGGGCATCGATCGCCGCGGTCGTCGCCCGGTTCGGGCTGGTGTAGAGATTGAGCGGGAAGAACGCCCCGCCAAAGGCATAGCCGGGCGAGGCCGGGTCGAAGATATCGCGCGGATCGCCGTTGCGGTTGACCCGCAGCAGCTGCGAGAACGGCGGGTCCTGGCTGGCCTTGCTGTAGTCGAAGGTATAGTCGGCGGTAACCGTGTCAGACAACTGGGCCCGGACCTGGACCATGAAGCTGCCGCTGTCGATCGAGTCGGTCCGTTCGGCACCGGTGGGCGAATTGGGCACCAGATCGATCAGCCCGTCGCGCTTGCGGTACTGTCCCGACAACTTGACGGAGAACGGCCCGATCTGCGGCAGATCGAGCACGCCGCGCACCCGCAGTTCGTTGAAGCTGCCATAGGTCAGATCAACTGATCCACCAGCTTCGCCGCTGGGCTTCTTGGTCACCAGGTTGACTGCCCCGGCCAGCGCGTTGCGGCCATAGAGCGTACCCTGCGGTCCGCGCAGCAGTTCGACCCGCTCCAGATCGGCAACATCGAAGATCGAGCCCTGCGCCTTGGCGATATAGACCCCGTCAAGATAGAGGCCGACCGCCGGCTCCCAGGTGATCGCCGGGT
>CAZOSI010000189.1:0-6059 GCA_964582485.1 uncultured Novosphingobium sp.
TCCAGACTGTCTGTCTGCTTGTCGATATAGCCGGTCCGCAGCCGCATCTCGATCCGCGATGGCTGGCATTCAACCGCCAGGCAGGAGGCCCCCGCCATGGTTGCGGCCAGCGGCTGGGCACCGCCCATTCCGCCCAGACCACCGGTCAATATCCACTTGCCTGACAGGTCGCCACCATAGTGCTGACGACCCATTTCGACAAAGGTCTCATAGGTTCCCTGCACGATCCCCTGTGAACCGATATAGATCCAGGAACCCGCCGTCATCTGGCCGTACATCATCAAGCCCGCGCGATCGAGCTCGTGAAAATGATCCCAATTGGCCCATTCAGGAACGAGGTTGGAATTGGCAAGCAGCACGCGCGGCGCATCCTTGTGGGTACGGAACACGCCGACGGGTTTGCCTGACTGGATCAGTAGGGTCTGATCGCCTTCAAGTCGCTTAAGCGTCGCGGCAATCTGGTCAAAGCAGTCCCAATTGCGGGCTGCCCGGCCGATGCCGCCATAGACGACCAGCGCTGCTGGGTTCTCCGCGACATCGGGATCGAGATTGTTCATCAGCATCCGCAAAGGGGCCTCAGTCAACCAGCTCTTGGCGCTGAGTTCGCTGCCATGCGCAGCGCGGATGACGCGGCTGTTATCAAAACGGTTCATCGCTGATCCTCTGCAAATTTCAGGCAGGTTGTAAGAATGGCACGAAGTTTCGCCTGCAGCGGAGCGGCCCGCGCTGCGTCCCATTGCGGAGGCCATGGGCCGTCTTCATCGGCATAACCCCGGATCGCGAGCTCCATCTGCACGGCGTGGATGCCGCGGGCGGGAGCGCCATAATGGCGGGTGATCCAGCCGCCCTTGAAGCGGCCGTTGATGACATGGCTATCGCCCGCGCAGTCCGCCGCAATCGCAGCAGTCAGCGCGCCATCGCAGCTGGCACCGCCGAAGCTGCCAATATTGAACTGCGGCAAAGGACCGTCGAACAGCCGCGGCACATGGCTGCGGATCGAGTGCGCGTCATAAAGGACAATCGCCGGGTAGAGCGCGCGCAAGCGAACGATCTGCTCACTCAGCGCAACGTGGTAGGGATCGAACCAGATTGCCCTTCGGCGCGCGATTTCTTCCGGTGTTGGTTCTGCCCCGGCCTCATATAGCGGCTCACCGTCAAAGGTAGTTTCGGGGCAAAGGCCGGTCGTAGCCTGCCCGGGATAGAGCGACCGGCCCGACGGATCGCGGTTGAGGTCGATCACGGTGCGAGAAATCCGGCTGTGGATGATCGTCGCGCCAAGTTCGGCGGCGAAGGCATATAGCCGGTCAACGTGATGATCCGCATCGCGGCGCGCGCGTTCGGGCGAGATCAGCCCGGAAATATCGCCGGGAATGGACGTCCCGGCATGCGGCACGCTGACGATCAGCGGGGCGCTTCCGGCTTCAACGGAAAGCCAGTCGCTCATGAAACTCCCGGTAGTTTGGCCAGCCCGGCCAGTTTGCCCGAAGTAACCAGCGCCTGTGCATGAGCGATATCGGGGTGAAAATAGCGATCCTGGTCAAGCGGGGGCACGTTTTCGCGCAGCAGTGCGCGGGCAGATTCGAGCGTGCTGCTGGAACCCAGCGGCGCGTGGAAATCGCATCCTTGCGCAGCCGCCAGATACTCGATCGCGATCACGCCTGCGACATTATCGGCCATGCCCAGCAACCGCCGGGCACCGTGCGCTGCCATCGAGACATGATCTTCCTGATTGGCCGATGTCGGGATTGAATCAACGCTGGCCGGATAGGCGCGCTGCTTGTTTTCAGACACCAGCGCCGCGGCGGTAACCTGCGGAATCATGAAGCCGGAATTAAGCCCGGGCTTTGGCGTAAGGAACGCGGGCAGTCCGGACAAAGCCGGATCAACCAGCATGGCGATCCTCCGCTCTGCAATCGAGCCGATTTCACACAATCCAATAGCAATCATGTCGGCGGCGAAGGCAACTGGTTCGGCGTGGAAATTGCCGCCCGACAGGGCCTCATCGGTGTCAGCGAAGATCAGGGGATTGTCCGACACGCCATTGGCTTCGATCAGCAAAGTGGCTGCCGCCTGGCGCAGCATATCAAGCACCGCGCCCATCACTTGCGGCTGGCAGCGCAGGCAATAGGGATCTTGCACCCGGGCATCGCCGGTCAGGTGTGAAGCGCGGATCGCGGAACCGTCCATCAGCGCGCGCAGCGCTTTGGCCGTCTCGATCTGGCCCCGGTGTCCGCGTAGCGCGTGGATCCGCGGATCAAACGGCGCGTCTGAGCCCTTGGCTGCTTCGGTTGACAGGGCACCGGTGAGCAGGGCCGATGCAAACAGCCGCTCCGCTTCAAACAAACCGGCCAAGGCATAGGCACATGAAAACTGCGTACCGTTGAGCAGGGCGAGCCCCTCTTTTGGGCCCAGTTCAAGCGGGCGCAGTCCGGCGGCAGACAGGGCCTGGCTTGCCGACATGGTTACATCGCCTACCCAGACTTCACCCGTTCCGATCATCGCTGCGGCCATATGCGCCAGCGGAGCAAGATCGCCCGAAGCTCCGACCGATCCCTGGGCGGGGATTACCGGCGTCAGACCCTTTTCCAGCAACGCTGCCAGAAGTTCGACCGTTGCCAATTGCACGCCTGATGCCCCCTGGGCGAGACTTGCCAGCTTCAGCGTCATCATCAGCCGGGCGATCGGCACCGGCATCGGTTCGCCAACGCCGGCCGCGTGGCTCAGCACGATATTGCGCTGCAGCGACTGCAGGTCAGCATCACTGATCTTCACACTGGCAAGCTTTCCAAAGCCCGTGTTGATGCCATAGACTGGTTCCTGCCGCGCCAAAATCCGGGCCACCGCTAAGGCGCTGGCAATGATCCCTGGATGGCAGGAGGCATCGAGCACCGGCGTTTCGCCCCGATAGATCCGGCGCCAATCGGCCAGCGAAACCCTGCCTGCCTTTATCGAAACTGTCATTGTCCGCCCCTGATGCGTTGGTGGAGCGGGTTGGCTCCAATGCGATAGACAAGTTCTGCGGGGTCTTCGATGTCCCAGATTGCTAGATCGCAGGCTTTGCCCGGCTCCAGCGTGCCCAGTTGATCAAGCATTCCGAGCGCACGGGCCGCCTCTCGGGTTACACCGGCGAGGCACTCTTCGACGGTCAGCCGAAACAGCATGGCGGCCATGTTCATCGCAAGCAGAATTGAGGTCATCGGCGATGTGCCCGGGTTGCAATCGGTCGCCAACGCAATTGATACTCCGGCGGCGCGCAGCCTGGCGATCGGCGGCGGCATGGTTTCGCGCGTGAAATAATAGGCCCCCGGCAGCAGCACCGCGACCGTTCCAGCTGCGGCCATCGCGGCAATGCCGGAATCGTCGAGGTGCTCGAGATGATCCGCCGACAGGGCACCATATCGCGCCGCGAGGGCCGCGCCGTGACTGTTCGAAAGCTGCTCTGCGTGAAGTTTGACCGGCAGGCCGTAGGCCTTGGCAGCGGCAAACACCCGCTCTATCTGTTCGGCGCTGAAAGCAATATTCTCACAAAAGCCGTCGACGGCATCGGCTAGGCCGAGCCTTGCGACTTCCGGAATCATCTGTTCGCAAATCTCGGTGATATAGGCATCTGCCTGACCTGAATATTCAGGAGGAAGAGCGTGCGCGCCGAGAAAACTGGTGCGGACGCCTATCGAACGCTCGTCGGCTAACCTCCGCGCGGCCCGCAACATCTTGAGTTCAGCTTCCAGCGATAGACCGTAACCGGATTTGACTTCGATCGTAGTCACGCCTTCACTGATCAAATCATCCAGCCGCCTAAGCGCCGTTTCCAACAGCGCATCTTCACTGGCCGCGCGTGTCGCCTCCATGGTTGAGACGATGCCGCCGCCCGCCCGCGCGATCTCCTCATAGCTCACGCCCTCTAGACGCATCGCAAATTCGTTCGCGCGGTCGCCGGCATGGACCAGATGCGTATGGCAATCGATCAAGCCCGGCGTAATCCAGCGTCCGGCACAATCGACGACTTCTGCATCCCCAAATCGCGGCGCATCGGATGCAGTGCCTGCAAAGACAATCTTGCAGTCGCTGCAAGCAATGACCCCGTCTTCGATCACCCCCGCGGCCGCCATCGTGGCCAGTCGCGCGTTTCGCCAGACACGGTCGCATAATGGTGCGGAGTCGCTGCTCATGCTCATATGCGTTGCATAGAGTGCCTATTATGTCTAGACATAATGAAGTGATCTTCGAGGACCGACTATGACCTCCATCTGGTTTGGAACCGCTCTACTTCCGTCTGGCTGGGCCCAAAATGTCCGCATCAGCATAGTGGAAGGCATTATCTCCACTGTGGAAGTCGATGCCGTGGCCACTGCCGCCGATGAATGTCATGCCATCGCTATGCCCGGCCTTGCCAATGTTCACAGCCATGCGTTTCAGCGCGGCATGGCGGGTCTGGCGGAATATCGAGGTCGGGAAGGCGACAATTTCTGGAGCTGGAGGGAAGTGATGTACCGCTTTCTCGACCGGCTGGACCCCGACGATGTCGAAGCGATCTGCGCGATGGCCTATGTTGAAATGCTCGAAGGCGGCTACACCCATGTCGGCGAATTTCATTATCTGCACAATGCCGAAACCGGCCTGCGCTACGCCGATCCGGCGGAAATGGCCGGCCGTGTCGCGGCTGCGGCAAGCGCGGCGGACATCGGCCTTACGCTGCTGCCGGTATTCTACGCGCACAGCAACTTTGGCGGCGCAGCGCCCAAACACGGCCAGCGCCGCTTCATTTCTGACCTGGACAGTTTCGCAGAGCTTCTCGAGGCCTGCCGGCCGCTCTTGTCGCAAGGCGATCGCCTTGGCATCGCGCCACACAGCTTGCGCGCCGTAACGGAGCAAGAGCTGAACGCGCTCGCCGAACTGCACCCACAGGGTCCGATCCACATCCATGCCGCCGAACAGGAAAAGGAAGTGCAGGACAGCATCGCCTGGTCCGGTGCGCGCCCGGTCGAATGGTTGCTCGATCATGCGGCAGTTGATCGGCGCTGGTGCCTTGTTCACGCTACCCATCTGACTGAGGCTGAGACGGACGCTCTTGGCGCAAGCGGCGCAGTTGCCGGGCTATGTCCCATTACCGAAGCCAATCTGGGCGATGGCATCTTCCCGGCAAGGCGGTTCCTGGCTGCAGGCGGCCAGATCGCCACGGGCTCCGATTCCAACATCCTGATTGATCCCGCACAGGAACTGCGGGCACTCGAATATAGCCAGCGGCTGGCGCACCGGGCACGCAATGTATTGGCCAATGACAACTGTCCGTCCGTTGCCCGCCACCTGTTTGAAGCGACGCTGGCCGGCGGTGCGCGGGCGATGGACATTGATCACGGTTTGGCCGTCGGCAATTCGGCTGACATCGTAACTCTGAACCCCCATCATCCAGCCCTGCAAGGCCGCAGCGGCGATCAGCTGCTCGACAGCTGGGTCTTTGCCGCGCGTAATTCCTGTATCGCCGATGTTTGGCGGCGCGGAAGCAAATGCGTTTTGGATGGTAAGCACCGCAACGCCGCAGCTGTAACAAGTCGTTATCTCAAAGTAGTCGAACGGATCCTGGCAGAATGACAATCGCCGAACGGATTAGAGGCGATATCGAAGCGCGCATTGCCTCAGGTAAATGGCCGCCCGGTTTTCGCATTCCCTTCGAGCATGAGCTGGTCGACGAATATGGCTGCGCTCGCGCAACTGTCGGCAAGGCTCTGACTGCGCTTGTCGATGCCGGTTTGATCGAACGGCGGCGCAAGGCCGGTTCATTTGTTGCCTATCCGCACATCCAGACTGCCATGCTGGCCATTCCCGATCTTGCCGCAGCGATTTCCGAACGGACGGGCGACTACAGGTTCGAATTGATGTCCTCCGGCCGGGAGGCTGCAGCCCATCGCGATCCGGATTTCCCCGAGGGCACCAGCCTGCTTCATCTGACCGGCATTCATCATGGCAAAGATGGCCCCGTCGCCTTTGAAGACCGGCGGATCAATGTCGATGAAGTTCCCGCCGCGCTGCAAGCAGATTTCACAAACCAACCTCCGAGCAGT
>CAZOSI010000190.1:0-6043 GCA_964582485.1 uncultured Novosphingobium sp.
GCGATTTCGGCGTGTTGATGGGCTGGGCCGACCAGCACCGCCGGATGAAGGTTCGCACCAATGCCGAAACCCCGGCTGACTGCCGCACCGCGCGCCAGTTTGGCGCCGAAGGGGTGGGGCTGTGCCGCACTGAGCACATGTTCTTCGATGCCGCCCGGATTGCGTCGGTGCGCCAGATGATTCTCGCCGAGGACGAGGCTGGTCGCCGTGCCGCCTTGGCCAAGCTGCTGCCCGAACAGCGCGCCGATTTTCACTCGATCTTCGAGGTGATGGCCGGGCTGCCGGTGACGATCCGCCTGCTCGATCCGCCGCTGCACGAATTCCTGCCGCACGAAGATGCGGAGTTCGAGGAACTGTCGGAAGCGATCGGGATCGGCACCGCCACTTTGAAGCGCCGCGCCAGCGAGCTCCACGAAATGAACCCGATGCTGGGCCATCGCGGTTGCCGTCTGGGGATCACCTTCCCCGAGATCTACGAGATGCAGGCCCGCGCCTTGTTTGAGGCCGCCTGCGATGTCGCTGCGCAGGGCGGTGAAGCGCCGGTGCCCGAAGTGATGATCCCGCTGGTCGCGACCCGCAAGGAGCTGGAGATCCTGAAAGCCCTGGTCGATCGCACTGCCAGCGCAGTTTTTGCCGAGAAGGGCCGGTCGCTGGCCTACCATGTCGGCACCATGATCGAACTGCCGCGCGCCGCCTTGATGGCGGGTGAGATTGCCGAGGTTGGCGAGTTCTTCTCGTTCGGGACCAACGATCTGACTCAGACAACTCTGGGCGTTTCGCGCGACGATGCGGCCAAGTTCCTGGGGCCCTACGTCGAAAAGGGCATCTTCCCGCGCGATCCGTTCGTCAGCCTCGATATCGAAGGGGTTGGCCAACTGGTCGAGCTCGCAGCGGAGCGTGGGCGCAAGACCCGGCCCGACATCAAGCTGGGTATCTGTGGCGAGCATGGCGGCGATCCGGCCTCGATCGCGTTCTGCGAGAAGGTCGGTTTGGATTACGTCAGCGCCAGTCCCTACCGCGTGCCGATTGCCCGCCTCGCGGCGGCGCAGGCGGCACTGCGCTAACGCTTCCAGCCGGTCAGGGTCAGGATCTCGAAAGTCTCGACCCGGGCACTGCCGAACTGCTCTTTGACAATCGAATGCTGTGCCTTGGTCAAAGGCGGGCCTGAGCGAGCGAGGCAGTTGGACAGGCCTTGGGCGCGGAGGTCCGCAGCCAGACTGGCGAGGCTGGAAAACCGCACCTCCAGCGGCCGGCTGTCGACCACCGGATCAGCCCAGCCGGCCCGCTGGAGCAATTGCCCCCCGGCGCGGACATCGACCGCGGGGTGGAGCCGCGGGGCAGGGCGGTCGCCATCGGCCGCCAGCATGGCCTCGCGCAAGGCGTGCAGCGATCCGGCCCCGACAAAGCTGGCGATGGCAAGGCCGCCGGGGGCGAGGGCCTGGCGGATGTGGATCAAGGCGCCGGGCAGGTCGTTGGCACTATCCAATGTGCCAAGGCTGGCGATCAGTTCGAACGGGCCGCCGGAGAGGGGCATCTCCTGGTCAAAACCCTGGGCCGGGTCGACATGGGTCACCGTGCAGCCCTGTGCGGCCAGACCGGCCGAGAGCCCACCGTCGAGGCCAATCACCAGCGCATTACGGGGCCGGTGGCGCAGGAAACCCAGCCGTTCGACCACATCCTCAGCCATATCCTCGGCGAGGTAGCGGGCGGCATCGGGCTGGGCTTGCAGGCGCAGCGCGCGCTGCCGCTGGGCAAGGCGGCGGCGGGGCGCGAAGATCTGGGGCGGGGCGGGCTGGTCCACGCGGCGCGCTCTGCCTTGCGCCGCGCGGCCTTGCAAGCGATACCACTGCGCAATGCAGTTGCACCCGCTCCTTGTGCCGCTGGCCGATCTGGTCTTCCCACCGCGTTGTCCGCTGTGCGGTGAGGGCCTTGCCGCGCAATCGGGTCTCTGCGCGGGCTGTTGGAGCTTGCTGGCAATACCGGGAGAGCCGAGTTGCCTCACGTGCCAGCGCCCCCTTGGTGAGGGCATGGCAGCCGGCTCGGTCTGCGCGCCTTGTCTGGCCGATCCCCCGCGCCACGACGGGATTGCGGCGGGCACGCTATACAACGATGCCTCTCGAAGGCTGATTTTGGCGCTCAAGCATGGGCACCGCATTGCCCTCGCTCCGCTCCTGGCGCGGCTGATGCTGGCGCAGTTGCCGCAGGAGGTCGGGCCTGGCTGGACCGTGGTCCCGGTGCCGCTGCACCGGTGGCGCTTGTGGCGGCGTGGGTTCAACCAGGCGGCGCTACTGGGCGGAGAGGTGGCGCGGGCGCGCACCGCAACGCTGCTGGTGGATGGTCTGGTCCGGCGCAAGCAGACCCCGACACTTGGCGGGTTGGGTAAGGCGGCGCGGGCACGGGCGCTGTCCGGGGCAATCGCGCTCAACGCTCGGCGGGAAGCGGCGATTCGCGGTGCGCGAATCTTGCTGGTCGACGACGTGCTCACCAGCGGGGCGACCACCAGTGCCTGTGTCTCGGCGCTCAAACGCGGCGGTGCTGAGCAGGTCCGGATTGCCTGCTTTGCGCGGGTGCTGGATGAGGCGCTCGATCTGGTCTGAAAACGAAAACGCCCGGAGCCTGAGCTCCGGGCGTTCTCGTGACGAAACTCATAGGGCTTCCGCTTTCGCGGTTCGGCAGATCCCCCTTTGGTCTGCCTCGCCCAAATCCCTCATGCGGCGGTGGTCCCTGAACCTGGGCCTTCGGCCTTCCGCAGCGCCTCAATCTCCGAATCTGCTTGCGATGGAAAGCGCCAAGCGCCGCGCCGCGCTTTTTTGCTCGACACATGTGGTTATCTTGCAACAAGGGGACGCGATGAGCACCGATTATGACAGCGATCGAGAAGCCGGTTCCGCTTTTTTGCCCAAGTTCGACCGTCAAGGTCTGCTGACCGGCGTTGTGGTCGATGGTGCGAGCCGCGAGGTTTTGATGGTGGCCTTTCTCGATCGGGAAGCCCTCGATCAGACGATTCAGACCGGCTTCGCCCATTTCCATTCACGCTCGCGAGGCAGATTGTGGAAAAAGGGTGAAAGTTCCGGGCACGTCCTCGAAGTTTTGGAAATGCGGGTCGATTGCGATCAGGATGCGCTGGTCATGATCTGTAAACCGCAAGGTCCGGCTTGCCATACCGGCGCGTCGACTTGCTTCTTTCGTCGTCTGGAAGGTGGGTTGTTAGTCCGGATCTAAGATTGACGCTTACGTAAAGGTAAGCTAATTTGCGGGTCATGGAACAACTCGCCGATGGCCCAGCCGCGCATGATGGTGCCCATATCGACACACCAGATGCGCTTGATCGTGAACAGTTCACGATTTCCGACCTGACGGCCGAATTCGGCGTCACCGCCCGGGCGCTGCGGTTCTACGAGGACGAGGGCCTGATTGCGCCGCAGCGGGTTGGTCTGAACCGGGTCTATTCGAAACGTGATCGGGCCCGGCTTGCCTGGATCCTGCGCGCCAAGAACGTCGGTTTCAGCCTGACCGAAATCAAAGAGATGATCGACCTCTACGATCTCGGCGATGGCCGGGTCGAACAGCGCCGGGTCACCATGCAGCGCTGCAAGGAAAAGGTCGAACGCCTCAGCCAGCAGCGCGACGATCTGGATGCGGCGATTTCCGAACTTAAAAGCTTCATCAAGCTGGTCGAGAACATCGACCTGGGCGCCCGTTAAGGGCCACACCACCTACACCAAGGATTGACACCATGCCCGTTTACAAGGCACCGACCCGCGACACTCGCTTCGTGATCAACGAAGTGCTGCGGCTTGAGCAATATGCTGCGCTGCCCGGCTTCGAAAATGCCAGCGCCGACATGATCGACGTGGTGGTGGAAGAGTGCGGCAAGTTCTGCAGCGAAGTGCTCGCCCCGCTTAATCTCTCGGGTGACCAGGAAGGTTGCAAACGTCATCCGGACGGCAGCGTGACCACTCCCAAGGGCTTCAAGGAAGCCCACGCCCAGTTCCGCGAGGCTGGCTGGGGAACGCTGTCAGCACCCGAAGAATTCGGCGGTCAGGGCATGCCGCATGTCCTTGGCATGGTTGCCGAAGAATTCACCGCCTCGGCCAACCAGGCCTGGGGGATGTATCCGGGGCTCACCGCCGGGGCGATCTCTTCGATCCTGGTCAAGGGCAGCCCTGAGCAGCAGGCCAAGTACCTTCCCAAGATGATCGCCAACGAATGGCTTGGCACGATGAACCTGACCGAGCCGCACTGCGGCACGGACCTTGGCCTGATTCGCACCCGTGCCGTGCCGAATGCCGACGGTTCCTATGCGATCACCGGGACCAAGATCTTCATCTCGGCTGGCGACCATGACCTGACCGAGAACATCATCCATCTGGTTCTGGCCAAGACCCCCGATGCGCCTGACAGCACCAAGGGCATCTCGCTGTTCATCGTCCCCAAGGTCATGGTCAATGACGACGGCTCGCTGGGGGCACGGAACGCGGTGTCGTGCGGCAGCATCGAGCACAAGATGGGCATCCATGCCAACGCCACTTGCGTGATGAATTACGACGGCGCGACCGGCTACCTGGTCGGCGAGGAGAACAAGGGCCTGGCTGCGATGTTCATCATGATGAACGCGGCGCGGCTCGGCGTTGGCATCCAGGGACTCAGCCAGGCTGAATCGGCTTACCAGAACGCGGTCAAATACGCGCAGGAACGCCGCCAGGGCCGCGCGCTGACCGGCGCTGCCGAGCCGGGTGAAAAGGCTGACACGCTGTTCGTCCACCCCGACATCCGCCGCATGCTGATGGACGCCAAGGCCTTTACTGAAGGCATGCGGGCACTGTGCCTGTGGGGCGCACTGCACGTCGATCTGGCGCACAAGGCCGCCAGCGAGGAAGACCGCCAGATGGCCGACGATCTGGTCAGCCTGCTAACCCCGGTGATCAAGGGCTATGGCACCGACAAAGGCTTCGACACTTGTGTGTCGATGCAGCAAGTCTTCGGCGGGCACGGTTTCATCGAGGAATGGGGGATGAGCCAGTTTGTCCGCGATTGCCGGATCACCCAGATCTACGAAGGCGCCAACGGGGTCCAGGCGATGGACCTGGTTGGTCGCAAACTCGCCCAGAACGGCGGCCGCGCGGTTCAGGCACTGTTCGCGCTGGTCGACCAGGAATGCGCCGAAGCCAAGTCCAAACCTGAACTGGAAAAGCTTGCCGGGCAGGTCGAAAAGGCCAATGGTGATCTCAAGGCCGCGACCATGTGGTTCATGGTTAACGGCATGGGCAACCCCAACCATGTCGGTGCCGGCGCGCACCACTACATGCACATGATGGGCATCGTCGCGCTGGGCCTGATGTGGCTCAGGATGGGCGAAGTGGCCGTGGCCAAGCTGGCCGAAGGTACCGATGACAAGGCCTTCTATGAAGCCAAATTGGTCACCGCGCGGTATTACGGTGAGCGGTTTACGCCGGATGCCGGCGCGCTGCGCCGCAAGCTGGAAACCGGAGCCGATGCGATGATGGCGCTGCCGGTGGAGGCCTTTGCGACGGCGTGATTCGGCCCGATTCGAGGGTTTAGTTGATAGAGCATTTGCACGCGGCTCCGTTTACAAGGGGCCGCGTGTGTCTTGTGCGGGTTTCACGGTTTCAAAGAGCCGACGCGAATGTAACAGGCGGCGGTGATGAAGGAAAATGGGCAGTCTTCGCGTACTTTAACGCTGGCCTGAGTGCCTGCGGCGCGAGGTCAGCAATACGCAGTTCTCCGGCAAGATCGGACGTTCCGGATACGACAACATTGCAGTCGTTTGAACGGTCAGACGGACAGGCCAAAAGCTGCCATTGAGTCATCTTCCATGTTTGGGCCGTGAGCCGCCGACCGGCGCTTCAGTTGGCTCCGTTCGGAACCCGATGTTCTGCAGCCGGCCAATTTCGAGCCATCGCTTAGTGGCCAAGCCTGGCGCGGGCATATGACTGACAGCCATCTAACTCAATTCATTTAACAATTTGAATTGAAGTCGACATGTACCCCATCAATGCAAACGCGAACGAAACTCGCTTGG
>CAZOSI010000191.1:0-6020 GCA_964582485.1 uncultured Novosphingobium sp.
CGTTGGGGTGGTGGATTTCGCGGTGGTCGATCCCGCCGGTGTGGATGTCGAACGGCATGCCGAGCTCGGCCGCGCTCATCACCGAGCATTCAAGGTGCCAGCCGGGCGCGCCCCGGCCCCACGGCGAGTCCCATTCCATCTGCCGCGTTTCGCCCGCCGGGGTCTTGCGCCAGATGGCGAAGTCGGCGGCGTTGCGTTTGCCGTCCACGCTCTCGATCCGGCCTTCACCTTCTTCGGTGGCAGCGCGGGCGAGGCGGCCGTAGTCGGGCACGGTCGAGACATCGAAGTAAAGCCCGCTCTCTAGCTCGTAGCAGTGCTTGTCAGCGATCGACTTGGCATAGTCGATCATCGCCGGGACATAGTCGGTCGCCACCGTCCACTTGGCCGGATCGGTGACGTTGAGCCACTTGAGATCGCGCTTGAACTCACCAGTGTAGAACGCGGCGATGTCCCAGGCGGTCTTGCCCGCGCTCGCCGCCGCCTTCTCCATCTTGTCGTCGCCCGCATCGGCGTCGCTGGTCAGGTGGCCGACATCGGTGATGTTGATGATGTGCGTCAGCTTGTAACCCTTGTACCGCAGCACGCGCCCCAGCGTATCGGCAAAGACATAGGCGCGCATGTTACCGATGTGCTGGTAGTTGTAGACAGTCGGCCCGCACGAATAGACCCGCGCCTCGCCGGGGTGGACGGGCTGGAACGGCTCCAGCTGGCGGGTCAGGCTGTTGAAGAGCTTGAGGGGAATTGCGTCGGACATGAAGGGGCCTTTGCCTCGCTCGTCGTCCCCGCGCAAGCGGGGACCGCTGGCAATGATCACGCCAGGTTGCGGCAGGAGGCCAGCGATCCCCGGTCAAGCCGGGGACGACGGGTGCTTTAAAACCCCTCCCAGCGCACCGCCTGGTCCAGATCGACCCGCGGCACGGGGAAGCTGTTCACCGCCGCAGCGCGGTCGCCCCAGCCGATAGCGCAACCGCAGAAGAAGATGTGGTCTTCGGGAATGCTCACCACTTCGCGGATCTGCTTCTGGTAAACCGCCCAGGCTTCCTGCGCGCAGCTGTCCAGCCCTTCCTCGCGCAGCAGCAGCAGCACGGTCTGCAGCCACATGCCGATGTCGCTCCATTGCGGCAGGCCCATGTAACGCGGGGTGTGGACCAACATCAGCACCGGCGCGCCGAATGCGCGGAAATTGTTGCGGAATACGTCCATCCGCTGGGCCTTGTCCTCGCGCGGGATGTCCAGCGCCTTGTACATCGCCTCGCCCACGCCAAACCGGCTGTCAGCATAGCGGCCTTCCAGCTCGGCCGGATAGATCGGGTATTCGGCCGAATAGGCGGCCAGCCCCTGCGGGATCGTTGCGGCCACCAGATCGACCAGCTTTTGCAGCGGCGCACCGGTCAGCATCACCGCGTTCCACGGCTGGGTATTCCCGCCCGATGGCGCGTTCTGGGCCTTTTCCAGCACGCGCCGGAGCACGGCCTGATCGACCGGCTGGTTAAGGAATGCGCGGATCGAGCGGCGCGAGGCGACGGCCTCGGAAACGGAGCTTGCTTTGGTCATGATCGTTTAATTGAGCGATTAAACGACGCGGTCAAGACGGGAATGCGCCTTGGCCGCGCCGATAATCGCTTTGCTCAGTTGGCGGTAGCCGGCTTGGCCGCAGCCTTCAATGCGGCCAGATCGGCCGAACGCAGCGCACCGGGAGCCGGGCCCATATCGTCATCATCGACCAGCTTGAACTTCTTCATGCCGCGAAAGGTCGCCTCGGTCGACGGGCGGATATCGGGACGGCCAACCATGAAGCCCATCTTGATCTTGCATTCGACAAACTGGGTCTCGTCCGGCTCGACCTCCAGCGTCAGCACGTCCTTGGCCTCGGTCTTGGTCACGAATTCATGCTTGCCGGGATTGGCGACCATGATGAAATAGCGCCCGCCGCCCAGCGAGCTGACCTTCTGGCCGCCCTCGTGGACCGAACAGGCCACTGCCGCGCCAGAGAGGCCGCCCTTGCGGTAGAACACGACCTGGCCCTTGCCCGCAGGCGGGGCCGGAATGAAGATCTGCGCGGCCGGAACCGAATCGTTTTCTTCAACCTCAGCGGCTTCTTCCTTGTCCTTGGCCTGGACGGCAGGAGCGGCAAGCAGGCCAGCGGCAAGCGCCAGTGTCAGTGCGAACTTGATGGCAGATTTCATCGATCATCCTTCTGGTGGTGGTGAAACGGGTTGTGGCGCCGGTGCGGCGGGCGCTGTCGGCACCGGCAGCGGAGCAGGCGCGGCGAGATAGGGCTCGGCGGTCTTGGCCTCGAGCACGGTGCCTTCGGGCAAGTCGATGCCTTTGCCCTTCACGAAGAAGCCGATCAGCGCCAGGCCCGGAATCGGACTGGCGGCCGAAGCGGCATTGAGCGTGCTGACCGTGCCGATCGCGTCCTTGCCCGCCTCGGCATAACGCAGCGAGCGCAGCCGCAGCCGCCGCTCGCCCAGATCGAGGTAGCGCGCCGCCAGCACCAGCTCGCCCGAAGCGCCGCTTCCGCCGCTCTTCTTGGCATGGACCACTTCGCCAACGCCGCGGGTCCCGGCCGGGATCATCACCGTGTCATCGATCCGGATCGGCTCGGCCAGTTCGAACTCGAAGCTTTGACCGCTGGTGCTGATCTTGCTGCCGAGATGCGTGCGGATCGAAATCCGGATCGGGGTCAGCGGCGGGACGCAGAGCAGGCCCTCGGGCGGTGGTGCGGGGCAGACATTGGCGGGGGGTGTAACCGGCGCGGCCGGTGCAGCCTCTGCCGGTGCGGACATCGGTGCCGGAGGTTCCGGCTCTGCTCTGGCCGGCTGGCTGAGCAACAAGGCCCCACCCAGTCCCAAAACGGCAGAAATTCGACCAAAAGACAAGAAACCGCGCCCCTGATGCCCAACCCGCAAAGTGTTGGCACAGCAGTGGAAAGTCATCAAGCGGAGTCTGGAGTACAACCGCGCGCCGATCAGCGCGTCTTTTCATCCTCGAACAGGCTGGCGAGCTGCTCGATCATCGTTCCGCCCAGTTGTTCGACATCCATGATGGTCACCGCGCGGCGGTAATAGCGGGTTACGTCGTGGCCGATCCCGATCGCGACCAGCTGAACCGGCGAGAGCCGCTCGATCCAGTCGATCACTTTGCGCAGATGCAGTTCGAGGTAGCCGGCGTTGTTGACCGAAAGGGTCGAATCATCAACCGGCGCGCCGTCCGAGATCACCATCAGGATCCGGCGATCCTCCTGCCGGCCCAGCAGCCGCTGGTGCGCCCAAAGCAGCGCTTCGCCGTCGATGTTTTCCTTCAGCAGGCCTTCGCGCATCATCAGGCCCAGGTTCTTGCGGGCGTGGCGATAGGGCTCGTCGGCCTTCTTGTAGACGATGTGGCGCAGATCATTGAGGCGTCCCGGCTGCGCCGGCTTGCCCCCGGCCAGCCAGGCCTCGCGGCTTTGCCCGCCCTTCCACGCGCGGGTGGTGAAGCCGAGGATCTCGGTCTTGACCCCGCAGCGCTCCAGCGTCCGCGCCATCACATCGGCGCTGATCGCCGCGATCGAGATCGGGCGGCCGCGCATCGATCCGGAATTGTCGATCAGCAGGGTTACGATCGTGTCTTTGAACTCGACCTCGCGCTCGACCTTGTAGGACAGCGAATGGCCGGGCGAGATGACCACCCGGGCCAGCCGCGCGGCATCAAGCAGGCCTTCTTCCTGATCGAAATCCCAGCTGCGGTTCTGCTGTGCCATCAGCCGTCGCTGCAGCCGGTTAGCCAGCTTGGTGACGATCCCCTGCAGGCCTTTAAGCTGCGCGTCGAGATAGGCGCGCAGGCGAGTCAGTTCGTCCTCATCGCACAGTTCGGAGGCGGCAATTACCTCGTCGAAGGCCTGGGTATAAGCCTTGTAGTCGAAGCTGGCGGGAACCTCCGTCCACGGCCGGTTGGGCCGGGTCGGCAGCATGCCTTCCTCACCCTCGTCACCCTCTTCGGCGTCGTCGGATTCCTCCTCCATCTGCCGTTCGGTTTCGTCCTCGCCCTCGTCCTCGCCCTCGCTGGGTTCGGAGGCGACTTCGCTGGGGGTCTGGTCTTCGCTCGATTCGCCGTCGTCGGGCTGGTCTTCGCTGTCGTCCTGATCCTCGCCCTCGTCGCCGTCCTCGCTCTCCTGCTCGGTCGGCAGGGCTTGAGTCAGTTCAAGATGCTGGAGCATGCTCAGCGCCAGCCCTTGGAACATCGCCTGATCGTCAAGCGACAGCGCCAGTGCGTCAAAATCGGTGCCGGCGCGCTCCTCGATCCAGCCACGCAGCATCTCGACGCCCTCTCGGGCTGGCTCAGGCACCGGCTGGCCGGTCAGATGCTCACGCAGCAGCAGCGCCAAAGCGGTCGGGATCGGCACGTCCTCGGGCCGAGAGGCGCGGGTGATCGGATCGCCCAGGGTCCGCGCCTCATTCGCCGCGCCCAGGTTGGCGCGCATCCCGGCATAGGATTTGGCACCAAGCGCCTCATATCGCACGGCTTCAACCGCATCGAAAGCTGCGCGCGCGGTTGCTTCGGACGGGGCATTGCGGGCATGGAAGCCCTCGTCGTGATGGCGGATCTTCAGCGCGAAGCTATCGGCAAAGCCGCGCGCTTCCATCGCCTGATCGCGCGGCAGATTGCGCCCCGGCATCGGCAGCCGCATGTTCTTGCCGTTGACCACCGGATTGTCGGCGGTCCAGGCCACCTCCACTTCTGGCTCATGCGCGATCGCCCGACTAGCGCCGGTCAGCACGCTCTTGAAGCGGTCGAGGGGACTCTCGTCTGCCATGGCTCAGCCGGTCAGATCGCCTGCCCGGTCTTGGCCCAGTCGGCCAGGAAGCCTTCGATGCCCTTGTCGGTCAGCACGTGCTTGAACAGCGCCTTGATCACCGATGGCGGCGCGGTCATCACATCGGCGCCAATCTTGGCGGCTTCAAGCACGTGGATCCCGTGGCGGACCGAAGCGACCAGGATCTCGGTTCCGAAATCGTAGTTGTCATAGATCAGCCGGATGTCGGCGATCAGGCTCATCCCATCGAAGCCGTTGTCATCGTGACGGCCAACGAAGGGCGATACGAAGGTCGCCCCGGCCTTGGCCGCGAGCAATGCCTGATTGGCGCTGAAACACAGCGTGACGTTGACCATCGTGCCGTCGCTGGTCAGCGCCTTGCAGGTCTTCAACCCGTCGATCGTCAGCGGCACCTTGATGCAGACATTGTCGGCAATCTTGCGCAGCTTTTCGGCCTCGACCATCATCCCGGCGTGATCGAGCGCGACCACTTCGGCGCTGACCGGGCCATCGACGATCCCGCAGATTTCCCGCGTTACCTCGATGAAATCGCGCCCCGACTTCATGATCAGGCTGGGGTTGGTGGTCACCCCGTCAAGCAGGCCGGTTGCGGCCAGATCCTTGATGTCGTCGATTTCAGCAGTGTCGGCGAAGAATTTCACGTATCGGCTCCCGGTGCGAGTCAGGAGCCGCTAGTGGCACGGAATCTCGCGCGGGCCTAGCCCCTCAAAGCACCTTGAACACGCCGATCAGCAGCGGATCGTTGGTGCTTTGCGGATTGGCGCGGATCGCGGTTTCCTCGACCCCGATCTGCGACCAGATCGAATTGTCGGTGCGGCTGGCCAGCGACTGGGCAACGCCGCCCAGATCCACGCCCGAAAGCGCCCGGATCGCCTGGCCGACAATCGGATCGCCTGAGAAACGCAGCGCGTCGCTCAGCCCCGGAACCATCGCATTCACCAGCGCCGGACCCATTGCCGAGCGCAGCCAGGTGGTGCCCGCCGTCGACCCGCCGCGAATGATCCCGACGGCATCGGGGATCGAGATGGTCCGCACCGCATCCAGCAACACCGGCGCGGCCCGCTCGGCCCCTTTTTCGGCGATCAGGTTGAGCTGCTTTTGCAGCTGGCTCTTGAAGACGGTCGAGGTCAGCAGGTTGCGGATCGATCCGCCGCTGCCGCTGAACAGTTCGGGCAGTTCGAACCGGGCAACTTGATTGTCCCAG
>CAZOSI010000192.1:0-5970 GCA_964582485.1 uncultured Novosphingobium sp.
TGGCGGTAGTTACCCACCATCGCCTTATCCAGGATGGCAAGGGCGGGCTGATACCCGATCCCGAGGCCAAGCTGGAAGAGCCGCTGATCGTGCGCCCCACATCCGAAACCGTAATCGGCCAGGCGATGGCGCGCTGGGTCCAGTCGTGGCGCGATTTGCCGCTGCTGACCAACCAATGGGCCAATGTTGTCCGCTGGGAAATGCGCACCCGGATGTTCCTGCGGACCAGCGAGTTCCTCTGGCAGGAAGGGCATACCGCGCACGCCGATCGCGAAGACGCAATGAGCGAGACCCTGCGCGCCCTCGAGATGTACCGCGCCCATGCCGAGGACGAGCTGGCCATGCCGGTCTTCGCCGGCGAGAAGCCCGAGAATGAGCGCTTCCCAGGCGCGGTTGCGACCTATTCAATCGAAGCGATGATGCAGGATGGCAAGGCTCTGCAAGCCGGCACCAGTCACTACCTCGGCACGGGCTTTTCCGAAGCTGCAGGTATCCGCTATCAGGACCGGGAAGGCGGCCAGCAGCTGTGCCACACAACCAGTTGGGGTGTTTCGACCCGGCTGATCGGCGGCGTGATCATGACCCATGGCGATGATGACGGGCTGCGGGTTCCTCCCGCGATTGCTCCCCAGCAGATCGTGATCCTGCCGATGCTGCGCGACGACGATGGCGATGCTGCGCTGCTGAGCTATTGCGATGAACTGCGCGCTGCTCTGGCCAAACAGTGGGCGCTGGGCGAGCCAATCCGCGTGCTGCTCGACAAGCGCGCTGGCAAGGCCACGCAAAAGCGTTGGGGTTGGGTCAAGAAGGGCGTGCCGCTGATCCTTGAAATCGGCGGGCGCGATGCCGCCAATGGTCAGGTTTCTGCCGTGCGCCGCGACCGGCTCTACCGCGAGGATGGCAAGGTCAACTTCGTCGGGCAGGAACGCGATGCATTTCTAGCCGGGGCCGCCGCTGAGCTCGAAGATATCCAGCGGACGCTTTTTGCTGAAGCCAAGGATCGCCGCGATGCCAATATCCACCGCGGGGTGACCGACCTGGCCGGCCTCGAAGCCTACTTCGCCGAGGATCAGAAGTACCCGGGCTGGGTTGAACTGGGCTGGTCGCGTCCTACTGGGGCCGAGCTGGAAACAGTCGTCGCCAGGCTCAAGGCGCTCAAGCTTACCATGCGCAATACCCCGCTGGACGCCGCGCCGGTTTCGGGTACCTGTCCGTTTACGGGGAAACCGGCGGTTGAGACGATTTACGTCGCCCGGGCCTATTGAACAACCAAGGAAAGGATCGCGCACATGTGGGGAGCCGTCAAGCACGCGCTGGCCAACCTGACCAACCCCAACGGCCGGGATGCGCGCCAAACCTTCTGGTACTGGGTGCTGGCGGTTTTCGTAGTGCGCTATGCAGCCGGAATGATCGTATCATTCCCGATGACGGTGAAGATCATGAATATGACCATGCAGACGGTTGCCAGCGGCAAGCCCGATGATGTCGCGGTGATGCAGAGCAGGATGATGGCCATGATGGCGGAGGACATTTCGCGGATGGTGTGGATCGGGGTGGCAATCAGCCTGGTCTCGATGCTGCTGCTGGTTTGCAGCATGGTCAGGCGTCTGCATGACAGCAACCTATCGGGTTGGCTGGTCTTGGTTCCAGGCGGGCTTTACGCCATCGCGGTGGCCCAGCAGCCCAAGCAAATCGAAGCTACTGTCAACTTGCTCAAATCAATAAAGCCCGGTGCCCCGCCGGACCTTTCGCAAATGATGCAAGCCCAGAGCGGACTTGGCTTGTTGGCTTGGGTCGCGATCGCATTGGTGATCTGGATCGGGGTGCGTGACAGTGACGAAGGACCCAACCGCTATGGCGACGCGCCGGTGCGGTTTTGAGCGCCACCAAACGCCCGCAACCAGGTCTGCCCAGCCGTCAGCAGATACTCGATTTTATAGCGTCGAGCGCTGAGCCCGCCGGCAAACGCGAGATCGCGCGCACATTCGGGCTGAAAGGGCAGGAGAAGATCCTGCTCAAGGCGCTGCTCAAGGACATGGCCGAGGAAGGCCTGATTGACGGCAACCGGACTGCCTTTCACCGCGTCGGCGGGGTGCCCAAGGTGACGGTGCTGCGGGTGATCGATACCGACGACGGAGAAGCCGTAGCGATCCCGGACAGTTGGAACCCCGATGACGCCACGCCGCCGCCGCGTTTGCGGCTGCGGGAAAAGGGCAAGGGCTCGGCGCTGCGCAACGGCGACCGGGTGCTGGCCCGGACTGAGGAAACTGCCGCCGGGTGGATTGCCCATCCGATGAAGAAGCTTCCGACCATGACCGATCAGGTACTGGGCGTGGTCGAGATCGACCGGAGCGGCAAAGGCTGGCTCGCCCCGGTTGACAAACGGGTGCGCAATTCCTCGCCGATCGCTGACTTGGGCGGAGCCGAGGAAGGCCAGCTGGTGTTGGCCGAACCGGCCGGGCGCAGTCCGCGTTCCGGCGTAAAGGTTACGGCAGTGCTGGGCGATCCGCTGGCGCCGAAGGCCTTCAGCCTGATCGCGATCCACAAACACGGCATACCCTTCGCTTTCGATCACGAGACACTGGTCGAAGGCGAGGCTGCCGCACAGCTGCCGCTCAGCGCCGACCGCCGCGAGGATCTGCGGCATCTGCCGATTGTCGCGATCGACCCCAGCGATGCGCGCGATCATGACGACGCGATCTGGGCCGAGCCGGACGGGCAAGGCGGTTTCCGTGCGCTGGTCGCGATTGCCGATGTCAGCTTCTATGTCCGTCCCGGCAGTAAGCTTGACCGCGAGGCGCGGCGGCGCGGCAATTCGGTCTATTTTCCCGACCGGGTCGTGCCGATGCTGCCCGAGGTGCTCAGCGCCGATGTCTGCAGCCTGCGCGCTGGCGAAGACCGCGCGGCGATGGCCTGCCACATGCAGATTTCCGCCGAGGGCAAGATTACCGATTGGCGCTTCACCCGCGCGCTGGTCCGCATTCATGAAGTCATCGCCTATGAAGAGGCGCAGCGCCGGATCGATGCAGGTGAGGCGGCCGACAACCTGGTCAACTTGTGGGCCGCCTGGCGTGCTCTGGAGAAGGCCCGCCACGCCCGCGATCCGCTGGCGCTGGAACTGCCGGAACGGCGGGTCGTGCTCGATCAGCAGGGCAAGATCCGAGAGATTGCTTTGCGCGAACGGCTCGATGCGCACCGCGTGGTCGAAGATTTCATGATCGCGGCCAATGTCGCCGCGGCCAAGGCCCTGGAGAGCAAGGTCAGCCCGGTGGTCTACAGGATCCACGAACCGCCCAGCCGCGAAAAGCTGGTCGCGCTCAAGGAATATCTCGCGACCTTTGAACGCAAGTTTGCATTGGGCCAGGTGGTAACACCCAGCCTGTTCAACCGAATGCTGAAGGATGTAACAGATGAGTCTGAAAAGGCTCTGATTATGGATGCAGTTTTGCGCAGTCAGACCCAGGCCTATTATGGCCCCCGCAATGCCGGGCATTTCGGTCTGGCGCTTGGCTCCTATGCCCACTTCACCTCACCGATCCGGCGCTACGCCGACCTGCTGGTACACCGTGCGCTGGTTGACGGCTTCGGGCTCGAACAAGCTGCACCCAAGGGCGATCTACCTCCCGCCTCGGGTCTGTCCGAACGGGACCGGGCTGATCTGACCCGCGTATCCGAAGCGATCAGTGCGGCTGAGCGCCGGGCGATGGAAGCTGAACGCGAAACGATTGACCGCTATGTGGCGGCTTGGTTGTCGGCGCGGGTGGGTGAAGTTTTCGACTGCCGCGTGACCGGAGTGCAGCGCTTTGGCCTGTTTGCCACGATCATCGGGCTGGGCGGTGATGGTCTGGTTCCGATTTCGGTGCTCGGTGACGAACGGTTCTTTCATGACGAGAAGGCCCAGGCCCTGGTCGGCGAGCGAAGCGGCGACCGCTTCACCCTCGGCTTGATCCTGCGGCTTAAGCTGGCTGAAGCCAATCCGCTGACCGGAGCTTTGAAGTTCGAACCCGAACACACCGAGGGCCGGATCGAACCGCGCGGAAGGCCGCTGCCGCTCAAGCAGAAAGGTAAACATCTCGCCGGTGCACGCGGGCGCCCGGGCAATATCCGGCACCAGGGCAAGCGGCGTTAGCTCAGCCGTTCAAGGTCCGCGTCGCTCATCCCGCCGGGGATGATGTAAAGCGGGCAGGGCAGATGCCCCGTGATCGCAGTAAAGTGATTGACCAGTGGACCGGGTCCGCCACTTGCCGCGGCGCCCAGAACCAGCGCCGAAACTTCCGGATGCTGGGTCAGGTATTCCCGGATCACACTGACCCCGTCGCCCTGCCGTACCGCGATTGTCGGAGAATCGCTGCTGCCACCCATCAGTCTGCCGGCTGCCGAAGTAACCAGCGCCTCGGCCCGGGCTCGCGCTTCTTCCTCGATCGTCGCCTGAATTCCGCTGAAAGCCACGAATTGCTGGCGCGGAACCAGCGCGAGCAAGTGGACCTGACCGCCTGTGCGCGCGGCACGGCTCGCGGCAAAGCGCAGCGCGGTCCTCGCCTCTTCCGTTTCGTCCATGATCACCAGATAAACGCGCATCACCGATCCCCCACCTATCCAGATATCCGATACAATCGTATTCGGCGCAAGCATCTTGCCGTTTCGCCAATTTCTGGCCAGAGACGTAACGACAACCACTCCCCAGTGAGGACCCGAAGGCAACCATGCCCATCGAAATCAAGATGCCCGCGCTCTCTCCGACGATGGAGGAGGGCACCCTTGCCAAATGGCTGGTCAAGGCCGGCGATACCGTCCGGTCCGGCGACATCATGGCCGAAATCGAGACCGACAAGGCGACGATGGAATTCGAAGCGGTCGACGAAGGCACGATCGTATCGATTGCAGTCCCTGAAGGCAGCGAAGGGGTGAAAGTCGGCACGGTGATCGCCACGCTGGCTGGTGAGGATGAGGATGCCGGGGCTGCTGCTGCAGCCAAACCGGCTGCTTCCACGACTGGGCCAGTTGCTGCTGCGGTGGAAGCCGCGCCCAAGGCTGCTGCCCCCGCAACTGCTGCTGCTCCTGCAACCCCTGCGGCCAAGGGCGACCGGGTGGTCGCATCCCCGCTGGCCAAGCGGATCGCCGATCAGAAGGGCGTCGATCTCAAGTCCATCAAGGGCAGCGGCCCTGGGGGACGGATCGTCAAGGCCGATGTCGAGGGCGCGCAGCCCGGCGCAGCAGTTCCGGCTGCAACTCCCGCCGCCGCCGCGCCTGCCGTTCAGGCACCGGTGCCGGATTTCGGCATTCCGTACGAAGCCGAGAAGCTGGGCAACGTCCGCAAGGTCATCGCGCGCCGCCTGACCGAGGCCAAGCAGACCATTCCGCACATCTACCTGACCGTCGATGTCAGGCTCGACGCGCTGCTCAAGCTGCGCGGAGAACTTAACAAGGCACTTGAAGCGGATGGTGTAAAGCTTTCAATCAATGATCTTTTGATCAAAGCGCTGGCTAAAGCACTGATCCGCGTGCCGAAGTGCAACGTCTCCTTCGCTGGCGACGAACTGCGCAAGTACAGCCGCGCCGATATCTCGGTCGCGGTCGCCGCGCCTTCAGGCCTGATCACCCCGATTATCGTCGATGCCGCTGTGAAGGGCGTCGCCCAGATCAGCACCGAGATGAAGGTGTTGGCTGACAAGGCCAAGGCCGGAAAGTTGCAGCCGCACGAATACCAGGGCGGCACCGCCAGCCTCTCCAACCTCGGCATGTTCGGGATCAAGCAGTTCGATGCGGTGATCAACCCGCCCCAGGCGATGATCATGGCGGTTGGCGCGGGCGAGCAGCGCCCCTACGTAGTCGACGGCGCGCTCTCGGTCGCTTCGGTGATGAGCGCCACGGGTTCGTTCGACCACCGCGCTATCGACGGCGCGGATGGGGCACAGCTGATGCAGGCGTTCAAGGACCTGGTGGAGAACCCGCTGGGGCTGGTGGCCTAGC
>CAZOSI010000193.1:0-5926 GCA_964582485.1 uncultured Novosphingobium sp.
CCCGCCAGCTCGATCAGGGCGGCCGCGTTGCCCAGTTCAACAAGCGCTTTGGCGGTCTTACCCTCAAGAAGTAAGACGGGTTCCAGCGGAACAAGCGAAGGGCGGCCATTGGCCGCCCTTTTGCTTTGGGCATTCCGCAGAGTGATTCGCACCGCGCGCTCGGCCAAATGCAGTGAGTAATTAAATTACGTGGGCTTCCTGGAGAGCGATTTTTCGCTTCCCATCGCGCAGGTCCTGTGCAAGAGGGCGCGCCTCTCCCAATCGCTGCTTGCGAGGCGGGCGAGCGCTGCCTAACAGCGCGCAGTCCGGCAGGCGCCGGGAGATATGGCGATCGTAGCTCAGTTGGTTAGAGCGCCGGTTTGTGGTACCGGAGGTCGTGGGTTCGAACCCCATCGATCGCCCCATTCTTCCTTTGCGCTTGGTCAATGCAGATGGGCGCGCCGGGGCCCACTTGGCGCTTGCCGCGAAGGGGCGCTCCTGCCAAAGCGTGGCGCAGATTCTTCCAAATGCTGGGTCCATGCACGGCTACGCCAATCCTGCCCGTTTTATGCGCCTAGCGCGTGTTTTGACCGGGCCTCTGCTCATCGCCGGGATCGCCATGACTCTCGCCGCTGCGGGCTGGGGCCTGTTCGGCGCGCCTGCCGAACGTCTGCAAGGTGATTCCGTGCGAATCTTGTTCATTCACGTTCCTGCGGCCTGGCTTGGCATGGGGGCTTGGACCGCGATTGCGATTGCCAGCTTGGCTGAACTGGTCTGGCGCCATCCGCTGGCCGGGATCGCCGCGCGCGCGATCGCGCTGCCAGGGGCATTCTTTGCCTTGCTGTGCCTCGTCACTGGTTCGCTGTGGGGGCGACCAGCCTGGGGAACCTGGTGGGTCTGGGATGGGCGGTTGACAAGCATGCTCGTGCTGTTCTTCCTTTACTGCGCCTATCTGGCCCTGGCCGATGCCGCCAACCGTGACGGTGAAAGCGGTTCGAGGCTCCCGGCGATTTTCGGGCTGGTCGGTGCGGTCAATATTCCGATCATCCATTTTTCGGTATTGTGGTGGAACAGCTTGCACCAGCCGCCGTCAATCAGCGTCGGTAAAAGCGAGATGGCACCGGCCTTCCTCTATGGGCTGCTAGCCGCGACGATTGGCTTCTCCATGATCTTTGCTGCGGTGGTATTGATGCGGATGCGGGCGATTCTGGCCGATGCCCAGGCCGAAGCCCGTTTGCGCCGTCGGGCGATGGAGGCTGTCGATGTATGAAGGCCTGAACCACTGGCATTTCGTGATTGCGTCTTATGCGATCGGGCTGGCCGGTACGGCGCTGCTGATCGTGCACAGCCTGCTGGCGATGCGCCGGGCCGAAGCGCGCCGCGAACAGGCGCGTGAACAGTGAGCGGAGCGATCAAGGCCAAGCACCAGCGCTTGATCCTGGTGCTGATCGCGCTGGCCGCGCTGATTGGGGCAGGGCTTCTCGCGGCATGGTCGCTGCGCAGCCAGGCTTCGTTCTTTTACTTGCCTGGTGAAATGGCGGCGAGCCCGCCAAGACCTGATCGGGCAGTGCGGCTGGGTGGCATGGTTGAGGGCGGCTCGCTCAAGACCGACCCGGATGGGGTGACAATCCGATTTGTGGTGGGTGATGGCAAGGCCCGCATCCCGGTGGTGTTCAAGGGCATCGTGCCCGACCTGTTCAAGGAAGGATCGGGAGTGGTTGCAGAAGGTAAGCGCGCAGCCGATGGCACCTTCGTGGCCGACAATCTTCTCGCCAAGCATGACGAGAAGTATGTGCCCCGGGAAATGAAGGAAATGACCGAGGCACAGGCCCGGCAGACCGTGGAAGAAACCAAGTGATCGCCAGCCTGGGCCTCGCTGCACTTTGGTTTGCGGCAACATTGGCGCTGTTGCAGCTGGCCGCCGGGGCCATGGCGGTCCACCGGCCCGGCCATCCGTTAACGGCGATCGTCCGACCGTTGGCCGTGGTGCAGGGTGCACTGGTATCGATCGCCTTTGCCGCGCTGGTTTGGGTGTTTTGTGTCACTGATCTTTCGGTTCTGCTCGTGGCCAAGAACTCGCATTCGGCCAAGCCGTTTCTTTACAAGTTTGCCGGAGCCTGGGGAAATCACGAAGGTTCGATGCTGCTGTGGGTGATGGTGATGGGCCTGTCGGGAGGGTTCCTCGCCCTGGTCGAAAAGCGCCTGCCCGACCGGACTTTGCTCGCAACATTGGCTGCGCAGGCCTTTGTCAGCCTGGGTTTCTATGCATTCCTGCTGTTCGCTTCAAATCCATTCACCCGGCTTGATCCGGTCCCGGCCGATGGCATGGGCCTTAACCCACTGCTGCAGGATCCCGGCCTCGCGTTCCATCCGCCGACGCTTTACTTCGGCTATGTCGGACTGTCGGTGGCCTTCAGCCTTGCCGTCGGGGCGCTTCTCACTCGTGAGGTTGGACCGGCTTTTGCCCGGGCGATGCGGCCCTGGGTGCTGGGGGCCTGGATTTTCCTGACGATCGGGATCACGGCTGGGTCCTATTGGGCCTATTACGAGCTCGGCTGGGGCGGCTGGTGGTTCTGGGATCCGGTCGAGAATGCCAGCCTGATGCCGTGGCTGGCGGCAACCGCTTTGCTCCATTCAGTTTCGGTGCTGGCTTCGCGCAATGCGCTGCGGACCTGGACAATCATGCTTGGTGTCGTGGCTTTCTCGATGTCGATGGTCGGAACCTTCCTGGTCCGTTCCGGCATCCTGACCAGCGTTCATGCCTTTGCTGTCGATCCTGAGCGGGGGGCGTTCATCCTGGCCCTGCTGGCGATCTACATTGGCGGCGCGCTAAACCTGTTCGCGCTGCGCGCTTCGACGATCAGCGAGGGTGAGCAATTCGAAGTGACCAGCCGCGAAGGTGCGCTGGTGATGAACAATGTCATGCTCAGTGCGATCCTCGGGATCGTGCTGATCGGAACGCTTTATCCGCTGGTGGCGGAATCGCTTGGTGCCAAGGTCTCGGTTGGCCCGCCCTATTTCAACCCGATGACTGCGGTCTTTGCCCTGCCGATGCTGGTTGTACTGGCAATCGGACCGCTACTGCGTTGGCGGCGGGACATTTTCGCACGCGTCCGGCCTGTGTTGGTCCTGCCTGCACTGGTAACGCTGGGAGCGCTTGTGATGGCGGCGGTGGCCGGGCTGAACCTATTGCCGCTGCTGGGCGTTGCCTTTGCGTTGGGCCTTGCCATTGCCAGCCTGCTTCCCTTGCGCGGTCGCAAACTGCGGCGGGTGACACTGCCGTTGTGGGGCATGGTGATCGCGCACCTGGGTGTAGCAGTAGCACTGTTCGGGATGGCTTCGGACGCGGCCTTTACTGAGGAGCGGCTGGTTGCGGCAAAGCAGGGTGATACGGTTGTGGTTGGCCCATGGCGGGTGACGCTGGCTCAGGTCAGTCCGGTCGCTGGTCCTAACTGGACCGCGCTCGAAGCGACCATGCAGGCCAGTTACGATGGCGGCAAACCGGTCGAACTGCACCCGCAGGCACGTTCATTCTGGTCGCCGGCGCAGGAAACCAGCGAATCTGCACTCGTTACCCGCTGGAACGGTCAGCTTTATGCCGTGCTCGGCAATGAGGCCGAGGATGGGCGCTGGCAGCTGCGGTTGTGGTGGAAGCCGTTTGTTACGCTTATCTGGATCGGCGGGCTGATGATCGCGCTTGGCGGTGTCTTGGCATTGCTGGGCCGCGTGGCCAGCGATGTGCGCCGGCTCATCGCGCAGGACAAGATTGCATACCGCCGCATGAGGCAGGGCCGATGAAGGACAGCACTCCCAAAAAGCGATCCGCGCCTTGGCTGCTGTGGCTGCCGGCGCTGATTTTTGCCTTGTTCGTCGCGCAGGTCGGTTACTCCCTGCGCAATCCGGCTGAGCGCGAGGTGCGTTCGGCTCTGATTGGCAAGCCGATGCCTGAGTTCGATCTTCCTGCACCGCTGCCTGGGCAGCAAGGGTTGGCACGTGCCGACCTGGCCGACGGCAAGGTTCGGTTGCTCAACATTTTCGCCAGCTGGTGCGTGCCTTGTGCGGTTGAAGCGCCGCAGCTTGCTGCGCTTCGCAGCCAAGGGGTCGACGTGGTCGGGGTGGCGATCCGCGACAGACCGGGAGATGTTGAAGCTTTCCTCGCCCGATACGGTAATCCGTTCAGCCGGATCGGCGCTGACAATCTCAGCGCGATCCAGTTCGCGATCGGATCGTCCGGGGTGCCTGAAAGCTTTGTAATTGATGGCAAAGGTGTGATCCGTTATCAGCACATCGGCGAAATTCGGCCCGAACAGGTCCCGCTGATCCTAGAGAAGGTGCGGGAGGCCGGGCAATGAGGTGCCTGATCCTTGCCTTCTTCGCGCTTGTCCTGTCCCAACCGGTACTGGCTGAAGGTTCGCTGCCGCCCGCACCATTCGCCTATCGCCAGCTGGAAGACCCAGCGCAGGAGCTTGCCGCCAAGACCCTGATGGAAACGATCCGCTGTCTACAATGTCAGGGCCAGTCGATCGCGGATTCGGATGCGCCGATCGCGGGTGACATGCGCCACCAGATCCGTGAGCGGATCAAGGCGGGCGAGCAGCCCGAGGCGATCAGGGCCTGGTTGGTGGAACGCTATGGCGATTATGTAAGTTATGCGCCGCAAGTGACCACTATGACATGGCCGCTCTATGCCGCGCCCTTTGCCTTGCTTGGCCTGGCCTTTTTGATCGCGCGGCGACGGTTCAAACGGAGGGCAGGGCAATGACCTGGCTGTGGGTAATCGCGCTGGGCCTGGCGGCCTTTGTCTTGCTGGCATTCGTGCTGAAGGCCCCGCGCAAGGGATGGGAACCGATCGGCGCGGCCTTGCTACTGGGCCTGGCCGGATTCTCCAATCAGGCGCACCCCGGTCAGCCGGGTTCGCCCAAGGAACCAGAGCAGCGCGCTGACAAGTCCGGCGCCGCGCTGGTGGAAGCACGCAAGGCGCTGGCCAGCGAAACCGCGATGCCCAACCAGCCTAACCAATGGATGGTGATCGCCGACGCGCTGTCTCGCAATGGCCAGTATGGCGATGCTGCGGGGGTGGTGCTGGGCGCAGTTGAAAGCGATCCCCGCAACGCCAATGCCTGGCTTTCACTGGCCAACAACTTGGTTGCCCATGCCGATGGCAGCCTGACCCCGGCCGCGCAATATGCCTATCGCCGCGCCGCGCAGGCCGATCCGCAGCATCCCGGGCCGCCCTTCTTTATGGGACTTGCCCTGGCCGGAAGCGGCAAGCTGGCCGAGGGGCGGGCTTTGTGGGCCGATCTACTGGCCCGCACGCCGGCCGATGCTCCCTATCGCGCCGATCTGGCCGAACGGCTCAAGCGGCTCGACGAATTTATTGCTGCGCAAGGTCAGGGCGAATCCCGCTAGCGGCTTTGCTGGACCGACATAGGGGCAAATGCTAGGCGCAACTTTTCGCGCCGACTCAAGGGGGTTGCGGGTTGCATGAGCAAGCCAGTCGATAGTGAGAGCAGTGCCAGCGAGGGCGAAGCCGAGCAGGTTCACCAGCACTACGAAGGCCATGGTCACCAACATGGCGGCCTGATCGCGCTGGCGATCGGCGCGGTCGGTGTTGTCTTCGGCGATATCGGCACCAGCCCGATTTACGCCTTCCGCGAGACCTTTGCCTCACACCACGGCGCGCCCGGGATCCAGGTCGATCCGGTGCACATCCAGGGCGTGCTCAGCCTGGTGTTCTGGTCGATGATGATCGTGGTGACGTTTAAATACGTCCTGACTATCATGAAGGCCGACAACAAGGGCGAGGGCGGCAGCCTGGCGCTGCTAGCGCTGATCAACCGCAAGTCGGAAAACGCGAAATGGACTGCGCCGTTCGTTCTGCTCGGCGTATTTGCGACCGCGCTGTTCTATGGCGATTCGATGATCACTCCGGCGATGTCGGTGCTCT
>CAZOSI010000194.1:0-5889 GCA_964582485.1 uncultured Novosphingobium sp.
ACGAGGCGCGGACGCTGCTTGCCTCGCTCGAACGACGCGGCGGATCCGATCCAGTATTCTGGAACAAACTGACCCGGCGTCCTGTCGGCAGCATCGATGTGTTCTGGAAAGGAGTGAAGGCCGAGGCCAATCTGCCTGGAGTTCGGATTCACGACCTCAGACACAGTTTTGCCAGCCACGCCGCTGCTCGCTCCGAGACACTGCCGATGATCGGCAAACTACTCGGCCACGCACGGTTGCAGACCACCTCTCGCTACGCACACCTTGATGACGGTCCCGTGCTCGACGCAGCCGAGCGGATCGGCGAGCTCATAGCCGATGCAATGGGTGAGGATCATTCATTGAACTATAATACTATGTGTGATATCGGAGCGTTGATCCATGACCGGTAAGCTGCGAACCCGCATCTACAAGAACCGCTGGTTCGCGAAGTTCGCAAGCCGGGAAGGGATCAGCGACGCGACGCTTGTCGCGGCCATCGAGCAGGCCAAGCGCGGCCTGATCGATGCCGATCTTGGCGGCGGATTGATCAAGCAGCGCGTCGCGCGTGAAGGTGGAGGCAAGTCCGGCGGGTATCGAACGCTAGTCTTCTTCCGCCATGAAGAGCGGACCATATTCGCCTTTGGCTTTGCCAAGAGCGACAAGGCCAACCTTAGCGCGGCCGAGCTGAAGGTCTACAAGAAGGCCGCGAAGATCGTGCTCGCGCTGACACAGGCGCAGATCGATACGGAAGTGAGCGAAGAGAGACTGTTCGAGGTGAATAACGATGCCCAGGACCTATAAGAGCGAGGCGCTAGCCGCCGTTCACGAGATGATCGAAGGGCTCCATGAAGGCGGAGCCATCGACAAGCGCACGCTGCGCGAGTTCGACGATGCGTGCCTTGTTCCGGCAACGGCGTTTCAGCCCGAGGAGATCAAGGCGATCCGTGAAGCGGAGCATGTCTCGCAGCCGGTGTTCGCGCGGTATCTCAATGTGTCGAAGAACCTCGTTTCCGACTGGGAGCGGGGGAAGAAGAGACCGGGCGGACCTGCTTTGAGATTGCTCTCGATTATCCAGCGCAAGGGCTTGGAAGCGGTTGCATAGTCAGTCTTTGCCAACAGGAAAAACCCGCCCAGCGGGAAGGCCGCTTGGGTCTGTAGTTGTACAAATTGGATCAACGGCATGATCCGCATTGGTGATAATGCAACAATCACAAATCAAAGGACAGGAGTGGTGATTAACCGGTAGGCGCAAAACGTAATCACTTTATGCAATAGTGCCAAATATCTCTGAGCAATATACTATTTTTAAACTGAAATCAGAATACTCTGAAAAATCTTACGCATACTGCCGTTTTCACCGGTCTCAGGCTGTCCAGGGTGCCGATGAAGACCGCATGATTGAGCCAGTCATATTTCCCCTTGGGTGCGGTGATTTCCGGGGTGGAAAAGGCATAGCGGCCACCCTGGGGATAGTTTTCGACCAAGACCTTGTTGAGTACGTTGATGACCGCGCCGTCGTCGGTCTCAAGCTCATACATGGCGCTCAGCTGTCTTACCCCATCGGTCCGAATAAGCTGGCGGTCGGCGCCGCCGGGAAGCACCTTTCCCCTCATGCCCGATCCAAGTGGCCCGCGACCTTCGAAGCTTCCGCCGAGAATCGGGACGATCCGGCGGGTGCCTAGCGGGCCGGGACCAAGATCCTGAGCTTCGGCAACGTCCGCAATAATTTCCAGCGCCAGTTCGAGCTGTGGCAGGCGCACTGAGCTTGAATCGCTAACCTTCGAGCTGGGCGGCATTGGATTACCCAAGGCTCCGGTTGTCATAGCGAGTCCCCCGAGCACTGTCGTTCCGAACATTTCACGTCGCGTCGTCATCTTTGGGGCATACTCCAACCAGCCTGCTTTCAGCCCGCCGAATCCAAATCGTGCACGTCCATTGTTCCAATGAAACAAAGTTCGGTCGGGCCGGGTTGCTCTTGGGCTTGGACACAATAGGCCACGCGAATGATGCTAACGCAAATGCTGACTGGCAATGGCACGATCCGGTCTCGAAATCGATCCGTGCATCGCTCGATTGCACAGGAGCATTGGTTGTCCCGTTCCGTTTCGGATAGCAATGCCACGGAAAAGCGACAGCGATTGGGGGAGTCGATTGTGTTGAAATTGCCGCTTGTCCGTACTGCCGTAGCAAGCATTGTGATTTGTGCTGGCGCGTTAACAGGTGCCGCCGCTTCAGCTGATCCGCTGGCGCGGCCTTCCCCTGAGGCTCGCTGTGCAAGGTTGGCAGGTCTGACCATACCGGCCATTCAGCTCGGAGAGCCGTCAGCAGGTGCGGTCGTTGTCTCGGCGCAATATCGCAGGGCTGAATCCCGTACTCTCCCTGGGCAGGAGGCATCTGTCGTATACGCGCTACCGGACTATTGCGAGGTCCGGCTCGATATCCTTCCGCGCGATCGGCGAGCGCCGCTAATCCATTCCCAGATCAACCTGCCGCGGCAATGGAACGGGAAGAAGTTGCAGTTCGGCGGAAGCGGGTACAACGGCTTCCTTCAGTCGGGCGTACAACCGACCAGGAATGCTCCCCCCGGAGCTGCCCTGCCATTGGCACGTGGCTATATGACCGCAGGCACCGATTCCGGCCACCAACTCGACCAGCCGGGCGGCACGAATGTCGATCAGCGCGGTGGTGCTGCCGCTGGAGACGATCCGCGTGCCATGTCTGCCCGGCAGTATGCCTTCGCCGCCAATGACGAGGCACTGCACAACTTCGCTTATGCTGCCTACAAAAAGACCCACGATGCGGCGGTTGCGCTGGGCGTGGTGTATTACGGCAGGAAGCCCCTCCGCAGCTACTACTTCGGGGCATCCGAAGGCGGCCGCGAGGCCCTGGTTATGGCGCAGCGCTATCCGCGCGATTTCGACGGAATCGTCGCGATCGATCCGGTGATGAACTGGACCGGTTTGCAGACCTTCGGGACGCAACTCGGCGGGCAGTTGCAGGCTGGGCCTGACTCGTGGCTGGGCAAGAAGGTAGAACTTCTGGGGCAAGTGGTCCGACAAGCCTGCGATGCCGCTGACGGCCTTGAAGACACGGTTATTTCAAATCCCAAAGCCTGCGTGGCGCCGGTTCTGGCCCAACTGCCACACCGGCGCTGCGCTTCGGGCCGCGATGACGGCACGAACTGCTTCTCGGACAATCAGATTGCATTGATCCGCAAGGCCTACGCGGGATACGATTTTAAGTTTCCTTTGGCCAATGGTATCACCCATTATGCGGGATACTACCCAGGCGGCGAGACCTTGCCCGGCGCATGGTCGCGCTGGCAGACCGGTAGCGTGCCGCCGACAGCCAGCAACCCCGATGACGCGGCGACAAGCCGGTTGTACCAGTTGGGCAGCATCTACGTTCGCCACTTCATTGCCAGGGATGCCGGGTACAACCCGCTCGACTACGACCCCGCCCTGTTCAGGCCAAGGGTTGAGCAGGTGTCCGGCCTGATGGATGCCACAAACCCGGATCTGCGGGCGTTCCGGGCGCGGGGCGGCAAGCTTATCCTGCGTGAGGATCTGTCGGATTCGGGGCAGGCACCTGGCAATGCCCTTGCATACCACGATGCAGTCGCAAAGCGGCTCGGCAAAAATGCCGCCGACTCCTTTTTTCTCGCCTATGTCGCGGCGGGGCTTCCACATACGTCCGGCGGCATTGACCCTGGCACGCCGGGTGCGCCGCAATTCGGCATCGCGGGGCGGATCGAGTTGCTCGATGTGCTAGAAGGCTGGGTTGAGCACGGTCGCAAGCCTGGGGCGAGCCTGATGCTCAGCCTGCATGACAAGGCTGCGCCATATCGCACGATCGCAACCCGACCGATGTGTCGCTATGGGACCTGGGCGCATTTTGTTGGGCAGGCCAACGAGGGTGCAGACGGTACGAAGTACGTGTGCCGCCCCTGAATCCCGGGCTCAATGCCCATCATCGTCGTTGATCGAGTTGATTTGTGAATGCTGCGTTCCTGCGCGGCGCCATGCGCAATGTGGGTCAACCGATAGTCGATCAGCATGGTTGCACGCGGGTGACGGCCTTCGCGGACACGAACAATTCATATATGAGAATTTTAAACTCGCATGGCCACGAATAGCTGGCCGTGCTCCATCAGGGCAACAAGTTGAAGACCAGCCCTACCCAAATTCAGGTAATTCATGAGGGAGAGTTCCATGAAGGGTTCAGTTCTCGCATCGGCCAGTGTCCTGGCGCTGGGGACGTTCATGATGGCCGCGCCGGCTGCTGCACAGACTGCCGATGTGGCAAGCGACGCCGATGGCGCCAAGGATGCGGCAATTGTTGTCACCGGTTCGCGCATCGCGCGTCGCGACTATGTTGCTCAGAGCCCTATCGTGACCACCAATCGTGAAGCAATCGAGAATAGCGGCACCCCGACTATCGATGCTGCCCTGATCCAGCTGCCGCAATTCCAGCCGGGCACCGGCGGCTTCACGAATTCGAGCTCGGGCGGTTCAGGGGTTGGACAGTCGAACCTCAATCTGCGCGGCCTTGCGTCAGTGCGCACGCTGGTCCTGCTTGATGGACGCCGATTGCAGCCGGGCAATGCTTCGGGTGTGATCGATATCAACTCGCTGCCCTCGTCGGCAATTTCCGGTGCCGAGGTAATCACCGGCGGTGCCTCGGCTACTTACGGTTCGGACGCGATTGCCGGCGTGGTGAACTTCAAACTGTACCACAGCTTCGAGGGCATCCGGCTGGATGCGCAGTCTGGTATCAGCGAACGCGGCGATGCCGGAAACTTTCAGGTTTCCGGCATTACGGGAACCAAATTTGCCGACGGCAGAGGCTCGGTCATGCTGGCCGGGGAATTCTCGGACCGCCAAGGGCTGACCTATCGCGATCGCCCGTTCTCCACGCCGTCAGGGTCCTATAGCGCCACCATGCCCAATGCGGTCTATGTGGTTTCGGGCAACAACCTGCCTTCGCAGGCCGCGGTCAATGCAGTTTATGCCGGCTACGGAATTGCTGCGGGAACAGTCGCGAGGACGGTTCAGCAAGGCGTCAATGGCGATGGCAGCCTGTTCGTCAACAACACGACCAACGCGTACAATTATCGATCGGACAATGCCCAATGCATGTATGTCTCGGGTACGTTCGTTCGCTATGATGGCCTCTGCACCAACACCTTGCAATTGCCGCTGAAGCGTTATGCCGCAATGGGCCGCGCCGAATTTGAGGTTAGTCCGGCGCTTACACTCTTCGTGCAAGGGCAATATGCGCATAGCCTTGCCTATGCCCAGGGCAGTCATTCACAACTGGTATCCGCCGGTTCCAGTTCATTGACGGTTCCGGTGACCAATCCGTTCATCCCCGCGGATCTGCGCACGCTGCTTGCCAGTCGGCCCAATCCGACCGCCTCGTTTCAAATCACGAAGCGGGTAATCGATGCGGGGGTCCGGCATTATCGCGATGCAGCGGATACCTTCCAGATCGTCGCGGGCGCTAACGGGACGATCCCAGGTAGCGACTGGACCTATGAAGTTTATGGCTCGCATGGACACACCTCTTTCGAGGACAATTCCTTCGATGGCTCGCTAAGTCTCTCGGCGGTTTCAAAGCTCGTCAATGCTGCCGATGGTGGCGCAAGCTTGTGCAGTGGCGGTCTAAACCTGTTCACCAGCGCACCGATTTCTCCGTCCTGTCTCACCTACATCCAGCGCACAACGCACAGCCATACGGCAATCGGGCAGGATGAGCTCGCCGCGAATCTGAGCGGCAGCCTGTTCAAGCTCCCGGCTGGCGAGGTCAAACTCGCATTGGGAGCCAATTATCGGCGCAATACGTTTGCCGCCAATCCGGACCCGCTCCTCCAGATCGGCGACATTGCCGCCGTGAATGGCATCCCGG
>CAZOSI010000195.1:0-5766 GCA_964582485.1 uncultured Novosphingobium sp.
TGTTATGGTGTTGGCCAGTCTGATGTTTTGACGTAAGTCGAACGGCAGGCTGGCCATTCATCTTTTGAAGGCTGACGTTGAGTGCCGGGAATGCAATTTCGGATGGCTTGTTAGGGAGCAGCATGATGGGTGACGACGCGAAGAAAATTGGCCAAATTGCCTGGGTCGATCTCACGATCGAAAATGCCGCAGATGTCCGGGAGTTCTATCAATCCGTCATCGGCTGGGATTCCGACGAGTTCAATATGGGTGAGTATAGCGACTACGTCGTATCAACACCTCAAGACAAGGACACCGTTGCGGGAATTTGCCACGCCCGGGGCGACAACGCGGTACTGCCGTCTTTTTGGCTCGTTTACATCAAGGTCGCCAATCTCGAAGACAGCTTGGCTGAAGCCAAGAAGCGTGGCGGCGAGTTGGTCAGTGGTCCCAAGTCCTTCGGGGCTGCCCAGTTTTGCATACTTCGCGACCCGGCGGGTGCCTATTTTGGCATCATAGAAGGTGAAGCGGGCGGCTGACGATTCGTCGGCTGTGAAACCTTGGCTGTTGAGCTTGCGTTCTCGCCGTTTGGGCAGCGTTTCAGTGGCTGCGGCTTGTTGGTGACAAAAAAAAGCGAAACCCGCCGTGTTGGCGAGTGATCCTGCTGGCAAGGCTTCATCGAGTTGATGCAAGTCATTCGGTAGAGTGTCCAACGATTTCAAATGCATTTCTCGTTTCGAAGCATGCAATAAGTATCGTTCGGCATAATTCCGAACCTGACTAAGTCCGAAATCGAAAAGAAGTCTGGACATCCATGCGGCCAGGCATATGATCGAATAATTGCAATGATTCTTGATGGTTTTGATGCCCAACTCGGTCTGGGCTTCGCTTTGCTGTGGCCCTGCTGATCGTCTGTTGATCCGGGTGGTGGATGAAGTTTCGTTCGCAGCATCATTGTGGTGATGAATTGGAGGCAGGCAATATGGATGCGCGAGTTGCAACTTCCAAGCAACATCATCGAGATACGACAATCGCTGTTTATCGTCGCGCAGTTACCCGTGTGATTTGCCATCTCAGGGAAAACCTGGGTGAAGAGCATAGCCTGAACGATATGGCTGCTGTCGCCATGTTAAGCCCTTTTCATTTCAACAGAGTATTCCGCGAATTGACCGGTGTTCCACCCGTCCGGTTCCTCTACGCACTTCGGATTGCGGAGGCACAACGCTTGCTGCTGACTACTTCGATGAAAGTCATCGATGTCTGTTATCTGGTTGGGTACAACAGTCTGGGCAGCTTCAACAATCGATTTTCCGCCTTGGTGGGACATTCGCCAAGATCCATCCGCAAGCTCGCCTGCGCAGCCGATTTCGCCGGGCTTCGCAAGGAGATTGCATCAGGCACCAGGTTCAATTCCGAGGACTTGAGCGGTCCTTCGTCGCTCCGGGGAAGAATCCACGTCCCTGACGATTTTTCCGGTGCCATCCTTGTGGCCCTGTTTCGAGGAACGCCCTCTACATCTTACCCGGTTGCAATGACCGTCGCGCAGGATGGGGTCTATGCCTTGCCTCCGGTGCAGCAAACAGGGAACTTTTTTGTGATGGCCGTTGCATTGTCATGGCAAGATCGGGTCGAAGATTTTCTGATCGAGCCAGAGATCCTGCGGGCCGTTTTGCCGCCGCTTCGAATCACGCCGAACGGCCTGGATGCGCCGATGGATTTCATTCTTGAGCCTCGTTGCTCTACCGACCCGCCAGTTCCGCCTGCATTTGCGCTGCATCTTGCTGGCATGGCTCAGCATTTGGACGCCGGTTCGATTTTCGACCTAGTGATTGCGCGGCAGCCGCAGAGAATTCCGAGTCATCCGGCTGGCATTTCGGTCGCACTCGGTCGAGCTTGAAGGGCGTTTCGATGGATCGCGCCGCGCGACTGCCGGTTGCCCCACAACCTGAAATAAGACTGCGACGTGTTTGCTGGCGTGGAGCGACATTGCTGGCGGTTTTGGGAGCAGTTGCAACATTCTGGGGCTATGCGGGTCCGGCGCGGTCTGCAAGTCCAGGCGTGCGCGCAGATGCCGACTTTGCCCAGCAGGAGCTAGGGCGTTGCAGTAAGGCCGAGGGAGGATATCGATCAGCTTCGGTTCGTCATGGCGCAGAAGTCAAAGGGCTGGCAAAACTGCTTCGCGGGACCTGGGTGCGGCGCTTGTCATTTGGCGGCAGCTTGGTTGAAACGAATTCATTGTGGTATTTTGATTTTCCTGATCCGCAGTCAGGCGAAGGAACAGCCTTGATGATTGATCGCGTCAATCAGGGTTGGGATAGCCACGATGTCGGAATTTCCAAAGTCGCCGGTGAAGGCCATGAAAGCTTGGGCGCTGCAACGACCGGCGGATTCTGGAAGGTCAGGATCGCACCTCAAGGTCGCGAGACTGCCATTCGTGGCGCCCATGGTCTTAAGGTGACAATGTCCGGCCAATATCGCGGCACCGGATCGGAGTACCCACCCGGAGGATTTGAATTCATCGAATCGGGATCGCTGTTTCGCACAGCGGAAGGCTATTCCACGATACTACCCTGGCGCGCGCCGCCAATGGCCGAAGCAGAGGGACAGGCTTCCGCATCCGGCGATCGTTACACTCCGGTCGACGCGCTCGTCGCCAGGGCCGGTGACAAGGAGCGACGGCCGAGCCTGACATTCGTGATGTGCAGCGACGGCATAGTCGATCGCTACACCAAGATCTCGGACCACGGCCTACCCGCCGGTGCGGCATCTCTCGCGTCGGCCTGGCGCGAAGCTTTGGCAGCCGGTTTGTTTGACCGGAAACGCCCGCCGGAAACCCTGCCCGTGTCCGAACATCCGAAGCCATAGCGCTAGCCGCGCGCCGCCATGCCAAAGTGGGCGCAGATTTCAGGAGGCAAAGTGGAAACTGCAGCCGGGCTCCCGACAGACGAAGCGATGCTGCTCAAAAATCGGGAGATCTATGATCACTCCGACGACGAGATATGGCAACGGGCAGTGTACGAACCCGTTCACGATGGTTGGCATTTCACCAACATCGGCGGGAGGCGGGTCCTGGACCGGATTGCCGCGTACGCACAATTGGACCCGGGAAAGTCGGCGCTCGATCTGTGCTGCGGGTCGGGGGCTGCCTTACGCTACCTGGCGCTGACATACGGTGTTTCCGCGACCGGCCTTGACATCAACCCGAGCCAAATTTCCCGCGCACGTGAACGGACAGCGGACCTCGATAGACTTCGCTTTGTCGAGGCTGACGCGACAAATTGGCAATCCGAAGGAAGTTACGACCTCGCCTTCGCACTCGATTCCCTGACGCTCATTTCGGATACTGGGGGATTGTTCGCCACTGCGCGCAGGGCGCTTGTCGAAGGCGGGACATTTACCGTGGCTGATGTTGTGGAAGGGCCGCAATTGAGCGAATCGATGCGCACGTTTGCCTCGCAGGAAGATGGTATCGTCACCCTCGCCACAGCATCTGCAATCGCCGATATGATGGCCGACTCGGGTTTCGATCGAATCGAAATTTCCACCGACAATGCCGAGGCTGTCCGCGTCTTTACACTGATTCACGACAAGGTACATTCAGCAGACGGCTGGGATGATTTGCCTGCAGACCGTGTCGCCAGTTGGCGAGAGCTTTCGTCGCGCTATTTGGCGGCATTCCGGTCGAATGAGCTGGGCTATGCAACAGTTACGGGCCGCGCGGCGTGAACCGCGGCCCGATTGATCGGCGTACTCAATCGGTGGCGTGCTCGGATCGGCTCCAGCAAATGAGCAATTGCAGAGGAGTTTGTTCTTTTTGCGGCTGATAGCACAGGCAAAGAATTAGCACTCATGTTGCTTAGAGCGATCTGGTAATCTTCAAGAATGAATGATTCGAGAGGGTGTCCAAAAGAAAGTCCTAAGCAAGAATGGCAAGGTCTCGATCGGCTTCTGATCGGTTCGTGATGCCTTAAAGTGTTGTTCTAAGCCTCGCTTCTGCTATCGGGGGAAGTCAAATGAATGCCTTGGATGGAATTGCCAAGTACGTAGCGACTAACGAAGTCAAGAGCCGTGATATTCCCACTCGGATGCTGGCGAGCTTGAACGACTACACGTTGGATGAAAGCATCTTGCAGCGCTTCAAGCCTGAGACACGGTCTGAGATTGAAGCGGCAATTGCAAGGATGCGTCAGTTATTCGTCAAGAAGACTGGCGTTAACATCAGCCGGATTTTCTCTCGGGATGAGCGTGATTGCGTTGCATCGCATGATCCGATTGCGCGCGATCAGGCGTTGTGGTCGATTGTTGATTCCGTAAGCGACAATCTTAACATCGTGATCCGTTCGTTTGAAACTGCGCGAACCCATCACGCAGAACTTTCGGCCCTGCTCGCCCTGCGTAAGCTAGCGCATCACGACATGAACCGGGCCAGTTCGTTCCTTCAATCCGTTGCCGGCGATCAAACCCGCATCGACATGGCTGAATGGGCGGCGTTGGCCTTGCAGGAAATCCATTACGAAGATGGCAACAGCCAGTTTGTACTTGGCGATTCGGTTGCGAAGCGCGCTTGGACACACAATCCCAATCACCGCTTTGATGTGACCATGCCGCTGCATTTCGAATGCATCGCCGTCACCCGGATCGGTGGCGCGACTGTTCGGACGGTGATTTCGCCGGAATGGTTCAGCCAGATCTTTGGTAATGCCATGGCGCTGGTTCGGGCAGATACCTTCCAGGATCAGATTATCCTCGAGAAGCAAGTCGAGGGTCTGCACGCCGACGGAAGCATGCATTATGAGCACTTCCCCTTTACCGGTGAAACCCGGAACCTGGGCGGAAATCTCCATCTGCACAATTACTGGTCGGAAATCCGTCGCCCGTTCTATCTTTCGGGCACGGCGGAAGTTGTCGATGAAAAGCACCCAGTGCTGGTCGACGTTCCAATGACCTTCTTCCGCATGGCAATTACCTCGGCACCTGCGGTTTACCGGCTTAACGATATGCCGGTTCCCGAAAGCGTCCGTGGCATTTTCTTCGGGTTTGGTCATGTCGAACCCAGGGTGCTGATGGCGCGCGGAGGCAAGATCGGTGTCGGAGACTTCCAGATCTCGTCGTCGAACAATCCGGCGACCGGTGAGCCTGCCAATACGTCGTATTACGGCACCTTCTATGGCAAGATCACGGATACAGACGGATCAGGGCAGCTCGTCAGCAATGCGCGGGATGTCCATTGCGATCTGAAGGGAAAACTGGACTATCTGGGCGATGGTTCGATGGCTCCAGACCCGGTTCGTCCGAACGACTGGAACTAAGTTCGAGCCAGAATGGCTTGTGACTGATCCCGAATGGAGATGCCGGAGGCGCGAGTCGCCGGCATCTCCATTTTTTTGGGTTAACATTCGCGGCCAGATCGAAAGCGCGCGCAGACAGGTAGAGTTGGGTGGCGCCTGCGCTCAGATCGACAGGTGCCTGGCCTAGGCAGTCTGAGTACCGAAGGGGCGTTTGTGGGAGCTTGGGTTGTATCGAACTGGCAGCGCGTCGCATTCATGGCGATTGTGCTGGCCTCGGTCGTCGCCGTTGCAGTCCATCTGAAGCATCGAAACGACTTGGAGGCCGAAGTCGAGCGTGGGCGATATCTCGTCGAAGCGGTGATGGCATGCGATAGCTGCCATACTCCACGCGGACCGACCGGCTTTGATATGACCCGGCGCTTTGCAGGTGGAACCGAAGTTTGGGACAACGCCCTATTCCGCGTCCGAGGCTCGAACATCTCTGCGGATGCCGAAACCC